>VFHU01000001.1 GCA_009391465.1 SAR202 cluster bacterium
GCCTCAAATGAATAATAATATAATTAATAATTATAAAATTTCGACTTTGTTTTGTATTTTGTTTCTAACTTTTAACGTAATGGGAAGTGGCGATAAGATCGAATACAATACCGAAGATTGCTGTGGTGGAGTTATCAATGTTGATTCGATTGACGCAAAGTTCACATCAAAATACGAGCGGTTGATTGTTGGTGGCGAGATAGCTAACAAAACAGACTGGCCGTGGATTGTATCCCTGAATAAATACGATTCTCACTGGTGCGGAGGATCCCTGATTGCCCCTCAATGGGTGCTTACAGCCGCTCACTGTGTTGTTGACCGATCGCGAAATGCGAGAAGTTCCAAAATATATACTGTTGCGGTCGGGGCCCACAGGCTCAGCGAGGTAAGTCAAAAAATCAGAGTATCGAAGGTTATCATTCATCCTGATTACGATGATGATACAATGGTCAACGATGTGGCTCTATTGAAACTGGAGAGACCGGTAAACAATGTCCAATTATTAAATCTAAACAATAGAAGCTCACTCCCAAAAACCGGCACAAATGCAACGGTCATAGGCTGGGGGGCATTGTGGGAGGACGGTGATTACCCTGATGTTTTAAGGCAGGTAAGTCTTCCAATAGTCAGTAATGCGACTGCAAACAAGGCACAGTCATATGGTGGTGATATCACACAGGAAATGCTTGCTGCAGGTTATTCCAAAGGGGGCAAAGATTCATGTCAGGGAGACAGCGGAGGGCCGCTTATAGTCAAAGAAAACGGCGAATGGTTGCAGGTCGGCGTTGTGAGTTGGGGTCATGGATGTGCCAGGGCAAATAAATACGGCATTTACGCAAGGGTATCAAAGTATGTTGATTGGATTGAGGGTAGAATAGGCAGTGAAACTGGGAATCAGACCAAAAAACCCTCCATTGTCGTGCAGCCAAAAAGTATATTAATCGAACCTGGATCTGATGTGTCGTTTAGTGTTGATGCAATCGGAACTGGCCCATTGGATTACCAGTGGTATTTCAATGGAAAACCTATTTCAGGCGAGAATCAATCGTTATTAACATTAAAAAATGCGGGAAGAGATAATGACTCGGGCAAATATTATGTTGTCGTTTCAAATAACTACGGCTCTGTAACAAGTTTAAGTGCAGAACTTCAATTTATTGATGTTATTCCATTGGCAGAAGCACTTGATGCAAGCATGTTGATTTGGAGTAATGGTGGTGATGCTAATTGGACAGGACAAATGGCGACAGCTTCGATTGCGAACTCGAGTTCTGCGCAGTCAGGGACAATCCATAACAACGAGCAGACATGGGTTCAAACCACTATCCAGGGGCCGGGCGTGCTGAGTTTTCAGTGGAAAGTATCCTCAGAAACTGATTGGGATTACTTGGCCCTACTTGTCGACGGCTCTGAGAAAAGAAGAATATCAGGTGAGATTGACTGGAATAAAATGAGCATCTCTATTGGATCCGGCAGACACCAGTTAAGATGGGTTTATAAGAAGGATAAGTATCTGAGTTCAGGAAAAGATGCGGCTTGGTTGGATCAGGTGAAATTTCAGTCCGGCCAAGTGAACACAAGTGAAAGTCTGGTCCACGAACAATTTTCTACGAACGAAAATACAAGAAGATGGAATGTTGATGTTGAAGGGGAAACATATTTTCCTAACTGGTCCTCCGAAACTAAAAGTCTCGAAGTGAAATTAGAGGATGAAAACGTATGGATTTTTGCAAACAACGGCGTTATGGAGGGAGCTTTCACCGGTAATTACAATGATCCTAGAGTTAAACGGATTTCCACAGATATTTGGGTCTCCCAAAATTCAAACCTTACTTCGGTGAGCTTTTACTTTCTGTCAATTGAGTCCAACCAGCTTTTTATGTATGACATTGATCAACTGCCCAATTCCGACGGTTGGAATGAAATAAGCGCAAACCTTGATTCAGGGTACTGGTACTCGGTAGGCGATGAGGTAAAATTCGGGGCACCATCAAATGCAGCGCTTAATAGTGTGTCTGAGGTTGGTGTCTTCCTAATTGCCGGAGCAAGTGACAGCTTAACAACTGTTCGGCTGGATAATTTCAAATTAAACGGCGAAAAAACTGATCAGGAACTAATCAATCCAATACTTAGTTTACCGAGGCATAATTTTAAGGTGGATGAGAAGATAACTGTCTTATTTGACAGATCATCGGGAACCAAAAAGGACTGGATTGGATTGTATCAACTTGGAGCTGAGGCTCCAGCAATACCATCTATCAGTTGGTGGTATTGCGATGGAACAAAGTCAGGCAATGAAACAATTAAAAAAGGACAGGTTGTCTTTGTGGATGGCCTACCCGTACCGGGAGATTATGAAGCACGACTTTATTCCAATGATGGCTACGAACTTTTATCCAGTGCGGAATTTAGTGTTTCGGAAAGACCAACCATTTCCCCATCCAAGGATTCCTTCAGTTTTGAAGAGAAGATAACGTTGAATTTTACGAACCCAAATCCGACAGCACTGGACTGGATTGGCATCTACAATGCCGGAGATGAAGCACCAGCCATTCCCTCCATAATGTGGTTGTACACAGACGGCACAAAAACAGGGAATCAACCAATTGAAGACGGCCAATTAAGTTTCGATATGGCAGTTCTTCCAGAAGGTGAATACGAAATGAGATTATTTGGAAATGACGGATATCAACTGCTTGCTTCCAGCTTGTTTACTGTGGTTAAAGATCAGGCATCCAAGCCTACTATTTCTATAAAAAGAAATAGTGACAGAACGATCACCATCACCTTTGAAGGCAAACTACAGGCTGCCTCATCGATTAATGGGCCATGGGAAACAATAGATACAGCCAGTCCGGTTACAATAATTCCTGGAGAATTAAAGGAATTTGCAAGAGCTGTCCAAGAGTAAATCCAGAAAAGTAAGACAAGTAATTTAAAGCTTTTTAGCGAGCTAATATTTTCCCCATCTTAATCTTGGCAAGTTGGACAATAGTCCAATCGGCGCCCTCCAAAACGAAGCCTGACTATTTTGGAACTGCAGATCCTGCAGGGCCTATCATTGCGAGTGAACACATAATGACGCCAGTACCTTCTCGGTTCTCCATTTAGCTTTCCCTGCTCTTCAATGTCCTTTGAAACAGTAATTCCATTATTGAGATAAGCCCGCATACTTATGTCCTTGATACTCATTGCCCATTTCAAAAGTGAATTTGAATCGAGTTCCCGCGGCTTTAAGTGCGGATTGATATTGGCGAAGAAAAGTATTTCACTCCTGAGATAATTACCCAAACCTGCAAATGATTTTTGATCAAGCATGAGATGGGCAGCCATCCTATTTCGACAATCCTTTGACTGCAGACGATCGCTTAAGACCGAGTAATCAACGAAATCACACAATACATCAGGCCCAAGATTCTTTATGAATGGGTGTGATTTAACCTTATCAGTCGAAATTAATTCAATATCAGTTGCGGACCATAATCTGATTGCCTTTTTAGACGTCAGAAATTCAACCCGCAATGATCGTCTTGATCTGTTTGCGGTTGTACGCATGTTGATGGTCCATTTTCCATAGAGCTGATTGTGACTGTAAAGTGTGAAACCATTGTCAAAATTAATCAGCATCGCCTTGGCATGGGAATTAACGGAAGTGACCTTTGCCCCAGATATTAATTTCTGATGTTTAGAAATGGAGGGGTAAAGAAAACGAATCTTCTCAACCTCCTGTCCCGCAAGTGCTTTTGAAATTCTGTCAGCTGCTCTTTTAATCTCAGGGCCTTCTGGCATTGATCAATGGTTGTCTAAAGATGCATGGGCTTTTGCTGAGATGATTTGTTGGGACAAAATATCAGCGTATTCCTTATCCTTGAACGCAATTATCTTGTCATCATTAATAACCAACCAACATCTCTTAGAGAAGGATTCCACAAGTAATCCGAAACAAAGAATAAGACCCAAAACCCCAAAATTTAGGCTTCCCATCATTGCCTTCTCATTCACCAGAATCGCAACTATTAATGTTAAAATGAAAGGAATCCAGACAATGAAAATTAACCATAATATTCGAATACCCAGTATCTTTCTATGGATACCCTTTTCCATTAGACACTCTGTGGATTCGATGTTGCTTAACTGGTAGGATTTTTTTCCAATGACAACAACACTCTGAGTGATGAGGACATCATGTGCCTTATGATATATCAATTCATTATCCATCCTCTAGACGATTTGGGTTAAGAACTAATTTTATTCAAGAGAGCCCAGTTTTCGGCAAAATCCTGCAAAGCCTTCAGCTTGTTTCTTTAAACGTGACTGCAAATCCTCATCTGTAATTCCATCGGCATGGCTAATTGACTCATGAGCCCTTGGAATAAAAACTCTCTCTGGAAAAATGTGTGCATTCCTGTATCCGAATATCTGCTGCAGGTGCTCAACCGGTCTTAAAGCCCCAAATTGTCCGGCCGATAATCCCACAAAACTGACCGGGCGCCCCTCAAAACTTTCTGGAAAGGGCAAAAGATCAATAAACAACTTAAGCGCACCTGGCATGCTTCCATTATACTCAGGGGTTACGACCACCAACCCTGAAGACTTGAGAACCTCATGTGTCATTTCAACGACAGATTCAGGCTTATCAGCATAAGCCTGCGGAGAAAAAGTTTCGGGGGGCAAATCTGAAAGTAAAAGCAGCTGATTCTCTATGCCCAAATCAGTGTAAATTGCTGAAATATCCTGTGCGGCAACAAGTGACAAGCTGCCCTCCCGATTCGTACCCACGATTATGTTAAACATGATTAATTCCTATTAATTAGCTGTAAAAACATTGTCACAAAACTGAATTAAATCAAAAATATTTATGATTATAGGAATATTAAATGGAATCCTTTTAGCCTAAGAAATGTTAATTTACGATTGTGACTGCATACACCTCAGCGTTTTCAAGGTGTATTCTCAATCTATAACGACCCTTTGCCAGTTGACTTATTGATTCACTCTTCCAAGCCGAAATGTTTCTGAGGGAATCAGTTTTCATTGGAACTGAATCGGCCTTGGTGAAACCGTTTATTCTGTAGCCAGAGTCGTTAAGAACCTCAACTCGGATTGAACCCTTTGAAGCATCACCATTTACCTCGATTCTTTTTACACCATCTAGATTCACGGTTTTAAGAGTGATTTGACCTATTCTTTTGCGTGGTCTTATTCCTGCAAATCTGTTTCTAGGCATTTCAGCAAAACCAATACCTGATATTTGCCTGCCATCTGAGGAATTCCATGGTTTGCCGTAGGCGCCATAGTAAAATCTGAAGAAGTCCTTAAAATATATGGGAGTGGCGTTGCTCCAGATCAGGCTCGCGTCATACAGTTTCTTGTCATCAAGAGGGGGAATAAACCATTTTTTTCTAAAGGGTCTTTTCCAATTATATCCGTCTCTGCTTAAGGCAAGTTCGATCGGCATGTTACCCGTTCCACCGGAATCCATGACCTGTAACATCGAGAAGTACAAATCGTTGTAGTAAAATGCCGGGCCGCTATGAAGCTGAACTCCATCACTTCCCCCTCCCCCTGCAGTTCTGTCTGTTTCAGCCTCGTCCTCGATACTGTCAAACTCATCGGGCCAAATAATCAGCCTTGGGGTGCTCCAATTCAAAAAATCCTTACTCTCTGTTCTAACAACAGCTCGTTTCCAGTGCATGTCTCCGTTGGGGCCATCTAGCCAAGTTTTTGCATATACCGCATAAACCTCCCTATTCTGATCCCAAATCAAATCAATTACATCACTAACTGAAATTGGTTTGCCCTGATCGTTCTTTTGAGTGATGTCGGTTTCAAGTGGTGGTTGAATGTAATCGCCGTAGGAACCTTTTATGACTGGATTGCCTGAATGCTTTTTCCAATTAATGCCATCTGCTGAATAAGCAATACACATTCCTGGATATTTTATGCCCTTGCTTAAATCCTGTTCCCAAAAAGCAGATTTGAATCTTTTATTGGGATCCGGATCCTTAACATCATAAATCACGGAAGCTCCATAGCCGTTTTTAAAAAGGATATTGTTCTTTAATGAACCATTGAATTTCACCAGACCAATTTCGGGCTTTATCCATTTTATTCCATCATCTGATTCTGCATAACACAAATAACAACCCGACCTTCCCGGCCAAGCTTGATACCAAAGTTTGTATTTACCGTTGGCTGGATCCCTGTAGACACTGCAGTAAGCAACTGTTGTTTCCCATGGTTTATCTGCAGCTATAATTGGTTTGCCGGAATACCTCTGTAGGGGATTCAATTTCCTGACAGTGCCCGCTCTGTATAGTATGTGGTGATCATCCACCATCAGGATAGTTCTTTGAGCCGAATTATTAATAACTTCAGCTTGCCCCAAACTCACCAAGGCAGGTAGCAGTAGAACAATCAATTTTTTCAAATTAATTCTCGTCATTCTCTCAAGAAATTAGAAATAGTTTCGTGATACAGGTTTGGCTCCAAAAGAAAGGAATCATGCCCCTTCTCAGAATGAACCTCATGTATCTGAGAATTTAATCCATTTGATTTTAGATAATCATGAAGTTCCCTTTGTTCGTCTGGATAAAAGCAGACATCTGAATCAATCGAAATAATCAATGCCTTAAAATCCTCATTCAGCAATCCAATGTTTTTACTTTTATTGTCTACTGAATGCCTCTGCCATGCATTCAAAATTCGCAGATATGAATTTGCGTCGAATCTCTTGGAGAACTTTTTTGCCTGATGATTAAAATAGGATTCAATTTGATGTGTTGCGGAGTAACCCGATGGATTGTCCTCCTGAATAATATTTTTTTT
>VFHU01000002.1 GCA_009391465.1 SAR202 cluster bacterium
GGGTCCTTAAAGAATCTGCTGACCGTAGTACGGGAACTTTCTACTCCCTCGTGCTCCTCCTTTTAGGAGGGCTGACGGGAATCGTTGTTACGGGAGATTTATTCAATCTTTTCGTCTTCCTTGAAATCTCCTCTCTCTCAGCCTACGCTCTGGTCTTCATTGGTGGCCGTAACGCGATGCTGGCAGGGTTTCGCTATCTCATCATCGGATCCATAGGAGGGGCTTTTTATCTTCTAGGTGTCGGCTTCATCTATTTCGCAACAGGTACCTTAAATATGGAAGAGGCTCGGCTACTACTTCCCGATGCGGAAGCCACGCGAGCTGTTCAAGCTGGTGCGGTCCTCATATTTGCAGGGCTAGGCCTCAAAATGGGACTTGTCCCCATGCATTTTTGGCTACCAGATGCATATCAGCATGCTCCTTCCTCGGTGAACTCACTCATCTCTCCCATCATGACCAAGGTCGCTGCATACGCCATGTTAAGAATGTTTTTGAGCGTGTTCCCTGATGGATACCTTACTAACATCGTCCCTGTAGCCGATGCACTCGTCATCCTTGGTCTCATCGGAATTGCATTTGGCTCGATTGCTGCAGCAAGCCAAACAGACATTCGTAGGATGTTGGCATACAGCAGCATCAGTCAGCTAGCCTTAATCGCGGTTGGCATAGGTCTCGCAACCCCACTTGCCTTCGTTGCCGCACTTTTGCATATCGTTAATCATGCCGCCATGAAGTCGACGCTCTTCCTTGCTGCAGCGTCGATACGGCTACAAGTTGGGCTACAAAAGGTCCATAATTTTGCGGGTTTGGGGCGAAGTATGCCCGTTACAATGGCTGCCTTCACCCTAGCGGCAATCTCGATGGTGGGAATACCTCCTACTGCTGGATTCTTCAGTAAGTGGTACATGATTCAAGCAGGATTGAATCAAGGTGATTGGGCGGTAGTAGTTGTAGTACTTCTAAGTAGCCTGCTAACCGCGGTGTATTTATTCAAGGTGCTAGAGCAGGCTTATCTTAGACCTGCGAAATCCACGATAGTTCATGATAGCCACGAGGAGGCAACTAGTTCTTCTATACGCGCAGAAGTTGCACGTTCCAAGGAATCGCAGATCGATGTATGGGCACCCTTAGTCATACTTGCTGTCGCAATCGTGGCAATAGGTGTCTTTAACGTAGTCATCATTGATAACATCCTGAGGCCAGGGGTGTCATGAACGAAATTTTCTCATCTCCTTTACCTTTAATAGCTGTCCTGATCCCGGTCGGTGCCGCCATACTCATTGCTCTAACGACTTCCCGTCATCCAAACCTCAGGGATTCTTGGTCCACCGCAGCCGCAATCCTACTCGTTGCAGTCGTTTTGTTAATGCTAAACGAAACACGTCAAGGCCGACTCGCCCAAATGACAATCGTTGAACTCTCGCCTGATATCAATATCGCGCTGCGTGCTGACCCAGCAGGCATGATTTTCGGAGGTCTTGCATCAGGTCTATGGATATTAGCGGGAGTGTACGCAGTAGGCTACATGCGCGGTGGGAACGAACACAAACAAACGCGTTTCTTCTCTGCGTTTGCCCTTAGTATTAGCGCGGCAATTGGAGTCGCTCTCGCGGAAAATCTCCTCACATTTGTACTATTTTATGAATTACTAACTCTGTCTACCTACCCTCTAGTAACCCACAGGGAAACCGAAGAAGCCATCGTTGCGGGTCGAAAGTATCTGACCTACACATTATCCGGAGGTCTCCTTCTAATCGGCGCGACTGCCTGGGTACACGTGCTTGGCATCGATGCAACGTTTGCGGCTGGTGGGTTCCTCAACCAAGCAAGCCTCAGTCAGGCAACTCAGTGGGGACTTTTTGGGATGCTCGCTCTAGGTGTGGGAGTCAAGGCTGCAGTCATGCCCTTACACAGTTGGCTACCGAGCGCGATGGTCGCCCCGACGCCTGTTTCTGCGCTTCTCCATGCAGTAGCCGTCGTAAAAGCGGGAGTTTTTGGAATTGTACGTGTGATGGTATTTGTCTTTGGTTCCGCTTTACTCCAAGAGATGGGCGCATGGATTGTCATTGCAGTAATGTCTGGAGCAACGATCATTATTGGCTCTACTCTAGCCCTCAGGCATGACAATCTCAAGCGTCGGTTGGCTTATTCAACCATCAGTCACCTTTCCTACATAGTCCTAGGAGTCGCTCTTCTAGGACCCATCGCACTCACAGGAGCCTTGCTCCACATCGTTGGGCATGGAGTGACCAAGATTACTCTCTTCTTTGTAGCGGGTGCTATTCATGTTCGAACCCATAAGGACAACGTTAGTGAACTCGACGGCATTGGCAGGCAAATGCCAATAACCATGGGGGCTTTCACTCTAGCTTCATTAAGCATGGCCGGAATCCCGCCGTTCGTTCTTTTTACAAGCAAGATGTACCTAGGATGGGGTGCTGCTGAGGTAGGGCAACAGGTTTTCTTGGCCGTGTATCTTGTCAGCGGTGTACTTAGTGCAGGCTATCTATTCCCCATCATACTTCGCGCATTTATGCGAACATCGCCCGATCACACGCGCTATGGCGAGGCTGATATGCGTATGGTGATACCCTTAGCTATCACGGGTGTTCTGGCACTCGTACTAGGTGTGTTACCGGATGTTCCTTTCCATTTCTATAACCTTGCCCACGCGGTAGCTGATTCCGCATCGGGACTCAATAGCACGATCGCTGGTGGTGTCCAATGAGAATAGAACGAAGCAGCTTAATTGCCATAATAATTGGCTTGGTAATCTCGATAGGAGCAGAAACGTTCTTGGTTGACTATCGACACCGTTTATTTTGGGGCAGCGAAAACTTTCTATTCTGGGCTGCCGCTGGCCTATTTGCCTGCCTGGGCATTGTTTGGATCTCTAAATGGCTAGGTCATGCGTTTCTAATGCGGACCAAGGATCCATATACTGGAGAACAGCTCGATGCAGTGGAGGAGAATCGAGAAAATGAGTAGCCTACCTCCTGTGGTCATAATGCTAATTGCAGCCGCCTTGGTCGCACTAATTCCCAACTTGAATACCCGCAGGCTGATCACGATCGGGGCGCCATTGCTCGTCCTCGGACAATTATTTTGGGTGCTTGATGATGGCTCTTCGTGGAACTTAACTTGGCTTTCACTTGAACTTGAGCCCCTGCATGTCGATCGTCTCAGCCTTGTCTTCGGGTATGTTTTTGCAATCGCCGCAACTCTAGGGGGCATATACGCCTGGCACCTCAACGACCGTTTCCAACAGTCTGCAGCGCTAGGATACGCTGGCACATCTATCGGTGTCGTTTTCGCAGGAGACCTCCTTACGCTAATACTCTTTTGGGAGCTTATGGCATTGACATCTGCTTACCTAATTTGGGCCGGAGGCTTCCCTCAATCAAAAGCAGCTGGAACGCGATACCTCTACGTACACATGGTCGGCGGCAGCGTGTTGCTAGCTGGAATCCTATTGCACTTAGGGGCTGGCGGATCACTTGATTTCACGATTTTTGAGGGCTCAATCGCTGGATGGCTAATTCTCGGTGGCTTCGCAATCAACGCTGCTATAGTTCCACTCCATGCGTGGCTCTCTGATGCCTATCCGGAAGCGGGAATCACGGGCAGCGTATTCCTAAGTGCCTTTACTACAAGGACGGCTGTCTATGTACTAGCTCGTGGCTTCGCAGGTTGGGAACTCCTCATCTTCCTAGGCGTGATCATGGCACTATATGGAGTAGTTTTTGCCGTACTAGAGAATGATATACGGCGACTGCTTGCCTACCACATCATCAGCCAGGTAGGATACATGGTCACCGCGGTAGGCATTGGTACTGAGGTCGCACTGAACGGTGCAGCATCACACGCCTTTGCACATGTCATTTACAAAGGCTTGCTCTTCATGGGAGCGGGCGCAGCGATATACGCGACCGGTCGACGAACCCTTACGGCTCTTGGAGGGATTTCTGACCGTATGCGGACTGTGGTGATTCTCTACATGGTCGGCGCTTTTGCCATTTCAGCATTCCCTTTGTTTAGCGGGTTCGTGTCGAAGTCGATGGTGATCTTTGCTGCGGAAGAAGAGCATATGTCCTGGGTGGTGGCACTATTGTACTTGGCATCCGTCGGTACGTTCTTACACACGGGACTGAAGCTTCCTTATTTCATCTGGTTTGGTCCTCGACGTGACGACATCAAAGTTAATCCAGTTCCCCGCGGCATGATCATCGCAATGTTCTTTGCCGCTGCTCTTTGCGTTGGCATTGGTGTCTACCCAAGGGCACTCTATGATGTCCTACCCTACGCGAATCACTACGAGCCTTATACCTCAGATCACATCGTAAGTACTCTACAAATGCTTGGATTTACAGCAATTGGAGCCTGGTTGCTTCGGCACAAGCTCAAGGGCGAGTCTTCAGTAACGCTTGATACCGACTGGTTCTACCGAAAAGCCCAGACTCCCGTAAGAGTACTGATCCAACACCCTCTTGAGCAATTCTTTACCTTCTTTGAGCGATTGGTCCACTTCACTGCTCGCAAGTTAAGTTTGCTTGCAATGGTACCCACATCTGGATGGGCCGGAATCCTAAAACGTATTGGCTACGCCCAGCGCAATGGTAATGAAGCGGCATTGGCCTTCCTCAGTCGGCCTCCAATCGGAATTGTGATCGCTGCAATTTTGTTCACATTCTCTATCATTTTCCTAATCGGCGCCCTTACCTAACGTGTGCTAAAATCTTAGTGTTGGCGACCCCAAAATACTAGGGTCGTACGTTTGCCCTCGAGGTTCACCTTTGGCTATAGGTATATTTGGTCTCCCACAATCAGGGAAAACTACTATTTTTAATGCCGTTACTAAGGGACATGCCGAAACAGCTTCCTTTAAGTCAAGTGGGGCGAGACCTAACGTAGGTGTGGCAAAAGTTCCAGACTTTCGACTCGAAGATTTAGCAACTATTTCAAATCCCAAGAAAATAATATATGCAGAAGTTGAATATATTGATATCCCGACATCTCCAGATGGGTTAGGAAAAACAAAAGGCATAGGGGGAGAGTATCTAAACGTCCTGCAGCGCTGTGAAGCCTTACTCCTAGTAAGTCGTGCGTTTGAAAACCCTTCTGTTCCCAATTTCGAGGATTCTATAGATCCTTATCGTGACGCATCTACCCTTCAATTAGAGTTGATGTTTTCAGATTTAGCAATTTTAGAGCGCCGACAAGAGAGGATATCGAATCAATTAAAATCTGCTAAACAAGCGGATAAGGACTTACTTAACAAAGAACAACTGCTCATCACTAATATCAAGGAAGGGTTAGAGAACGAGATCCCTGTTCGGGACCAAAAATTACCAGAAGATGCGGCTCCTTTATTAGAAAATTTTCAATTACTTAGTTCTAAACCACTTATAATTGTTTTCAATATTGATGAAAATGACATACTCCAAACGCACGAAATCGAAAATTCAATGATCAATACTTTCGCAAGCTCTACTATTGGAGTAGCGGCGTTATGCGGGGACTTAGAAATGCAGCTTGGGCAAATGAACCCTGAGGATGAACAAGATTTTCGAGACACGCTTGATGCAGGAGAACCTGGTCTAGACAGGATGGTCAAAATTTCCTATGAATTACTGGGTCTTATTTCATTCTTAACCACTGGAGAAGATGAAACTCGAGCATGGACTATACGTAAGGGGATGACAGCGGTAGAAGCCGCTGGCAAAATCCATTCAGATATACAAAGAGGCTTTATTCGCGCGGAAGTTATTGCGTACACTGATTTATCACGTGTACGAAGTATCGCTGAAGCACGAAAACAAGCAGTTTTACGTTCCGAAGGAAAAACTTACGTTATGCAAGATGGCGATGTCGTTAATTTCTTGAATAATGTTTAGAAAAGGTTTGTTCTAGTAAGGCTCTTCACAATGGACAAAAGCATCGCGCTATACATTCACATACCTTTTTGTGAAACAAAGTGCCCGTATTGTGACTTTAACACTTATTCTGGCATCGAATCTGTAATGCCTCGATATGTTAAGGCACTTAACCTCGAAATCACTAAATGGGCGGATTGGCTGGACCATCCGAAGCTTTCAAGCGTCTTCTGGGGAGGAGGGACTCCATCCTATTTGCCAACTCGCGACGTCAAACAATTGATGCGAACTATAGACGAATCATTTGACGTCGACTCAAGTATTGAACAAACAATTGAAGCAAATCCTGGTGATTGTAGCCGAGATAGATTGCAGACTATGCGAAAATCAGGATTTAACCGAATTTCAATAGGGGTACAATCTTTTGATGATAATGAATTGTTATTGCTTGGTCGAAGGCATAACTCCGACCAAGCAATAACNGCTGTAGAAAATTCAAGGGACGCAGGTTTTGACAACATCAGTATTGATCTAATGTTTGGGCTCCCTAATCAATATTTTTCAACCTGGGCTGAAACATTAAATACAGCTATCAACTTAGATATTGAACATACATCTGCATATGCACTCACCTTAGAAAAAGGAACCCCGCTAGAAAACGATGTTAGAAAAGGCAAACTCCCAGAACCTGATCCTGACCTAGCAGCAGAAATGTATTCTCATGCACAATCTCTCTTTATCTCAAACCAAATGAATCAATATGAAATATCTAACTGGAGCAGACCATGTAAAGAAAGTTCCCATAACCTAGCATATTGGAAATGTATGCCATACCTTGGTCTCGGACCAGGAGCACATAGCTATCTATATGGCTCGGAACAAATAGATGAATTCGGTATCAGATTCGCCAATTTAAATTCCCCTAAAACATATATCAACCGTATCCATGAATGGGAACTAGGTAATAAAATTAGCTATGCTTCCATTCGAAATGCAGCAGCAGTAGATTTGTGCGAAAAACTTGATGCACCGACGGCAATGTCAGATACGATGATGATGGGGCTTAGACTAAATGAAGGTGTTTCTGACCTAGATTTCGAAAAACGATTTGGCATAAACATACCTGATGCCTACCCAAATGCAACAGCTGAATGCTTAGAACTCGGTCTTGTAGAATGGCATAATACATACCTACAGCTAACTGAATATGGCCGAATCCTAGGAAATGAAGCATTCATGCGTTTTGTTGGAGAAACGCCAAAAACGTTAAAATAAAGGAAAAGCTATGCCCCAATTAGTACTTCTACGCCATGGTGAAAGTGAATGGAATCTAACCAATAGATTCTCCGGGTGGAAAGACGTTGATTTAACTGAAAATGGACGTAACGAAGCTCGGCAATCTGCAAAGTTGCTGATAGGTGAAGGACTCACTTTTGATATCGCTTTCACTTCAGTTTTAAAACGCGCAATACGTACACTTTGGATCGTTCAAGACGAAATGAATTTGATGTGGATCCCAGTAATACGTAACTGGCGACTTAACGAGAGGCATTACGGTGCTCTTCAAGGTTTAAATAAAGCAGAAACTGCAGCAGAGCACGGGGAAGAACAAGTATTAATATGGAGGAGAAGCTACGATACTCCCCCTCCTGCACTGCAAGAATCCGATGAAAGGCATCCAAGTAAAGAGGTTAAATATTCATCGATAAATAAATCTGATCTCCCTTTAACTGAATCGTTAAAAGATACGGTAGCTAGATTTATACCTTACTGGGAAAATACTATCGCCCCTGAAATACGTTCAGGCAAAAAAATATTAATTGTTGCCCATGGCAATAGCTTACGTGCACTAGTTAAGTATTTAGATAACGTCTCTGAATCAGAAATTATTGATCTTAATATTCCCACTGGAGTACCTCTCCTTTATGACCTAAATGATGATTTAAGTCCTATAAGCCATAGATTTTTAGGCGATCAGGCAGCAATAGAACAAGCTATGGCTAATGTTGCATCGCAAGGAAAATCTTCAAAGTAGTCGTCATTCATTTAAAGAATGATGCTGCTCTCGCTCGTCATATGCCCAAAGCCCTGGCCATTTGACAACAGAGGAACCAGTGATAGCAAGTCCGATAATTCCGTTAATTATAAGGGCAAAAGGAGCCCCAATTACTCCTGCTAGAGCTCCCATTTCAGCAGAACCCGTTGAGTTCCCAACACCCGCAAGTATTGTGGAAAAACTTCCTGCTCTTCCCCTGTAATTATCAGGAGCAACCAATTGTATTAACGCTTGTCGAACAGTAAAACTGATTACATCCATAAGTCCTAGTATTACCAAGACTCCTAGGGCCATCCAAAACCATGGGGCACATCCTAGTGCAATCAAGCCTACAGCGTAACCTACATAACTTAAAACTACAGCCATGCCCTTTTTTCTAATATCTCCAATCACTAGTAGAAGACCTGANGCTATTATTGATCCTACAGCAGGCGCAGCTGTTAGAAGACCTAATCCGATTTCTCCAACCTGATAAACCTCTACCGCCAACACCGGCATCAAAGGTCGGAAGAATCCAAATGACATCACTCCAAAATCCAATAGGTATGAGCCAAATAGCACTTCTCGTGTACGAAGGAATTGCACTCCTTCCCATATGGACTTGATGGAGACTTTCGAGGGAGTTCCTTCTTGAGCTCCTGAGACCTTAATCGCGAATGTTGCTATAGCCCCGCCAAGTAAAATGACCGCGTTCAATAAAAATGCCCAACCGACCCCAACAGAAGCAATTAAAATCGCGGCAAGCATCGGCCCAACAAAAAGAGTACCTTGGCTTAACGCACCAAACCATGTAATTGCATTCATTACATGTACACGCGGAACCATTCTCGGAAGGTACGCCCTCTGAGCAGGNCGACCCAAAGCATTTACGGCCGAGGCCAAACTCGCGAGCACCCATAAATGCCAAACCATGATCCAACCGGTGAGCACTAAACTCGCGATAATACCAAGAAATATTACATTAGCTAATTGCGTATAAATTAAGAGGCGCTTGCGATCAAAAGAATCAGCCATCGCGCCGCCTAGAAGACCAAATATCAGTATTGGCACACCTTGGAAAACTCCTGTGATTCCTAGTTGTAACGCAGATCCAGAGAGTTCAAAAACAAGGTAAAAAGTTAGTAATTCTCGCATATTACGTGCAATGCCTTGAAATAAACCGTGAATCCAGTAAAAACGGAAGTCACGGAATGCCAAAGCCCCTAAACGAGAATTCGAGCCTTGCTCCTCAGGAACCATTTGCAATCCCTAAAATTAATTTTTTGGAGTAGAAGAAAATGCCTACTTACCAAGTATGTTCAATGCCGCACCAGCTCTAAACCATTCTATTTGTTCTTCACTCATAGTATGCCTTAATTCAATCTGCTCTTCTCCGCCTTCAAAATGATGGATTGTAGCAAATACTGGTTTTCCTGGACTTAGGTCATCGAGTCCATGTACGCTAATGGTATCTGCCTCAAAAATTTTATCGTAATCATCGGGATCACTAAATGTCAAAGGAACAATTCCTTGTTTCTTAAGGTTGGTCTCGTGGATTCTAGCGAAACTTCTAACTATTACAGTTTTGCAACCTAACAACCTAGGAGACATTGCAGCATGTTCACGCGAACTACCTTCTCCATAATTAAAATCGCCTACTGCAACCCAGCTTAAGCCTTGGTCCTTATAGTAGCGAGCAACCTTAGGAAAAGCCGCCCTCTCACCAGTAACTTGATTCAATCCCTCACCAGCTTCTCCCGTAAATGCGTTTACCGCACCCAAAAATGCATTGTCACTCAATCGATCCAAATGGCCTCGAAATCGTAACCATGGACCTGCAGGAGAAATATGATCAGTAGTGCATTTACCTTGGGCCTTTACAAGTACTTGTAATTTATCAAAATCGTTCCCATTCCAACGAGGAAAAGGCGAGAGCACTTGAAGTCTAGTCGATTCAGGATCTACCTGCACTTGAATAGTAGTTCCATCTTCGGAAGGCGCTTCATATCCGAATCCTCTACCAGCAAATCCATTTTTAGGAACCTCTGGAGCAGGTGCTGGAGGCTCTAATTTGAATTCTTCACCGTCAGCGCCAAGTAAGCTATCTTCAAGAGGATTAAATGACAATTTACCTGCTAGCGCAAAGGCCATGACCATCTCAGGGCTCGCGATAAAATTCATAGTAGAAGGATTTGCATCATTTCTGGCAGGGAAATTACGATTAAAGGAAGTTACTATAGAGTTTACGTCACCCTTGTTCATTGAAACTCTCTTCCATTGTCCGATACAAGGACCGCATGCATTAGCCATAACTACAGCACCGGCGTCCTCGAGTGTAGACATTTGCCCATCTCGTCCAATAGTTGCATGAACAGCTTCTGACCCAGGAGTAACCAGCAAATCTACAGCGGCTTTAACACCGTGCTTTGCTGCCTGACTTGCAACTTCAGCAGCTCGAGACACATCTTCATAAGATGAATTAGTGCATGATCCAATAAGTGTCGATGAAATTTTTTCAGGATAGTTTTCTTTTATTATCGCCTGAGCAAACTCGGAGATTGGTCGAGCAAGATCAGGAGTATGGGGACCTACCACGTGTGGCTCCAAAGAATCCAAGTCAATCTCAATCACGCGATCGAAATATTTTTCCGGATTAACTTCTATTTCAGGATCAGCAACTAAAAGATGATTATATTTTTCTGCGAGTTCAGCCAATTCTGGTCTTTCAGTAGCCCTTAAGTAAATGTCGCCCCTATGGTCATATGGGAATATAGAAGTCGTGGCCCCTAATTCTGCACCCATATTACAAATTGTTGCTTTACCTGTTGTACTTATAGAACTTGTACCAGATCCAAAGTACTCTACTACTGCGTTTGTCCCGCCAGAAACTGTAAGTATGCCTGCAAGTTTTAGTATAACGTCCTTAGGTGCAGTCCACCCCTTAAGTGATCCAGTAAGCTTCACCCCAATTAATCTCGGATATAAAACCTCCCAAGGAAATCCTGCCATTACATCCACGGCATCAGCTCCCCCTACTCCAGATGCAAATGCACCGATTCCCCCGGCGTTAGGAGTATGAGAATCTGTACCTATTATCATTAATCCCGGGAAAGCGTAATTCTCTAAAATCACCTGATGAATTATTCCAGATCCGGGACCCCAAAACCCAAGTCCATATTTTGCAGCTGAAGACCGAAGAAATTCAAAGACCTCTTTGCTCTCAGACTTAGCAAGATCTGTATCCGATTTTGCTCCTTCAAATGCAGTGATTAGATGATCACAATGTACTGTTGAAGGTACAGCCGTAGTTGCTCTACCTGCCTGCATAAACTGCAAAATAGCCATCTGGCCTGTTACATCCTGAAGTCCCACTCGGTCTGGACGAAGATTCAAATAACTTTCGCCAGGTAACAACTCCGCATCAGTTGGGTCATCTAGGTGACCCAATAAAACTTTCTCTGCGTAGGTCAATGGGCGACCTAGCCTTCCTNGTACAATTTCTAAACGTTTTTCGATTTTTTCGTAAGCAGAATTAACAAATTCTGCTGTAGAGTCAACCAAAGGAACTGACATATTACCCCTCCCGATATTCACGGAACTAAACTAGTCCCCTGCAGCGATGTAGCTTAACACAGGATTATTATTTTTTTCGGTCCCATTTATTTTGCAGAATAATTAATATTCGTTTGCTATCCTAGCCATATGTACGTTATAGGAACAACAGGGCACGTAGATCATGGGAAATCTACTCTAATAGAAGCCTTAACCGGGATTGATCCAGATAGGCTTGATGAAGAAAAAAGACGTGGAATGACTATAGATCTAGGTTTTGCTTGGGCAACTTTACCAAGCGGTCGAGAAATTAGCATTGTAGATGTTCCTGGACATGAAAAATTTATAAAAAACATGCTTGCAGGGGTTGGTAGCATTGATCTCGCATTATTAATCGTCGCAGCCGATGAATCTGTAATGCCTCAAACTCGAGAGCATTTGGGGGTTTTGACCTTACTAGAAATCCCCAAAGTAATAGTCGTCATAACTAAATCGGATATGGTGGACTCAGATTTATTACCACTTGTAGAACTAGAAATTAATGAATTACTAGACGGAACAACTTTCTCGAATTCAACTATATGCACCGTCTCTTCAACTCAGAAAATAGGGCTGGAAGAGCTTCAGAGACACATCGATCGACTTTTACCAACCTCTACTGACCATGCAGATAATAAGCAACCTAGAATGCCAGTAGATAGAGTTTTTTCAATTTCGGGATTCGGTACAGTTGTAACTGGAACCTTAATTGGAGGAACTTTATCAGTAGGGCAATCAATTACAGTGCACCCTCAAGCCCTTAATGGGCGTATCCGAGGGATCCAGTCTCATAAAAAAGATGTAGTCACAATTGGCCCTGGAAATAGAATTGCTTTAAACCTTGGGGGTATCAAACCTACTGAAGTAAGTCGNGGGAATATCATATCGTTACCAAATTTAGTAAAGCCAACTTGGGCCATTGATACCAAATTAAAATTACTTCCAGATGCGCCTCATGGAATACCTCATAATTTCCCCGTCTCTTTCCATGCCTATACTTCGGAGACGCAAGCAAAAATCAGATTATTAGATTCCAATGAATTACTCCCGGGAACATCAGCATGGGCCCAAATAGTATTTACTGACAAGCTCTCACTTATTGAAGGCGATCGATTCATAGTACGTTCCTCAGACTCTACAATCGGAGGAGGGACTATTCTAAAAGTGCATGCGAAACGACATCGTCGAAACAACAATAAGGTTATAAATGCACTTAATAACTATGAATCAAACGAGCCAATAGCACAAATCTACGCCCTTCTTGAATCCAATGAGCCCATAACTTCAAGTGAATTGTCTAGCCAATTAGGCATTGCTGAATCCGATATTGAAAAATTGATCCAAAGCTCCGTTGAATCAGCGGAACCACTCCAGTGCCTCTACGCTTCAGACTATTCAATTTCACTTATTTACAAAGTTAGTACTTGGCGCAATATCATTTTGAAAATTCATAGTGAAATTCAAAAATTCCACCAATCAAACCCTTTAAAAGCTGGTGTTTCCCTTGAAGAGATACGAAGTAAACTTAATTTAAATCCCGCCATTTCATCTATTGTTTTCGCAAATTTAGATGACGCAGATGTTTATATAAATCAAAACGGATTACTTGTATCTAAAGCACATAAAATCACATTATCNAGTTCTCAATTAAAGGAGCTTGAACATTATCTCGAAGCCCTGGAAAATGATCCATTCCTAATTACTCATCCTCAAATTACCCCTGAGTTACAGGCATTTCTAGTTTCCGAGGGAAAGCTGATCCGAACAACTCAGAACGTATACTTCACGCCCAACAATTATGACAAATTTAAAAGAATAATCACAGATTATTTAAGTAAAAACCAAAATATCACTGTTGCAGAAACCCGAGACCTATTATCAACTTCAAGAAAATATGCGTTAGCTATTCTAGAGTGCCTAGACGATCATAAAATCACTAGGCGTCGCGGGGAGACCAGAATATTGCTATAAACCATGACAAATATGCCTTGCATGAAAACCGGAAGTTCGTGACTATTTTGGTATGGCACTTGATCTAACTAAGGCAGCCCTGCAACTATTGCTTTCTAAGCCTATTTTGCAAAGACAGCAAAGTGAAAACTACTACGCGATTGAATCCGCAATAAATGCGTTCGTATCAGAGCAGGTACAGGACATAGAAGAACGTCGACTAAAAAGTCAAACTTCATGGCTGATACCCCAACTTTCGCAAAGCTTATCCGAATCCACGACGCCCCGAGAGCTCCCTCAAGATCATACCGTAATCGCCGTTGATGGATCGCATATTGATGTCGACAGGCATTCGTCGCTTCAATGTTACTTAATTAACATTGGCAGCTCAGTTATCACGTATGGCCGAAATCCCAAGGCGGTACTTCAAAACAAGCCTTCATTCTATGCAGATCGCGCTGCCCTAACAGTAGCCAATCCAACCGGAGTTGGGGAAATTCCTATTAAAGGATCCTTACTAGGATTAACTAGGTCAATAATGGAAATTGAAGCCTTAGTTGATGCAGTAGAGGCCTGCCCAGAAGGACTACCTCTCATTGCATTATTGGATGGCAGTCTTATCTTATGGGGACTAGAAGCTTTTCCCGAATACGTACGTTCAGAATTTATTGAAAATAGGTTTTCTGCTGCCTTAACCAGATTAAAAAATGTATCAACCCATCGCCCCTTAGTTGTCGCAAGCCATATAAGTTCCCCTGGAAGCACGGAGGTTATCAATAGCTTGCGAATTTCTAGTACTCTCTGCAGATGGGATGACGTAAATTGCAACACTAATTGCGGTTCATTGCCCAAGAATAATCGCAACTGTGAATCCGTAAGCTCGCTAAAAGACGTCGATTTATTCGAAAAAGTATTAGCGTTACATGATAGGTCCTCTGTATTCAAAAGCACCTCTAAAGTTGTTTCTGACCATTATGGGGAGCACCAAATATGTTTTTTCTATGTCAACATTGGTAGTGAAATTGTAAGATTAGAAATACCTGAATGGACGAATGTAGAAGGAATCAATTTAGCTCATTCATGCATTATTTCTCAATCAATAAAAGGAAATGGCTATCCAGTTGCGTTACAAGAAGCACATGAGCAAGCAGTTATCAATGGCTCAGACCGAGCAAATTTTGATCAATTGATATATGAAAATTTGTCTTCTCAGTCTTTGCCAACTATTACTTCACAAAAGTCCAAAAGTAAGCGTATGAGATTCATCTAGAACGGAGAAACAATGTCACGTAATGACTTCAAAGTAATGGACTCCGACATGCACGTGATCGAGCCATCGGATATATTCGAAAAATACCTAGATAAGCGATTTCAACCATGGGCTCCCCAGATTTCACGCGCTCCGGGAAAAAGAGGTGGAGTATTCCTTTTTCAGGGGGAGCGTTTGCCAAGTTGTGATGTAGATAACCCCCATCGTATGTATGGCATGAGTGTAAAAACAGATAATGCTACTCAAAAAATGCGCTTGTCCAATTACGATGGCCCTTCACAGCTTGAAGCCATGGACATGGAAGGTATAGATATTGCGGTAATGTACCCGACTGTTTGCCTGTACATCCCAAATGGACTGAATGATGTTGATGGTCGTCTATCGGCAGGTGTGTGTAGCGCCTACAACAACTGGTTATATGATTTATGTCAAACCGATCCATCACGAATGAAAGTCGCCGCAATGGTTTCTCAGCACGATCCCAAGGAAGCAGTAAAAGAGGCAAAACGAGCAGTTAATGAACTAGGGGCTGTAGGCATTTATATGCGTCCTAATTTCGTCAATGGAGTTAATTTTCATAGTGCTGACTACGCTGAACTNTGGGCAACGTTGGAAGAATTGAATGTCCCCGTAGGATTTCATGAAGGCACCGGATCAATCTACCATCAAGATGGTTCTGAATTTGGTGATAATCGCCTTATGCTACATGCCTGCTCTCACCCTATTGGTATGATGAAAGCCCTAATAAGCATGATCTGTGGTGGGGTCTTNGAAAATTTCCCTNAACTGCGTGCAGCATACTTAGAAGCAAACGCAGGATGGGTGCCCTTCTGGCTAGGAAGAATGGATCGTGATTATGAACTATACAAAGAGTTCGATGCTCCTTTTTTAACAAAATTACCTAGTGAGTACTTCCTATCCAATTGTTATGTGGGAACAGAAGCTGATGAAGCAGAGCTTCGATATACAGTGGATGCAATTGGCGACAATAATATTGTTTTTTCTTCAGACTACCCTCATCACGATTCAGAATTTCCTGAATCTGTAAATGAGTTTCTTGGACATAAAGATATAAATGAATCAGCTAAAAAGAGAATTTTATGGGATAATTGTGCGAGACTATATGCACTCTAACCTACGAAAATGACATCTGAAGGATTCGAATGAGCACAGAAATCACTTTATTTACCGAGGGAAATGTTACCTCTCCAAAAGGATATTTGGCTGGTGCTGCTTACGCAGGCATAAAAACATATGCACAAAACAAAATGGATGTAGGTATCTTACTATCGGAAAGCCAATGTGTTTCTGCCGGTATATATACAACTAATAAATTCGTGTCTCCTTCAGTGGAACTAACCCGTAAAAACATAAACAAAGGTAATGTAAAAGGCATATTTGTTAGTAGTGGCATTGCGAATGCTGGTGTAGGCGCACAGGGCATGATTGATGCTCAAGAGTCCCTAACACACGCCGCTGCGCATATCTCGGTCAATCCAGATGAGTTAGCTATTGGAACAACTGGAGTTATTGGTGTTGAACTGCCGATGGCTTTGATCCGAGCTGGCATACCAAACATTGAGATTACCCCCAATGGAGGCGATGCTTTTGCTCGTGCAATTATGACAACCGACCGCATACCAAAATCAGCTGCTATTCAATTGGAAATTAACGGAAGTACTATAACTATTGGAGGATGTACCAAAGGCTCTGGCATGATACATCCCAATATGGCGACAATGTTGGCTTTCTTGACCACGGACGCAACTCTTGACCAAGCTTTCCTGAGTAAAGAACTCAAAAACGCATGTGATGATACGTTCAATATGGTAACTATCGATGGTGATACGAGTACAAATGACATGGTGCTCATACTTGCAAATGGAGCAGCAAACGCTAAGCCTATTAAAAATGGAACTCCTGAGGCCGATTTGTTTTCAAAAGCTTTGAAAGAGTTATGTGATTATTTGTCCTACCAGTTAGTCAAAGACGCCGAAGGTTCATCAAAAGTTTTTTCTGTAAGCATCGAGGAAGCTAAATCTGTAGAAGATGCTCGATTAGCAGCACGTTCAATAGCATCATCATCTTTGGTTAAATCTGCCATACATGGAAATGACCCCAATTGGGGTAGAGTAGTAGCTGCTGCCGGATATAGTGGCGCCGATTTGGATGTTGATAAGGTGAGTTTCTTTATTAATGATGTGACCATAATGGAAGCCGGAACCCCAATTCCTTTCCATAGAGAAAGTGTAATTGCAATCATGAGTCGAGAGCGCGTGAATTTAACATTAAAACTTGGCCTTGGAAACGGAACTGCTACCGCGTGGGGTTGCGAATTAACTGAAGAATACGTACGGTTCAACAGTGCCTACACTACATAGGCTAAGATTCACTCGACAATGCTCAACTCTAATTCTTCATCGTTAATAATAAAAATCGGAGGAAGTACTCTAGGCAATCAAGATACTTCCTTCGCTGATATTGCTTCATTGCACAAAAATGGCGCACCTCTAATCCTGGTACATGGAGGAGGTCCCATACTAACTGAATGGATGGATAGGTTAGATATTGAAGCACAATTTTCTAACGGGCTGAGAATAACTGATTCTTCTAGCTTGGAAGTTGCAGTTTCTGTTTTATCGGGACTCGTAAATAAACAAATAGTCGCTGCATTACGATCAGAAGGAGTCAATGCGGCAGGAATATCAGGTGTAGACGGAGGATTAATCCACGGGAAAATTATAGATTCCTCNTTAGGTTTTGTGGCTGGTGATATTCAAGTCGATAAGTCTATTCTTAACTCATTAGTCTCCAAAGGTTTTGTTCCAGTAATTTCCCCTATTGCAATAAATATCGACAACCCTGATCAGCTCCTAAACGTAAATGCTGACACGGTTGCAGGAACTATTGCTGCTGAATTTAAACCTGAAAATTTAATTTTTATGTCAGATGTCGATGGCATACTTGATCAAGATGGCCAAGTCCTTAAAAAGATAAAAATTGAATCTGTGACTCCTTTAATTGATTCAAAAATCATACATGGTGGGATGATTCCCAAAATACAAGCATGCTTGAAGGCGAAAATGGTAGGTGTTCATCCTGCCATAATAAACGGTACAAAAGCCAATGCTTTACTTGATTACCTCAATCAAAACCTCTTATGTACTGAAATAGTGGATTGATTTTCATAATCTCGTAATTAAAAGTAAAATCTAACTAACTAGGCAGTGTTCCTAAACAAATGCTACGAGCGGAGAATACCATGGCGACAGATTGGGAAAAAATCGAATCTACGTACTATATGCACACTTTTAATAGGCAGCCTATCGTCGTAGAACGAGGCATGGGTATGAGAGTCTGGGATGCCAATGGCAAAGAATACCTAGATATGACTTCCGGATTAGCCGTAAATAATCTAGGTCATTGCCATCCAGTTGTCACCGANGCGTTAACCAAGCAATCGTCGACACTTTTACAAATGTCCAATCTTTACTATACCGTTCCTCAACTTGAGCTTGCCGAAGCACTTGTACAGAACAGTTGCATGGATAAGGTTTTCTTTGCCAATAGCGGGGCAGAAGCTAATGAAGGCGCAGTGAAACTTGCCAGAAAATATGGTCGCATCCATCGTGGCGGTGCACAAAATATAATTACCACACTAAGCTCTTTTCACGGAAGAACATTTGGCATGATAGCTGCAACTGGCCAACCCGCTTACCAAAAAGCTTGGTTACCCTTAGCCCCTGGTTTTTCCAATGTTCCTTATGATGATTTGGATGCCATCAAAGAGGCGACTGATGATCAAACGTGTGCAATCATGGTCGAAGTTCTACAAGGTGAAGGCGGTGTAAACGTCCCTACGGAAGGATATTTAAAAGGTCTTCGCGAATGGTGTGATGAGCAAAACCTTCTATTAATTTTTGACGAAGTTCAAACTGGGATGGGTCGACTAGGGCATCTTTGGGGTTATCAACATTTTGGGGTCGAACCCGACGTAATGACACTAGCAAAAGGATTAGGGAATGGAGTCCCTATTGGTGCTTTCTTATGCAAAGAAAATTGCAATGTGTTGGAACCAGGCGACCACGGGAGTACTTTCGGAGGGAATGTCCTTGCCACTGCAGCTGCAAATGCTACAGTCCGGTATATGGTCGAACAAAATATTCCCCTGCACTGCACCGAAATGGGACAGTATCTTAGTGAAAAACTAACTCAATTAACATATCAGTACCCTCTAGATCTTGTAGGGGTTCGAGGTGTGGGCCTTTTGTTAGCACTCCAATTTAGTTCGCCTATAGCCCGGGACGTTGTCAATGCGGCTAATGTAGAGGGAGTGCTCCTGAATCCTGTTCTCCCAGATGCCATACGCTTCATGCCGTCGTTAATTATCAGCAAAGGTGATATAGACGAATGTGTAAACAAACTTGAAGCCGCGCTTATAACTACGTCGAAAAACAAATAATGATTAGGTAGATGAAAGGAATTTCCATGAGTGACAAGATTGTTCTTGCATACAGCGGGGGGCTAGATACATCTGTAGCAATACGATGGCTACAAGAGCATTACAACGCTGANATAGCTACCCTCACTATGGATCTTGGAGGCAAGGTCGATCTAGAAACATCTCGCCAGCGTGCCTTAGATATTGGTGCAATTCGTGCTGATATTTTAGATGCAAGAGAAGAATTTATAGAAGAATACGTATGGCCTGCACTTCAAGCCGGAGCTCTTTATGAGGGGGTCTACCCGTTAGCTACAGCTTTAGGAAGACCTCTAATTGCAAAGCATTTAGTACGAATAGCTCTAGAAGAATCCGCATTCGCAATTGCACATGGTTGTACTGGAAAAGGAAATGATCAGGTCCGTTTTGATGTAAGTGCAACTGCATTAGCTCCTTCAATGAAGGTCATTGCCCCAGCCCGAGAATGGGGGATGACTAGAGATGATGAAATTGAATATGCTCAAAAACGTCAGATCCCGCTAGAGATCAACAAACGAAGCGCCTATTCCGTGGATGAAAATCTATGGGGTCGAAGCATAGAAGCTGGAGATCTAGAAGATCCCTGGAGAGAACCTCCTGAAGATGCATACGCTTGGACAGTCTCAATTCCGAATGCCCCTGATTCTGCTAAGTATATTGAAATAACCTTTGAGAATGGGCTACCCGTAGCGTTAGATGGCGTTGTGCTCAAAAGCGTCAGTTTGATTGAAAAACTTAACGAAATTGCTGGGAATCACGGAGTAGGAAGAATAGATCACATCGAAAATCGATTAGTTGGAATTAAATCTCGTGAAATTTACGAAGCTCCCGCAGGTGTCGTCCTTCATCAAGCACATAAATCCCTTGAGCAAATGTGCTTAAGTAAAGAGCAAACCCGTTTCAAGGAACGCATCTCGCAAGAATACGCTGATCTTGTATACAACGGGCTCTGGTTTACGTCTCACCGAAAAGACCTTGATGCTTATGTGAAAAATAGCCAAGCCCATGTTAATGGAGTCGTAAGAATTCGCCTCCACAAAGGATCATCAACCATTGTTGGCAGGAGCAGTCACGAATCTTTGTATCAACACAATTTAGCAACTTATGACGCTGGTGATACTTTCGACCACCAAGCCTCAGTTGGGTTCATCTCTGTTTTTGGTTTACCGGTTAAGACTCAGTCTGAAATCCAAGGCGGGGAAACTATCTAGAAGTGGATGGAGCACTCTTAGCCCTATCTGCGGCAGCCATGCTTGGTTTGAATACTGCGATTGTACGTAGGAGTGTGCTACTAGCATCTGCGTATGATGGAATCGTTATATCTATCCTCTTCGCAGTTCCAGTATTTGCTTTACTCGCCTATTCATCTGGTCAATTTGCAGATTTCTCAGTGTTTAGTCCAATCCAATATTTTGTACTGAGTATCGCAGGAATTATGAATTTCCTTGGAGGAAGATTCTCTCAATTTTTAGCTATCCAAGCCGTAGGAGCCAACCTAACTGCTCCAGTACGCGTCTTGTCAGCGTTATTCGGGGCAATTCTCGGAGTATCATTCTTGGGGGAAATAGTAGGTTTAACAAGAGGTATCGGTATTGCGCTGCTGATTTTAGCCCCCCTTATTGCATTTGCACGCCCCCCAACAGTCAAGTTAGGCTCATTACAAATCACTAGAGGTGTNGTATTTGGACTAACAGCAGCTGCAACCTACGGAGGATCTACTTTCCTGCTACGGTGGGTACTTGCTGACACTTCAATGTATTTACTTGGAGCTTTTGTTGCCCATGGAGCTACCGCAGTTGTTCTATTGTCATCATTATTTCTTCCTTCTAGAGCACGAAGTATAAGACGAATTAATAAAACCGCCGCAAAATTATTTTTTATCACTGCCGTAATAATGACCATTGCGCAAATATTTCGATTCGCGGCTCTCGAATCTGCAGATACCGCTGTTGTAGCACCACTAACCGAAACCATGACTTTCTTCGGACTAGGAGCTGCATTCCTCCTTAATCGGAAAACTGAAGCATTTAGTCCTCTAGTATTAATTGGGATTTTCTTGGCAGCTTTAGGATCAATTGCTATTACAATAAATTAAAGGAGGGCACTATGCGTATAGGATGGATTGGACTTGGTCGAATGGGTAGACCAATGGTGATGAATTTAATTACCAAAGGCTTTAATGTAACAGTCCAAAATCGAAGCCAAGAGAAAGTTGCAAAACTCGTTGAAGAAGGTGCTATTGCTGGCACATCTTATGCAAATATGGGGGCCGACTTAGACGTTATTCACACTTGCCTTCCCGATTCCGAAACGGTAGTCGAAATAATTAATGGAACGCAGGGAATTCTCTCAAACCCAAAANCTGGATTAATAATCGTCGATCATAGTACTATCAACCCCGAAATTGCAAAATNCTTATTTGAAATATCTGCTTCCAAACAAGTATCTTTTCTAGATGCTCCAGTCTCAGGATCAGGTCCTTTCGCAGAAAAAGGCGAATTAACCATAATGTGCGGAGGGGATACCACTGCATTTAAAACAGTATCTCCTATATTAGGAGCAATGGGAAAAACCGTTGAGTTAATGGGACCTTCAGGTTCTGGTTCGCTCACAAAAGTGGTTAACAATATGCTCATGGCAACTAATTTAGCCGTTGCAATGGAAGCTATAATTTTTGCAGCCCAATCGGGTCTCGATCTACAACCCTTATTCTCTATAATTCGAACAGCGTCCGGGGCTAGTCGCACTTGGGAACGTAACATACCAAGAATTCTNAATAGAGAATTCGGTAAGGATGGATCCGCGTGGCTAACGACAAAAGATCAAGATTTAGCGCATTTGTTATCCCAAAAAATGAATATGGATTTACCAGTATTCGAAGCCTCTAGATCATTCTGGCACTCGGCCTTAGAGGCAGGGCTTGGAGAGGAAGATCCATCGCATGCATTTACAGCATTAGAGGAAAAATTAGGTGTCTATATCAATAATTTCCATAATCCCTAGTACAATGGTCATATTATGAGTGAATATCAAACACACCATTACAGTAATTTTTCGGATTATACCGTGTCTGTAAATTATGACTGGAGGCTCTATCCATATGATATCCGGGCCTCAATAGCTCATGCAAAAATGCTTGCTACCCAGAATGTGATTACCCTTGAAGATTCGAAGTCTATTATCGAGGGGCTACAAGTAATTGAAAGTGAAATATCGGAATCCACATTTGATTGGCAAGAAAAATATGAAGATATTCATATGAATATTGAAGCCCGGCTTCATCAATTGATTGGGGAACCTGCAGCCAAACTTCACACCGGGCGGTCTCGTAATGATCAAGTAGCGACGGCCACAAGGCTTTATGTACGCGATTCTATAGACAATCTCATTACATCTATAGGTCAACTGCAAAGAACTTTGGTACAGCTATCATCTAATAATTCTGAAGTGATCTTACCAGGCTACACACATCTGCAACGAGCTCAGCCTGTGATGCTAGCTCATCATTTGCTCGCTTACTTCGAAATGTTTGATCGTGACAAATCACGTTTAAAAGATGCAAGGAAACGAGTCAATTGCCTACCTCTTGGTTCTGGAGCTTTGGCAGGAGTCCCTTATCCATTAGATCGTAATTGGGTTGCTAAGGAACTTGGTTTTGACTCAATCACAAACAATTCTATGGATGCAGTGTCCGACAGAGACTATATTGTTGAATTTCATGCGTGCTCTGCCGTAATAATAATGCATATCTCTCGAATAGCGGAAGAAATTATTCTTTGGTCAACAACTGAATTCAATTTCTTGAAATTAGATTCAAAATGGACTACCGGCTCATCAATTATGCCGCAAAAAAGAAACCCAGATTACGCAGAAATCGCTCGTGGAAAGGCAGGAAGAGTATACGGAAATTTGTTCGGCGTATTAACAACACTCAAGGGACTTCCGTTAACTTACAACCGCGATTTGCAAGAAGATAAAGAAGGCCTGTTCGACACTTATACAACTTTGCTTTCCACATGCAACGTGCTTAATGGAATGCTAGAGGATTGCACTTTTAACAAAGTAGCTATGGAAACTGCTTCCCAAGACAGCGCCTTACTTGCCACTGACTTTGCAGATTACCTTGTTGCAAAGGGACTACCATTTCGAGAAGCCCACTCAATCGTCAGTAAGTTATGNGACNTAGCTGAAACAGAAAATACTTCATTAAATAATTTAACTCTTGAGCAATTACTTCCCTACAGTAGTCTTTTTGCCGAGGACATATTTGCTTTAACACCCTTGAATAGCGCTTCTTCTAGAAACCTTCCAGGGGGTACCTCCCCCGTTCAAGTAGTCAAAGCAATAGAGTATGCCAAAAAAAAATTAAATGAGGACCGATGAATCAAATTAAACTGGCTCCCTCTATTCTATCGGCAGATTTTAGTCGAATAGGTGAAATCGTTCAGGAAACTGAAAGTGCGGGCGCGGACTACATACACGTTGATGTAATGGATGGTGAGTTTGTCCCGAACTTGACAATAGGACCAATGGTAGTTGAAGCAATTAGAGCCCACACAAATCTTCCCTTAGATGTACATTTGATGATTATCAGACCCGAAAAATTAATATCTGAATTCATTGCATCTGGGGCAAACAAAATAACTGTGCATCGTGAAGCTATAGATGATTTATTGCCTGTCGTAGATATGATAAAGAATTTAGGAGCTAAGGCAGGAGTGTCAATAAATCCGTCTACTCCTGCTTCATCAATTAAAGATATATTACCCGATCTCGATCTTGTCCTTGCAATGTCAGTGAACCCTGGTTTTGGCGGCCAATCGTTTATACAAAGCGTACTACCAAAAATTCAATTGTTACGGATTATGATAGACGAGCAGCAACTACCAATCGAGCTTGAAGTTGATGGAGGGATTAAATTTGATAACGTAGGACGCGCAATTCAAGCAGGGGCAGACGTAATAGTGGCGGGGTCGGCTATTTATAACAAAGATTTTTCTATACAAGGTTCTTTAGACAAAATGCGAGAATCCATCTTAGCTGCATCCGATAATGCCTAAGTCAAAATTCTTATCGTATCATTATTTTACTTCAATATTTATTATTCTTGCTGTACTACTTTTTGGAGCATCTTGCACCAAAGTTCCTCAATCTGACTTACAGGCTAGCTCAGAAATTACTATTTTGGAGGAGATTAACATGGTTAAAAATGGTGACATTGTATCGGTCCATTACCATGGGACCTTGGATGATGGGCAGATTTTTGATTCTTCAAGACCCCGGGGTGAACCATTAACGTTTACGGTAGGCAGTGGTCAGGTCATCCCTGGGTTCAATAATGCTGTACTAGGCTTAGAAGTCGGCGGAATCGTAAAAGTCCGTATGGAAGCCGCAGACGCCTATGGTGAAAAAAACGAACAGCTTGTTTTCGAAGTACCTACAGAAGGTGCCCCCGAGGGATTAAAGGAGGGAGACCGTGTACAACTTACCAACGGAGCCCCTGCTGTAGTCGTTAGCATAAGCAAAGAATCCATTACCCTCGATGCTAACCATGAACTCGCAGGGAAAGCATTAACTTTTGAGATAGAACTAATGTCGATTAATTAAATAGCCGAATTGAGATCAGCTAGAAGCCATCATACGCTTATTCTGAGCAGTACGTAGGCATCGGGTACATACATGTAATCTCTGCATCTTACCTTTATGCATAAGCGTAGCGCGCTGAATATTCGGAAGAAACCAGCGATTTGTATGCCTATTCGAATGACTTACATTTTTACCAGCTCTGCGACGAGCCCCACATACATCACAACTTGCCATAAGTTCCATTTTGCTGGTAACAATAGTGCCAGCCATAAAATTTGGGCGCCGTGCGCCCTGGCATTATTTTAACAGAATGGTAAGAACTAGCCAAGAGATGACAAATCAACACATAACTTCATTAAACGCCCAAGACATGTTGCATTTATTTATTTCAGGGACAAAATTCCTTGAACATAATGTAGACGCTATCAATTCCTTAAACGTATTCCCTGTGCCAGATGGTGATACTGGAATCAATATGCTGCTAACTTTAAAAACTGCTACTGATTCTGCCGCAAATTCTATATCCGATACTAAAGTAAGCACTGTAATGGAGGCTTTAGCAAAAGGAGCCCTTCTCGGGGCTAGAGGAAATAGTGGTGTCATTTTTTCCCAATTTGTAAAAGGAATGGCTACAGGACTTCATGGATGTGCTGAGTGTGACAGTAATAACTTAAAAAAAGCTTTAGTTAACGCAGCAGAAACTGGCTATTTAGCAGTAGGAAAACCAGTTGAAGGAACTATGCTCACAGTTATGAGAGCTGCTGCGGACGGTGCACTATCCTCCGATGACAATCTGATTAACGTTCTTAGTAATGCTTATGAATCTGCTGTTCGATCACTAGAATCGACGCCGGAACAATTACCCATATTAAAGGAAGCAGGGGTTGTCGATGCAGGCGGGCAAGGGCTCGTTGCATTTTTAGCCGGTGCACTAGGTTTCATTAGATCTGAAGAAGTGGAATTTAAAATCTCTGTACCCCTAGGATCAAACTTCGATAGTCATGTCTCTATTAACTCTAGTTTCGCTGAACATGCAGAAGAAGAAATGTACGGGTACTGCACCCAATTTGTCATCCTAGGATCTCAGTTGAACTCTTCAAAAATTAGAGCGGACGTAATGACAGTCGCTGATTCAACAGTGGTAATAGGCGATGAACAATTAATTAGAATCCATGCACATACTTATAATCCCGGCGAACTACTAAACTTAGGAACTCGCCTTGGAAATCTTGATCAAATTAGTATTCAAAACATGGATATTCAACGTGAAGAATTTTTTGCTAAGCAAGATGCCAATCCGACTCCCTTAACCGAACGTTCAATCATATCTATCGCTGCAGGAAAAGGTATCTCTAGCGTACTAAAAAACCTTGGTTCATCGTTAGTTATTGAAGGTGGTCAAGCGATGAACCCGAGTACTCAGGAAATTCTTAACGCTATAGATCAAGCGAATGCACTATTTACTATAATTCTCCCAAACAACAGGAATGTAACGTTAGCTGCTCAACAAGCCTTAGAACTATCCTCCAGAAATGGCGTAATCATACCAACAAAAACAATCCCTGAAGGAATAAGCGCTCTTCTATCAGCTAGTGATGATCAAAGTCAGGAGAGCTTAGTAGAATCAATGACCCACGCAATTTCTGAAATTAAATCAGGCGAGATAACTACTGCTGCTCGTTCAACTACTTTCAAGGGAATGGATATATCAGAAGGGGATATCATTGCCATAATAGACGATGAATTAGTAGCCGCCAGAAAGTCAGAAGAAGAAGCCCTGATAGCCATGCTACAATGTGCATTAACTGAAGATGATTCGCTAGTAACTCTATATTTTGGGGGAAGCACGGATTCTAAATCTGCAACATCTACCACTGCAGTACTTTCCAAGGCATTTCCTGCTATAGAATTTGAAGTCATTGAAGGGAATCAACCTTACTATCAATATTTAGTTTCTATTGAGTAAATACAGGAGGCATCATGCCCATAAAAATCGTAACTGATAGCACCTCTGATATTCCTGAAGATCTTGCTGATTCTTTAGGGATAACCGTAGTCCCTTTAACAGTATTTTTTGGAGAGGAAGCCTATAAAGATAAAATTGAAATTCATCATGATGAATTTTTTAATCGATTACAAAATGGCGGCATCTTACCCCGAACCACTCAGCCGTCAGTAGGAGACTTCATAGACGCCTATAAGCCACTAGTTGAAGAAGGGCATGAAATTCTCTCTATCCATATTTCAGAAAAAGTGAGTGGAACACTGAACTCTGCACGGCTAGCGTGTGAAGAATTCCCTAATGCAAAAATAGAAATACTCGATAGTAAACTAGCTTCATTAGGACTTGCCCTAGTGGTCAAGGCAGCCGCTGAAGTAGCTAATTCTGGTGCGAATATGGAAACGGTCCTAAAAGTAGCTAATGATGTAGCGAGTAGAGTAGACCTGTTCTTCGTGCTCAATACATTAGAGTACCTTCAAAAAGGAGGGCGAATCGGAAAAGCTCAGGCACTAGTAGGGTCATTGCTTTCAGTTAAACCTATTCTCAAATGTGTTGACGGGGAAGTCCNTCCCTACGAAAAGCTCCGTACACGACAAAAGGCTGTACAGCGCCTGCAAGATATTGCATCAGAAAGCTCTCCTTATGAAGAAGTAGCATTTATCTACCAGGCTCATGGGGAAGAAACTGATCGATTAACGGCTTTTCTCGAACCACTTTCTGAAAACCCTTTAATTATAGGTAGGATTGGGCCTGTTATCGGTACTTACACTGGACCGAACGTGGTTGGTATAGCACTTCTGAATAAGCAGAAAATTTAAAACATTCTTGGCTTAAATGGAGAAAAACTTAGCCTGTGAATAGGAGTGGCGCCTTTTTGGCTCACTATTTCTAGGTGCTCCGAAGAAGCGTAGCCCTTATGGCTGCTAAATCCATAGCCAGGGTACTGCCCATCAAATGTTTCCATCAGTTGATCACGGTATACTTTTGCAACAATTGAAGCTGCTGATATCGCAGTACACAAAGAATCACCTTTAATTATTGCTTTACACGGCCGATTATGCCAATCAACAAGAAACGCATCTGACAAAATATGATCTGGCGAAATACTTAGATTATCCAATGCATAACGCATCGCTTTTTGAACAGCGGGAGCAATGCCGATCTCGTCAATTTCTTTATTGCTTACTTGACCTATACCCACAGAAATTGCAATNTCTCTAACCAATTGATCTGCCTGTATAAGTTGTTTTCGAGTCAGTGTCTTACTGTCGCGAATAAGCTCTATGTTTTTAATTTGATTTTTAAAAAATACGGGCAATATTACCGCTCCGGCTACCACCGGACCTGCTATAGGCCCTCTCCCAACTTCGTCCACGCCTGCAATCCGCGAGTAGCCGGAACGAAATATATTTTGCTCTTCATCTTGAGTTGGGATTCGCACCTTTAATAACCCCAGAGGTTTCAATAGCGCTGCCACCAATATATCCTCCGCCAAGCACATAATCCCCACTATAAAAAACTGCGGCCTGACCAGGAGTAATGGCACGTTGCGGATACTTAAATTTCAATACAGCAGATTCTCCGTTCGGGTATAAGACTGCAGGAGATTTTAATCCGTTATATCTGATTTTAGCATCAATACTTACTGGTCCTGATGGTTCAAAGCCCTCAATATAGTTCACCCTATCAACCAACACACTATGACCAAGTAAATCTGCAGCACTACCAACAGTTATAGTTCTTGAAATCGGATCTACATTGGTAACGAATACCTTTTCTCCTTCAGGGAATCCTAATTGGCTAGGGGTAATTTGCAAGCCACGACGTTGCCCGACCGTAAAAAATTCAACCCCCGGATGTTGCCCTATAACGTTGCCTAAATGATCAATTATGTCCCCTGGGATTGGATTTATTTTATTCTTAATAAATTGACGATAGTCTCCACTCGGAATAAAGCAAATCTCTTGGCTATCTTGTTTATTAGCAATGTGTAAACCCGCGCGCAATGCTAAATCTCTTATCTCGGTTTTTGTATACCCTCCAATGGGCAATAAGATTTTTCCTAATTGCAACTGATTCAGCCCAAATAGCACATATGATTGATCTTTCAAACGATCGATTCCCTCTTGAAGGACATATCCTTGAGATTCATTTCGAATTATGCGCGCGTAATGACCTGTTGCAATGTAGTCTGCGTTCATCATTTGGCTACGATTGAGCAAGAAATCGAACTTGATCCGATCATTACAAGCAATACATGGATGAGGGGTACGTCCTTTTTGATACTCCTGAGTAAAATACTCAATTACATGATCTTGGAACTCTTTTCTCGCATCTATTACATAGTGAGGGGCTTGAATTGACTGGCAGACTAGTCGTGCATCCTCTATATCATCTATCGAGCAACACCCTTGATGATTTGTACTTATTTGACTGTCATCCTCCGTAGACCATAGGCGCAACGTGACTCCTATAACCTCGTACCCCAGGCTCGATAAAAGGTAGGCAGCCACAGAAGAATCTACTCCACCTGACATGGCTACTATAACTCTCTGCTTTTTCATNTTTTTNAAAGTACTATTCATCATTAATGAATCTTCAAACGTCTATGCCCTATAATCGTAAAATGATTAGTCAATTTTCTCCTACTTTGGACATTGCGTCGATAGCTAGAAATACAATAGAGCTCGCATCTGACAAACAAGCCCAAAATATCGTACTTCTTGATGTAAAAGAAATCTCAAGCATTACCGATTACATGATTTTACTTAATGGCTCAAGTCGCCGACAAATTCAATCTCTTGGGAACGACATCACTGAAAATATCAAACAGAATGGATTACATCTGCATCATCACGAAGGAACGTCAGAGTCGGGATGGATCCTTCTAGATTTTGGGGACGTAATTGTAAATATTTTTAGTGAAGAGCAACGCAATTTCTATCAGTTAGAAGAAGTATGGAAATCCGGACGAGAACTCATTAGGATTCAATAATCCAGGCATCGATCTCACGCTCATAGGAATGCAACTCACCCTCAGTGAAGAATATTGATAATTCACGAACAGCAGACTCCACTGAATCTGAGCCATGAATTAGGTTTCTTCCTATATCCGTCGCAAAATCACCTCGAATAGTTCCTGGCTGAGCCTCTTGGGGATTTGTTGAACCCATGAATTTGCGAACTGCCTCTACGACATTCTTGCCTTCAAGCGCCATAGCAATAATTGGACGCGACATCATAAATGACGCCAATCCTGGGAAAAATGGTTTGTCCACATGCTCTGCATAATGAAGCTTAGCGATTTCATCGGTCATATTAATCAACTTAAGGCCGACGATTTTCCATCCACGTTTTTCCAAACGGTCAATAATTTGACCAACTAAACCTCGTTGAACAGTATCAGGCTTTAAAAGTACAAGTGTTCGTTCAGACAATGCTCTCTCCTTAATAGATATATCCTCAGTCGAATTAAATAAAGTACCGACTACTACTATAGCAGCGTCAAATCAATCACGTTATAGACGGAGGTCGAAGATATATTGGTTGGATTTCCTCTGAAGATTCTTTTGAGTAGCCCCTTAGCTTTTCTAGGCCAATACTGATCGCTCCATTTAGTCTAGCAAGAACTGAAATTTCATCTGTACAACAAATCTTTGTTTGGTAGTGAGCTTCAAGTTGCTCCAATATATCCCGAGTAAACCCTTCGCCGCAAAAACAAATATCTTCTATAGAAATATGNGATGTGACAAATTCTGAGATTTTAGTAATTTTCTCCTGAGTAACTGAATGCCAACCTAAAGAATCAACTGTATATGTACACCATGCCACGTTTTCTCGCCCTGCCGGTATCACTGAGCATATATATTTTCTTAAAAACCTATTAGAGTAAGCCGATGTTTCAAGCGAATTCACCCCTACTATAGGCAAGGACGCACCCAGTGCGAGGCCTTTTCCTACCGCAAGCCCAGTACGAATAGCGCTAAATCCTCCAGGTCCTACTGTTACAACAATCCCTTGAAAGTTAGAAATCCCAATCCCTTCGAAATCCATCATCATCTTAATAGCAGGCATTAATTCTGCTGTGTGATTATTTTTGGAATTCCATGCATAGGTACGTTTTATTTCCCCTTCAGCGTAAATACCAACTAAGCCATTTTTTGTAGATGTATCAATAATCAAGTAATGCGAATTATCCATTGGCAACTTCCGTTACAAGTTTATTAATCCAGTTTTCATAATATTTACCTACCGCTTCCAATTCGATTACACGGCTATCAGGCCCATTTGCCCCTTGCTTGAACTCAATTCTTATGTGCTCATCAGAAAAAATAGACTTCGCATTTTCATACCATTCAACTAAAACGACGCTATCTTCAAGCATTTCTTCGAATCCAAGATCATGTGCCTCAAGGTTATTATTTTCAATCCTATATAAATCTACATGGTTTATTTTTACGTCCCCCCAATATTGATTAACCAAAATAAAGGTAGGGCTATGCGCGTAACCTTCAACTCCAGCGCCCCAGGCAAAACCTTGAACAAGAGTGGTCTTCCCCGAACCTAATTGTCCATTTAATAAAAATAATTCACCATTTTGGGCTAAGGCCCCCATTTTGGATCCAAATATTTGAGTCTCGTGAGGGCTGTTACTCTTAAATTTCATGAAAATGTTCCCATTTCAATTGCCTTAATTGCATTTTTTTACCTTTATTATCACGTATCTCAACTTCTCCAGCAGTACCATCAAGAACTCTACCGACCACCGCTGATTCTGGGCAAATGCTCACAAAATTAGAAATCGCATCCTTGGTCCCAGTCATAAGAAGTTCGTAATCCTCTCCCCCCAAGAGACCCATTTCCATATAATCATCTGGGAATTCTATCAATAACGATTGGGAAACCGGCACTAATGAAGACGATATCTCTGCTGCAACCCCTGAAGCTAATGTCAATTTTGCCAAATCCGGGACCAATCCATCTGACAAATCCATTACTGCATGAATACCTGGGTCTTTAAGTAATTGTATACAACCCTCTTTTACTATTGGGTATAATTGCTTTTTCACTAAATCCTTTTTAGTGTCGTTGTTTATAGCGAAGCCTTGCTCGAGCAACATTAGCCCCCCTCTTGCTCCACCTAACGGCCCTGAAACCGCGATCAAATCCCCAATCTGGGCGGTGCTCCGCAACAAGGGACTCGTATCACAGCTTCCTATCATACTTACACTTACAAAAAGGATTGGCGATGAGACTATATCTCCGCCAAAAACAATTGTTTGGTACTCCTCACACGCAGTCAATATTCCTTCATATAAAGCATCAAATTCATCAAGCAACATATCTCTGGGAACACCTAACGTAACAAGGCCTCCCAGAGGAGTAGCGCCCATAGCAATTATGTCACTAATGTTTGTAACCCAACTCTTCCAGCCAATGGCAAAATCAGTAAATGTGCTCCGGCGGAAATGGACACCTTCAACTATGCAATCCGTAGAAGAAACCTCAATGCCCAAAACACGCCAAGAGGCAGCATCATCTCCAATTCCAGTAATGATTTCTATCTCAGGACGTTTTTTAAGGGCTTTGAATTGAATTAATTGATCAACCCGACGCAACAAAGCGTCTTCACCGATGTCAGCAACAGTAGTCATATTAGATATTATNGCAAATGAAACACAAAACTACACGAGTCTACCTCTGCTTTCCGATTACAATCAATTTAGAGGGATGCCATTAAAGTCAGCTCAAATATAAATTTACTGAATCTGGTGCTTTACATTCTTAGGTAAGTACCAAAGTCTTTCGTCTATTCAACTTGTCTAGGCGCATATTGAATGCTTGAAAAATCTTTAATTAGGATACATAGCGTACTCTTTTACAGCTTGTGGTAGAATCTATGTAGATGTACAAAATAAATGGAGGCGCTTTATATGCTCCGGATTCGTCTACGTAGAGTTGGAAAGAAAAAACGGCCAAGTTACCGAATAGTGGTATCTGATATTCGGGCTCCGCGGGACGGGAACTTTATTGATCAAGTTGGGCATTATGATCCTCTGACCAACCCTCCAACTGTAGTTTTAGACGAAGATAAAACTAAGCATTGGCTTAACGTTGGTGCGCAGCCATCAGAAACAGTTGGACGTATTTTGCAATCACAAGGATTGGTTGAAAAAGCCGGNTAATTATGAAAGAGCTAGTTGAATATATAGCTAAAGCAATTGCAACCCATCCAGATGATGTAAAAGTCACTGAAGAAGAAGAAGATGGGCAAATCTACATACGACTTGAAGTGCATGAAGAGGATAAAGGNAAAGTGATTGGCCGCCAGGGTCGCGTTGCACAGGCAATGCGTGTCCTAGTTAGAGTTGCTGCTGTAAAAGAAGATACTCGTGCAAACCTTGAAATCGTGTAGTATCTGATTATCTTAATTCTTTGACTCAATTAGCTTCCACTAAAGTAATCGTAGGTAAAGTGCTCCAACCNCATGGGGTCAATGGTCAAGTTAAAATTACTACCGACTCCGATAACCCAAATAGGTTTCAAAAAAACCAGTCACTAATCATCGATGAACGAGTCTTTTTTATCCAGGATTCAATTTTAGTAGATAACTATCATTATCTACTAAAACTTGGAAATATATCTTCCCGTCAAAAAGCTAAAGAACTACAAGGCTTATCTATTTACGTTCCAGTTAATGCTACTCCTGAACTCCCCGTTGATATGTATTATCATTACCAGTTAATAGAAATGACTGTAGTAGATTCAGAAGATAGGCATTTAGGGGTACTTAGCGAGATAATTGATACTGGAGCAAACGATGTCTATGTAATCAAAGGAGATGAAANGGAACTTTTGCTTCCTGCAGTCGGCAGCGTGATCCAATTTGTCNATGTAAAAGCAAATACTATGAAAATCACATTGCCTGAAGGTTTAGAATGGCGAAGCACAAAACCCAAAAATCCTAAACCTAAAAAAAAGCGTATAAATATAAAATAATTGTTTTTATCGCCAGCTGTGCCATCACTACTAGCGACCAGTAATAATAGAGAAGGAGGTTCTAATGTCCGGTCACTCAAAATGGTCAACCATTAAACATAAAAAAGCTGCACTAGATGCCAAAAAGGGTGCTCTATTCACTAAAATTGCTCGGGATATAGCAGTTGCTGCACGAGAAGGTGGCAGCGGCGATCCTGATATGAACTTTCGTCTACGTCTTATGATGGACAAAGCAAGATCTGCAAATATGCCAGCCGATAATGTTGATAGGGCTATAAAAAAAGGTCTTGGGATAGGAAGCGACGGTGTCGTTTTTGAAGAAATCATATACGAAGGTTACTCACCAGGCGGTGCCGCAATTATGGTCAAAGCATTAACTGATAACAGAAACAGAACCGCATCGAATATTCGAGCCGTATTCAGCCGAGGTGGCGGCAATCTCGGAGAAGCTGGTTCCGTNGCATGGATGTTTGAAAGTAAGGCTTTAGTAGGTGTTGAGGATTTATCCGATGAGCAGGCAGAAGATATTGCCTTAGCAGCTATCGATGCAGGCGCAGACGATTTTAAAATCGACAATGGGGTCTTAGAAATAACAGGTGAACCCTCGCTNCTGGAGCCAATGATCAGTGCGGTAAAAGAATATGGATTAGAACTCCTGCAAGCCCATGTAACAATGTTGCCTAACGCTATTGTCCAACTAGATAATACTCAGGCAACACAAACACTACGCTTATTAGACAATATTGAAGAACTCGAAGATATCCAGCAGGTTTTTACAAATGCCGATTTTTCTGAAGAAGCGCTAGAAAAATACGGCAATATGTGACCTCGCATGATTCCTTGAACAAGATCTCACGCTTAAAATTAGATGAAACTATTTGGAATTTTGAGGCTTAAATGCGCGTGATTGGCGTAGACCCAGGAACTAAAGTTTTAGGATATTGTATTCTCGATACGCTAGATAGGGACGTCAAATGTTTAACCTCAGGTACCATATTAGGAGGTTCCTCAAAAGAAGTTGCTTATCGATTAGGCATCCTTTACCGCGAGTTACAGAACGTAATTGAATACTGGAAACCTGATACTTTAGCAATAGAAGAACCGTTCGTTGCTCCTAGTCGAGGGGCGAAATCAGCAATATTGGTAGGCCAAGCGCAATCAGTCGCCCTTATACTCGCCGTACGACATGGGATTAGTATTCACCGTTATGCTCCAACTAAAGTAAAAAGTTTAGTTGCAAGCTATGGGGCAGGAACGAAGCAGCAGGTCCAAGCATCCGTACGAATTCTGCTTGGACTAGGTGATGAGCCTCTTTCTGAGGATGCCTCAGATGCTATTGCAATAGCACTTTGCCATATTTACCAAACGAAAACGTTACTATCAGTGAGAACATAATGAGTATTATTGCCGGTATACAGGGGATTCTTGAAGCCAAAATGGCCGATTCAGTCATAATCAAAGTAGGCAATGGAGTATTGCTTCAGGCAAATGTACCTTCAAATAACTTGTCCCAACTCCCTGAAATCGGAGAGAATGCNAAGCTTCTGACGCATTTAATCGTCAGAGAAGATGATCTCCAATTATACGGGTTTACAACTGAGCAAGGTCGAAAGCTTTTCCAAATGCTTATAAGTGTCAGTCAGGTAGGCCCTAAAGCTGCATTAGCAGTGTTAAGCGCATTAGAACCATCCACATTAGCTACCGCAATCATTTCAAGTGATTCAGCGGCAATCAGCCAAGCTCAGGGCGTTGGGAAGCGTACCGCGGAACGAATCATATTAGAATTAAAAGAAAAATTAGAAACCGAGGTAGAAAATCCCCTCTCTGCATTGCCTCAAAATTCACGAGTAGAACCTGATGCAGCCTTACAGTGGTTACTAGCTCTAGGATATTCAGGCATTGAAGCAAGACAGGCGCTTTCAGTAGAAAAAGACCCAAATTTATCAACGGATGATAGAGTAAAACGAGCATTGCAAAGAATGGGCTCCACAGAATAAGTCTTACAAAGAGTACGAAATGGCATTTGATTTTCCATATGACGAATGGGCAAGCATATATGACGAAGTGTATGCAGATTTAAATCATGATCTTCCTCTGTATATTCATCAAGCAAAAGTTTCAACAGGCCCTGTACTAGAATTAGGTTCGGGCACAGGAAGGGTAAGCCTACCTATAGCAGCTGAAGGCATTGATATCGTAGGAATTGATATATCACCTAAAATGGTTGAGCTTGCAAATTCGAAGGCAATCAATCTTGGGCTATCAAAAAAATGTATGTTTCAGACAGGAGACATAACCAATTTTGAGCTCGCCGAACGTTTCCCTTTAATAATNCTGCCTTATCGTTCATTCCAAAGTCTTCTCAATGTTGATGACCAAAAAAGAGCACTAAGAAATATCCGTAAGCACCTTACTTCTGAAGGCTTACTGGTTATGGATACGTTCAATCCAGATATTGAACAATTAGCTGATCGAAATAGCGTCGACACTCCAATTCATCTAGTAGATGTCAGTCGTAATGAAGGTGGGACCGTAGTAATTTGGGGGATGAATGAATGGGATCAACTAACTCAAATAAATGATATACGACTAATCATTGAATTTTTAGATGACGAAGGATTAGTACAGAAAAAAATCTACCGTGATTACTCCCAAAGGTATTCATTCCAGTATGAAATGGAACATTTGATTGAATTATCTGGATTTTCCTTAATGGAAGTATATGGTGATTTTGGTTATGGTGCGGTAACGAATGATTCAGATGATCTTATTTGGATCGCCAAAGCCATCTAAATTTTCACTCCAAATATTGTTCTCCCAGGCCTTGCTTCAAAAATATTACTCTGGGAAGTAAACCCACTGGAGCTCTTGGCAGCTAAAGCTAATTTGATAGCCCATAAAGACAAAGCTTGAACATTGTCTTTNTGCTCAATTTCACTGAGCGAAAAATATCCAGCATTAATTGTCTCTAGGCCGTCAAATCGAGGTGCTCCTGAAGCATGCGCTAAGCGAAAAATCATGTACAAATTTGGTGGAGATTGACCAGATAAATTTGCGGAATGCCTGAATCCAATCACTTCCTCGACTTTAGCATACACTCCAGATTCTTCGTAAATTTCTCGCTCGATTGCAGAGGAAATTTCTTCATCATCCTCAACGTAGCCTCCTGGAATTTGCCAGCTCCCACGCCCTGGATCCAAACCACGTTGAACTAATAAGACTTTCTGGTCGTGAAGAACTACACCTCCGCAGCCAACCGAAACATTAGTAAAATGAAGATATCCACAGCCTGAAGATGGGCATGCGGGCCGATATTTACCACCTTCGTACTTTCTTGAAAGCACCGACCCGCAGCACGGGCAGTATTTTGGGGAGTCCATGACGCCTCACTAGGGCTAACTTGGTGGACCTGGGGGGATTCGAACCCCCGACCTCCTCAATGCCATTGAGGCGCGCTCCCAACTGCGCCACAGGCCCACATACAGGAGAGGATAGCACTGAGCTATGCACACAAACAACTAAAAATTATTTCCTACATGTTCGGNCGACTCAAATGCCAATTAGTAAGTCTTTGGAATTCCTTCCCTAATTGGAACAAAACATTCTCCGAAAATGGTCGTGCAGCAACCTGAATACTCACTGGTAAACCTGCCTGCGTGAACCCACATGGTATTGCTATTGCAGGAACACCTGACAAATTAAATGGACTTCGGTGTGATCTAAGACCAAAAAATTGGCTGATTACAGCTTCTTTAGAAGTTAAATTGGTTTCATTTGCTATTAGTGGAGCTCCTGCAGCCTGAGCTGGCGTTATGATAGCGTCAAACCGATCTAATGCAGACATTACATCCCTGTACATTAAAACTCTAAATCTGCTTAATTTAGTGTACGTTGCTCCAGAAATTAAGCTTGCTGCAAATAGTCTTCTTCTAGTAGCAAAATCATAATCCTCGGGTCTAGTCCTCAACCAATGACGATGAGTATGTGCTGCTTCTACATCGGACAAGGTATTCGCAATCAAACCGCCNCTCTCAAATAACGGCAATGATGCGTCCTCAATAATTATACCCGNATCTTTAAGTACCTCCATTGCATCATTGAACAACGGTATTACCTCGTCACTCGCCATTCCATTATCTATACTTTCTCGCACGATTCCTATTCGTAGTCCCTTTACGCTTCCAGTTTCGTCAAAAGGAATTACTGGGCGCTTGGAGGTATAAATATCCTTAGGATCGTTACCTGCAATAATTGAATAAATCATTGCAGTATCCATAACTGTCTTTGTCATTGGCCCTATCGTGTCCATGAACCATGCCATCGGAAATGCTCCATGGCGACTTACCGCTCCCCAAGTCGGTCTNAATCCAACAATTCCACACCATGCGGCAGGNCCACGAATAGAACCAGCAGTATCCCCACCAAGTGCTGCTGCGCATAAAGATGCCGAAACAGCAACCGCAGAACCGCTGCTAGATTGTCCCGCTTGGCGAGTGATATCCCAAGGNTTCTTTGGTACCCCAAAAGGGTGCTGTATGTTCCCCCCAAGCGCGTACTCGCTTAAGTTAAGCTTACCTAGGAAAATTGCTCCCCCATCTCTCAATCGTCGGATAGCAGTAGCATCTTCTTTCGCAACCCTATCTACAATATTGCCACCAAGGGTTGTGCGCATTCCTTTTACCTCGAATTGATCCTTTACAGCTATCGGCAAACCGTGTAGGGGTCCTTTAATTAATCCGTGGCTAAGTTCATGCTCAGCGTTTTTTGCAGCGCTCAAAGCTCCGTCATAATCAACGGTAATATATGCATTCAAATGTTTATACTTGTCTATTCGATTTAAATAGGCCTGAGTAATTTCTACAGGTGAAAGCTCTCTTTTGAGTATCATTGAAGATAATTCTTCAGCTGATAGCAAAGTCAAATCATCAAAGCTCATTAGACTCCTCTGTTAACCAAAATATAAAAACTGGATCAACTAAATCAGCATCAGGATCCTCTAATTTCTGGACCGCATCATTTATTGCGTTAACCCTATTTGTGATTTCATCCAAGTCAACAGCATCTAATGGTCTAAGGTTAATTGCNTCTAACTGTGAGAAGATTTCTTCAGGGGTCATATCCCGCATTACATTCTCCGAAATTATGATTTTATAGCCGTACATGGCTATGTTTGATATGGTATCCNTCTAGGGGAGGGATCGCATAGTGGCCTAGTGCGCCCGCCTGCTAAGCGGGTTGGGGGTGATGAGCTCCCTCGCGGGTTCGAATCCCGCTCCCTCCGCCAGTATACCTAGAGCATATCTGTAAAGCGATGAGTGAGTATGACTAGTTATCATATATGGACCGTTGGCTGCCAAATGAACAAAGCAGATTCTGAGCGTATGGGTGCTGGTTTAGAGCAACTTGGCTTAAAGTGGTCACAAGATCCCAAAAATGCTGACGTCATAGTCCTCAATAGTTGCGTAGTACGCCAACAAGCCGAGGACCGGGTCGTCGGTATGCTAACTTCATTAAAACCATGGAAGCAACGATTCCCTGAGAAAACTCTTGCGCTCATGGGATGCATGGTAGGGCCCAAAAAAGATGATCTCCTTAAACGATACCCGTATGTAGATCTATTTATGCAACCGCAGCAATTTGAACCCTTAATTGAATTGGTCGGGGATAAAGTTGGGGTAGACCCCGATGGTTGTGTCGGCCCTTTGGTACCCGGAAGCCCCTCTGTCACTACTCATGTTCCCATTATTCATGGATGTGACAAATTTTGTACGTTCTGTATTATTCCTTACCGCCGCGGAAGAGAAATATCTAGACCCACCAACGAATTAGTAGAAGAATGTAAGATGCTTGTTGCTCGAGGGGTAAAAGAGGTCACTCTCTTAGGCCAAAACGTAGATTCCTACGGGCATGATTTTGAAACACCTTCAGACTTAGGTGATTTATTAGAAGCCATACATGACAGAGTCCCTGAATTATTCAGGATTAGATTCCTAACCTCTCATCCAAATGATATGAGCGATAAGATCATTAACACTGTCGCAAACCTACCGAGAGTTATGGAAAATATCAACCTTCCTTTCCAAGCAGGTAATGATGAGGTTCTCACTAATATGAAACGTGGGTACACCAACTTACAGTATCGGGAACTTATCGAACGGGTAAAGAAAGCTATCCCAAATGTGGCGCTAGTAACTGATTTAATAGTCGGGTTTCCCGGGGAAACAGAAGCACAATTCGAAGATAGTGTTCAGCTCATTAGAGATTTACGATTTGATAAAGTACATGTTGCTATGTACTCGACACGACCAAATACATTTGCCCAAAGAAAGTTGGTCGACGATGTGCCAAAAGAAGAAAAACATCGGCGACTAAAAGTTATTGAAGCTACTCAAGAATCGATACTCAGTGAGATAAATGCATCGTATCTCGGTTCAGTAGAAGAAATCTTAGTCGATGGCCACAACAAAGGTAGATGGCAGGGGCGAACCCGAACTGATAAATTAGTTTTCGTCGACGGAGAGAACATTGAACTTGGTGATATCCTAAACGTAAGAATCACAAAGACATCTCCGTGGTCATTCACTGGGTCACAAGTTAGATCATAAATCTAATTGTGTGATTTTTCACAATACTGTTCAAATTTTCTGTAAAATATGTTCATGCTTCATAAATGGCACGGTACTATTCAACTTATACATATGGCGTTGGCAGAAGATGAGATTGCATATGACCCGACCTCTTCTCTCATGCCGGATAATTTGATGAGCGAAGCGTACTTGATGGCTAAAGCAGACGGTGTATTGGCTGGCGTAGATATCGCTTTGGAAGTTTTTCGACAAGTAGATCCAGATCTAGAATTCAACACTTACCTCAAAGACGGGTCCTCCTTGGCAAAGGGTGCTTATATCGCTTCAATTCATGGGAAAATGCAGAGCATACTGCGCGCAGAACGCACCGCCTTGAATTTCATTCAACGTATGAGTGGAATAGCTACAGCCACAAATGAATTTGTTACTAAAGTTAACGGTTTAAAAGCACAGGTTATTGATACCAGGAAAACCATACCTGGCTGGCGATTGTTAGATAAATATTCAGTTCGCATGGGGGGTGGACATAACCATCGAATGAGTACTGGGGACGGCATACTGATTAAGGATAATCATATCGCCGCTATGGCAACCCGTGGCGAATCTATGACTCAACTAATTTATCGAGCAAAGGTAGAGGCTGCACATACTATTAGAGTAGAGGTTGAATGCGACACCCTAGAACAAGTCCAGGAAGCAGTTAATGCTGGAGCAGATATTATTTTGTTCGACAACATGACTCCCGAGCAGATGCGTAAAGCAGTCCAAATATGCTCAGGAAAAGCATTAACTGAAGCATCTGGAGGGATAACTATCGATACGGTCCGGGATGTGGCTGAAACTGGAGTAGATTTACTCTCGACCGGATCGATTACACACTCAGTTAAAGCGCTAGATATAAGTTTAGAGGTTCGGCCACAAGAGCAGTCATAAATAAACTTATACACAGATTATCTCTGAAGTAATTCAATTTTTGATCATTTACCGATAAAAAGTACGTTCCATGCCTTGGAATCGCCACGGACCTTTACTACATTCGCTTGTTTGTCGGCCTTCAACTGTTAATTGTTGCGCATCTTCAGAAAGTTCTAGCATTAAAATATTTTGTACATCTTCAGAGACAACAAACATGTTTTCTCTAACACTTAGTTCAATGCAATAGAGACTGCCTGGCTTGATATCATCCCAAGCACGGTTTTTAAAACCGTCATTAGCTGCAACATAACTATGTTCGTTTTGAGGACCTGGGTCTAAACCAAACATATTCGCCCCAATTGCAATATTGAATCGACTGTTTTTAGTTTTTCGAAAATCTCGAAACAACCAAATTGTCTGCCACTCATTTACCTCCCATTGCCCCCTCAGGTGAAATCCAGGGAAATGGTCTGGGGAAGGCGAATCAAGCCAAAATCCCATAGCTGTTCCAGGAACATCTTGATTAAAAGGCCCACAATTAAAATCACCTAGGAATTTTTTATATTCTGATCGCAATGGTTCTTGAAAATATTCTAGAGGACAAACAGCTTTACCTGAACCCCCGGTTCTCCAAGGCGTTATTGAGTACCCGTATCCTGGTTGTTGTTGAAGTTCCGCAGCAGTTAACCCTGCCAATAGAAGTCCGAAATCAAACCCTCCGCTGAAACCACTTGATTTAAATAAGGGGGTACCTGAAGGTATAAACGTTGGAAAATCCCACCTGCACGAATCTTCAGCACAGCTAGGCTCCGGGCTATTTTGAGATAAAATAAAATATAGTTCATCAGACGGTTCAGCTACATGGCCTAACATGATTGCATGCCCATCACAGGTGTAGAGATAACCGCCCCATTCTTTTTTCGCATTGATGCTCATGTGGATATAAAAAATATCTGCAGGGCTATATATTTGTACTTTCCTTGAAGCTTGGCGTTCCCCATTAGCGTGGAATACATTTTCAACGTGCCCCGTCGACCAATATGCCATATGGTCATGAGGCGCAATATGACTCCCTGGGCTAACCCCAATCGACTCAATATCTTCTATATTCACTAAGCTATGAGTGAAATAAAAATCGCCAGTGCATTCTTCAGCGACAGGAACCATGGGTTTATTCCAGAATCCAGTGGATAAGTATGCTGTTGCTTTTTCAGGTTCTGGTATTAGCTCAGATTTAGATATATCCACAACTTCAGAATTCTTATCTGCATAACCGCCCTCAGGAGCAGCATTGATACCTGCCTCGCTGTCTCCGCAACTCGCTAGGACAAGGAGGAGTAGTACTAAAATAGCAAAAGATAAATGTTTCATGTTTATCTTATAAATATGCCCTCGTTAAATACTTCTGTATCGAAATTAGCCTAATTCGCTCTACCGAATGATTACAATTCTTGCATAATCTCTTCTAAGGTGACCCCTGAAAGAGAGTCGATAATAACATCTGCAAAGCTCAAGTCCATGTTCCTAGTAATCGGATTAGGAACAGCAACACAGCAAATCCCTGCAGCCTGAGCAGCTTTTACACCATTGGGAGAATCCTCAATAGCGAATATCTTATCGGAAGAAACCTCTAATAATTTTGAAGCAAGTAGATATAATTCAGGATCCGGCTTAGACAATTCTACGTCCTCACGAGTGCACAGCACACTAAAGTATTTTAATAACCCTAAACGCTCCAAATGACCTTTGACCCAAGGAAGTGTAGAACTTGATGCAACTCCCAATTGCAATCCAAATTCTGACGCTTCTACTATAAGATCCGCAACTCCATCTCTAGCTGGTAACTTATCAGTCTGATTATGGTGATGATTCCGGGCTCGCGCTCTAATCATTTCTCGGTTAACCTTGCGACCAAGTTGAAGTTCGAGGTAATCAAAAAGAACGTCTCGATGACCCGTGCCACCAATTACGTTGGCCCAAACTTTAAGTGTTAATTCGAGACCAAATTCAGCGAAAATTGCAGAATAGGATTCAAAAATGGGCTCCTCGGTCTCTACAATTAACCCATCAAAATCAAAAATTATTGCTTGGAAAGGGATATCCATATGAAACATATGTAAGCCATTTTCTCCCAATGGTCAAGTCTATTTTTATTATTAAGGAGTTACATTTCTCTATGTCGTCGAAAAATTTATCACTTGAAGAATTCACAGCTTGGGCACGTTCTGTAGGACTAAATGTATCAACTGAACATCTTGCAATTCTTATGCCTGAAGTAGAACTAATGCTGCAAAGGATAGAGGCGTTACAACAAATTGATGTAGCGGAAATAGCCATCGAGCATGCCATAGGGGGGCTGTAATGAACTCCATCATCAAAGCATCAAGCTCAGAAATTGCAAATGGAATCTTAAAAAAGACATTTTCCTCTGAGGAAGTTGTTAGAGAATATATCGCGCAGGCTGACGAGTATGAACCCTATATAGGCGCATTCATAACTCGTACGACAGAGCAGGCGCTTGAAGAAGCAAGAAAAGCAGATTCCTTGCTTGCCTCCGGAAAATCTCTCGGACCATTGCACGGTGTCCCATTTGGTATTAAAGATATTTTTTGGGAAAAAAATTCTGTCACCACATCAGGTAGTGCACTTGATGCGGCATTTGTACCAAAAGAAGATGCAACGTCGGTTAGACTTATTAAGCAGTCTGGAGGTGTGGTACTAGGCAAAACAAACACGGTAGAACTAGCCTTCGATCCTACAGGGCGCAATGCAACATACGGCATGCCCAACAATCCTTGGAAAATAGATCGTATGCCGGGTGGTTCATCAAGCGGAACAGGTGCTGGCATTGCAGCAGGGTTTTTCCCCATGGGGTTGGGTTCAGACACCGGGGGTTCTATTCGTATTCCATCATCGCTATGTGGCATTTCAGGAATCAAGCCTACTTTTGGGTTAATTAGCCGCTATGGAATCACTCCGCTATCCCACTCTCTAGATACTGCAGGACCAATGGCTCGAACCGTAGAAGACTTAGCAATATGCTTAAATGTCTTGGCTCAGCATGACCCCAAAGACCCGTTCTCAAAGCCTCATACTAATGTTGACTACACCAGTTCACTGAACGATGGGGTAAAAGGATTCAAAATTGGAGTGCCCAAGGAATATGTTTGGGATCCGATTGATGCTGAAACTGCTTCGTTTGTTTCAGCAGCTATAAAAATTTTAGAAGATTTGGGCGCTGAGATAGTCGAAGTTTCAATTCCAGAACTAGATTGGACGCCATTGATTGCAGTAACTATCACTACGGCAGAAGCTGCCATGGCGCATCGCAATCGAGTTATCGAACATGGCAGTGAAATGGATCAATCAGTCCGTAGGCGATTTGAATCCGGAATGTTCATTTCTGCGACAACATATGCACATGCACAGCGAGCTCGACTAAAATATGCAAGCGCATTAGCAAAAATCTATGAAAAAGTCGATATCCTTGCTATGCCAACCGTCGCTACACCTGCTCCAATACAGCAAACTGAAGTATTAACGTTAGGCAATTCAAATATAGCTGTGCGAGATGCTTTTTTACGACTGACAAGAATATTCAACCTAAGTCGTACTCCCGCAATTTCGATACCATGCGGCTTTTCTGCTGAAGGTCTACCAATTGGACTTATGCTCGGAAGCGCAGCCTTCGAAGATAGTAAAGCTTTACAGGCAGGTCAGGCTTACCAGAACGTCACTACATGGCATCAACAGATGCCTAAAATTAAACAGGCTCAATAATGGATGTGAATAATGACAGAAAATCTAGATGATTTAATAAATGATGTAGCACTTGCAAGTAGGATGCTCTATGAAATGGGCCTTGCAGATGCATCCACGATTGAAAGAGGGCATGTCAGCCTAAGATTACCGGAAAATCCTGACCACTTTATAATAAAATCCCTTGGCCCTTCGCTCTCCCAAACATACTCAGCTCACATGGTTATCGTGAATGTTGATGGTTACAAAGTCGGTGGCCCAAAAGAAAATAATTTACCCAATGAAGTAAAGATGCACTCTTGCTTACTTCGTGATCGCCCTGAAATAAATTCAATCGTGCATGTTCATCCTAGATACACCGTTCTAATGAGTGTTCTAGAAGCGCAATTACAGGCAATGTGCATTGAAGGAATGCCACTGTTTAGTAAGCCAATTCCAATGTTCAAGAGTCCACGGCTAATCATTAACGAAAAGGATGGACTAGAAGTATCACAAACCATGGGTGATCACCATGCTATTTTGCTTCAAGGTCACGGTGCTGCAACAGCAGGATCCGACATGGAAGATGCTATGGTAAACATGCTACATCTCGAAGAACAAGCCCGAATGAATTACTTAGCATACTGTGCAGTAGGCCCTAACCATCAATCTTTGACTAAAGAACAGCAAATGGAATTCGTAGCGAATATGCGTACTATGGCCGAAGCTGCGCATTTAAAACCAGAATTGGCTGCAACACCGCGTAAACCTAGTGGCATATGGAAGCATTACGCTACAAAAGCTAGCCTTAAGACTTAAGGCTAGGCACTAAAGATTTAAAGTATTCATAAGCATGTGAAGCTCGTTTAGACCAATCAGGGCCAAAACGAGCGACGTATTCCTCAGTTAGAGGAGTAGGATTACCTACGATTGCTGCAATTACTTGAATCATAGCAGCGCGCTCTAAATAAATAGTATTTGAAACAGATTCGTCCATAGATCCTCCTACCACCACTACACCATGGCCGCGCAAAAGAGCTGCTCCTCTATTCCCTAAAGTTTGAGCAACTTGTTGACCAAGTTCAGTAGTCGTAATTAAATCTGGTTTCTCGAAAATTGGCGTCTCAGGGGCAAATGGTACAGCCTGATTATACAAAGCCTTGATAGGTACATTCCCCGCTCCAATACCCGTAGCAACTAATTGATGCGTGTGGACTACAGAATTTACATCCGGACGTTCTCGCATGATTGCAGCATGTAAGGCAGTTTCCCGAGGGGGAACAGGTGCATCAATAACTCGGCCTTTTTGATCATCAGGAACCCACTGGGCATCTCCCGCTGCAAGGTATTCGTCAATGTCTACCCCGACAATATCTTCCGCTTTAATCTGATTATGTGCCTTTAGAACAGGTTTGATGTAAAGAATATTGGTACCAGGAACCCTTGCGCTAATGTGGCCATGAAAATCAACTAAGCCCTGATGATCCAATACATGCGAACTTTCAGCAACTTGCCTCTTCAATTCATTGATATCGTTTTCGGATGCCATAATTCCTCCTAATTATGAATTTCCTCTACTTTATACTTAACAGGTTTTTTTGCTAATGCCAGAAGCAATGCTGCCAATGAAAATGTCACCATTGCGCTATAAAAAACCATATTATAGGAACCAGAGTATTCACGAAGTAGCGCCATTAAATATGGCCCTAGTGCAAGGCCAACTAACAAAGCGGTCTGAACAATTCCTGAAATAGCTCCATATGATCGACGACCATAATAATTTGCGATCAGTAACATCAAAATTGAACCCTCTCCTCGAGCAGCGATACCTAATACTGATCCATACAAAACACCAACAATGGGATCCGAGACAAATTGAAATCCAAACGCTAATACAACCCCTAACAACATAGTAAAAATACCTAATATCCGCTCGGATATATGTTCTGCCAAAAATCCCCAAAGCGTATTTGCAAAAGCACCTGAGATTGCAAACATACTCACGGCAGCAACCGCAACTCCAGGAACTAAACCTTGCTGCTCATAATATTGCGGCATATGGAAAGGAAGGCCACCACCCCCATAGTTTGTCAAAATTATTGACGCTAGTATTAACCCTAAGGCAGGAGTGCGTATAGCTTCTCTAAACGTCCACGATTCGGCCATCTCTTTCGCTGTTCGTTCTTCAGCTTCAATGGCCGAAGCAGCTTGATCCCCATCAGGGAGCAAACCCATCTCTTCAGGAGTTCGTCGCAAAATCAAAGCATTGGGGATTACAAGTAAAGCTAATATCGTAACCCCAAACAAAACCCATACCCAACGCCATGTAAGACCTGCATCAATAATTAATAGAGCAGCAGGTGCGAGAGCAAACGTCCCTACTGGATGCGCTGTCCCTGTAAGTCCAATAGCTCTTCCACGCATTCTACGAAACCAATTGACCACCATTACTCGAGGGACTATTCCTGCAATTAAATTTTGTGCAATTCCACGGGAAGACGCATACCCGGCAATCAAGAAAATTACATTTGGAGCAGCAGCAATCACAAAAAAGGAAAGTGCCATCCAAGTTGAACCCAATGTCATGAGAATTCTTGGACTATATCTATCGGCTAGTAATCCAACAAAAGGAGCTGTAATACCTGCAAGTATCCCACCCGCCGTAACTGAAAAAGCAATAGAAGTTTTAGACCATCCCGTAGCTTCATTTATAGGTTCTACCAACAAGCCCACAAACACTTGACTAGTCGGGCCTGCAAAAAAGCCTGTAAGTAATATTACCGCAAGGATGTACCAACCATAAAATACCCGAGGGTTCGGATTAGTTGACCTTTGAAAAGCTCGCACCGGTTGCCTCTCTTTCGCTTTCCAACAGAAATCCAGCATACGGTGCGCTCTCAAGATGGGATGCGTGGGTTTCAGGATCGCATGCCTCACCCACCCATACTTCACCATCAGAGAAATATTCCTTTTTCCATACTGGGACTACATGCTTTATACGGTCCACGACATACAATCCGGCAAGGTATGCCTCATGCCTATGAGTAGAACCTGTAGCAACTGCAAGACTCACTTCACCTATTTCTAAACGCCCAAAGCGATGATGTGCGGCAATTGCGGCTACCCCGAACTTAATCATCGTTTCATGCAAAATATTAGTCATCACNTTAAACGCCATTCGCTCGTCTGCCTCATACTCCAAATATCTTACTTNCCTCCCNCCAGTGTGATCTCTTGTGGTTCCTTCAAAAGTCACAAGGGCGCCGTTATGATTACGACGAACTGCTTCCGTGAGTACTCCTACATCTATTAATCCCGTTCCCACATTTACATCGATGCCACCACTTACAGGTGGGTACAATGCAATATCATCCCCTTCATTCAAAGGATAAGATTCATTAGCGAATTCTTCATTTACCGCGATTAAATAAGGGTGGAAATTCTCAGGCAAAGTCGGCAATGCTTTCACAAGTGCTTGAATCGCATCAAGCACAATTGAGCCGTCCTTTATATCTAAATCTATATTACTTCTACCAGCTTGCTCTCGGTATGATGCGTAGAGTCTAATTAATACTTGCATTGCTCTATTGTATAGGAATTGACAACTATATATAGAATCGCATCCAAAACTCTGATAGAACACAACGTAACTAGACGATATTTGTGAAATATGAGCAGTTATTTTCCAAAGCAGCAAAAGACAACTTTATTCGAACATACTCGATTAAAAAATGAAGCGCAGCACGCACCTTTATCCACTCGAATGCGGCCTCGTGTACTCGNCGAGTATATTGGCCAAAAACACCTTCTTGGCGAAGATCGATTCCTAAATCAATCAATCAAGCGTAATAAAATTCCCTCTATGCTTCTGTGGGGGCCACCGGGAGTTGGCAAAACTACGCTTGCACAAATAATTGCAAACACTACTAATATGCACTTTATCTCGACATCAGCCGTTACTTCAGGAGTAGCTGAATTGCGAGACGCGATCAATGAAGCGCGGGAAATTCGCTCAATGAAAAACCTTGGAACGATCCTTTTCATCGATGAAGTTCATCGATTCAATAAAGCACAACAAGATGCCATTTTGCCACATGTAGAATCTGGTGCATTTGTGTTTATTGGCGCAACTACAGAAAATCCTTCTTTCGAAGTTATACCGGCCCTATTATCACGCACCCGAATAATAAAACTTGAACCACTAAATGAAAATGATATCTCGTTGTTACTTGAGAAAGCATTATTGGATAAAGAACGTGGGCTTGGCTCTCAACCAATTTCTCTTACTAATAGCGCACGCAAGCTCATCATAAGTCTTTCCGATGGTGACGCGCGTAAAGCCTTAAACTGCCTTGAAGTTGCTTCCCAAATCGAAAATCCTGACACACAAGGAAATTTGTTAATTAAAGAAACAACGATTGAGGAAGCCTTCCAAAAAAAATCTCCTTCTTATGATAAGTCGGGGGATAATCACTACGAGACCATTTCAGCTTTCATAAAATCCATACGTGGGAGCGATCCTGATGCAACCATCTACTGGCTTGCTAGAATGCTAGAAGCTGGCGAGGATCCAATGTTNATTGCTAGGCGATTAGTTATTTCAGCATCGGAAGATATAGGTAATGCCGACCCTAATGCTCTCCCCATAGCTGTTGCAGCNCAGCAAGCAGTTAATTTTGTCGGTCTACCAGAGGGTTCTATACCATTGGCCCAGGCAAGTCTTTATCTAGCTACTGCTCCAAAAAGTAATGCTTCTTATTCANCATTACAAGCTGCAAAAAAAGAAATTCAAACGGGAAAGTATTACCCGGTACCTCTACATTTACGTAATGCTCCCACTTCCTTAATGAAGAATTTGGGCTACGGTGAAAATTATCGTTATGCTCACAACTACGATGGTCATTTTTCCGGGCAACGTAACTTACCAGATGAGCTAATTGGNAAAAAGTTTTATGAACCCTCTAAGCAGGGTTATGAAAAGATTATTTATGAACGCCTGAACGCATGGTGGGGAATGGCAAGTTCAAAAGATCCTTAATCTAACTCATGATCTAGCGGCTGTTTCTATAATTGATAAAGCCTCATCCACATCTTCAGGATTAATACCGTAGTGGGTGACAAATCTAACCCAATTAAATCTGCCATTAGCCAAAACTCCCAAATCTCTCAGCTTAGAAGCGAATAAAGGTCCATTTCCGTCGTCAAGTTCGACATATACGATATTGGTCTCAATAGTAGCGGGATCAAGATGAAAACCCGGAAGTGCAGATAATCCNTCAGCTAATCTTCTAGCATTAGAGTGGTCATCAGCCAATCGATCCACCATAGTTTCAAGTGCCACAAGGCCTGCTGCAGCAAGTACACCTGCCTGCCTCATGCCTCCACCAAGCATTTTACGTATAATCCTCGCACGTTTTATAAAATTCTCGTCCCCAACAACAACAGAACCAACAGGAGCAGACAGCCCTTTTGACAAACAGAATGTGATTGAATCAGCTACGCTAGCCAATTCGCTCGCAGGAACNCCTAGAGCCACAGATGCATTCAAAATACGTGCTCCATCAATATGAACGGCGACCGATCTTGAATGAGCAACATCAGCCAACGGCTGCATTTCTTTCCTTGAAAAAGCAGCCCCATTACCGCGATTATGCGTATTCTCTAAAATCAACAATGAAGTCTTGGGGAACCATCCACTTGCAGGAGAAATGGTGCTNTCTACCAAATCAGGGTCCATTAGCCCACGTTTCCCATCTGGAATAGCGCGCATTTGAATTCCGCCAAATGCAGCTATAGAACCCATCTCGTTAACTAGCAAATGCGCCTCGGAACCGCAAATCAATTCATCTCCCCTATCACACCAAGCTAGCGCAGAAACAATATTACCCATAGACCCACTTGCTACAAATAAGCCTTTCTCTTTTCCCATTAAATCGGCAGCTACCTGCTCAAGGTGATTAACTGTGGGGTCTTCTCCATATACATCATCTCCCACGTGCGCTTCGGCCATAGCACGTCTCATCTCCTGGGTAGGATGGGTAAGAGTATCGCTCCTGAGATCAATNACGTTGGACTGTGTTCCGTTCACTTCATCACCTATATATTCATTTATCATCTATACCAATACCTATAAACTGCCTGCTAGACTAATTCCATGTTAAATTTATTTCGCGAATATNGACTACTTATTTTAGTAGTCGTGGTCACTTTTTCCTTAGACCAAACATCAAAATATATAACTATTCAGAATTTATCCTTAGGTCAATCCTGGCCTGCGACAGGATTCTTCCGTTTCACACATATCGCTAACACTGGAAGTGCGTTCGGTTTATTTAACAATCAGAACTTTATTTTAACTTTAGCCGCGTTTGTTGGTATAGGCATATTAGTCTATTTCTACCGTTCTTCCCAAAATGCATCTTTATGGACAACAATAAGCCTAGGGCTCGTACTTTCGGGTGCTATAGGTAATTTAACCGACCGAATATTGATCGGCCATGTCACTGACTTTATTGATATCGGCCCTTGGTACATCTTCAATATTGCTGATGCATCTATAGTAANCGGGATGATCATATTAATTTCTAGTAAGCTTTTCCTAGAGAATCCTACCCGCTATGTGCCTCATCACACGGTAAGTTACGCTGGTGATGACGAATATGAATCCTAATCAAGTCGTGCAGCTTACCGTCCGATCAAAAAGCGCAGGAATTCGTTTAGATTTATATATTAGCCTTCATACTGATGGAATCAGTCGTTCTAGAGCAGCTGCTTTAATAAAAGCAACTGCTGTACAACTCAATGGTCAAACCGTCAAACCTTCAACNATTGTTCAAGAAAACGATCAGGTAAATCTTATTATCCCCGCACCTAAAGCTATAAACCTGACAGCGCAAAAAATTCCCATTGATATCATCTTTCAAAACCAAGATATCGTTGTAGTAAATAAACCGCCTGGTCTTACAGTGCATCCTGCACCAGGCCATGCTGATGGAACTTTGGTTAATGCATTACTTCATCTTATTCCTGATCTACGAGGAATTGGAGGAGAGCAAAGGCCAGGAATTGTCCATCGCCTTGATAAAGATACTTCCGGCTTAATAATTGTTGCAAAGAGTGATTTCGCACATTGGCATCTTTCGAATCAATTAAAAGACAGATTAGTTTCTAAAACATATGTTGCGCTGCTAAACGGTATGCTTACCCATGATAGTGGTGAAATTGATCAACCTATTGGAAGAAATCCTAGCAATAGAAAAAAAATGGCAGTTGTCAGTACTGGTCGAGATGCCATAACGAGATATCAAGTTGTAAAAAGATTCAATTTTGAATCCGCTGACTATACTTTAGTAGAAGCTTATCCTCTAACAGGTAGAACGCATCAAATACGGGTACATTTCTCTAGCATCGGACATCCTATAGTGGGCGATTCCACTTATGGAGGAAGGCGCTCGAAGGTAAGTCATCAATTAATAGATCGTCAATTCTTACATGCTGCAAGACTAGAATTTGAGATGCCCTCATCTCGCTCGTCTGAATCTTCTCATGTTAGTTTTGAGGCTCCATTAGCCGATGATTTGAAAAGTTTATTAGAGAAAATCAAGGGTCCTTGATCTAACCAACAGAAAATATCAACTCTCTCAAAAATGGCTCCGGATAAATAACAAACAGCAAATTGTCGAGGATGGTGTAAATAAATACTCCTACACATAATGTAGTCAACATTGCACCGAAGATCCTATTCCGTCCATCTAATAACAGAATCGGTCCCATAAACGCAAACGCCAATGCGGCCCAATTCAATCCCATAGTTGTCCCCACTAACAAAAACCCTGCAAAAAGCAGCAGCACTTTAATTGCAGATAATTTGAGTCCCTGCGCTCCAGAGCTCACTATTCCTAGATCCATTAAAAATGTTGAGGCCCCTACTCTCTTTTGCTTTACACTAGTTCCGATCTCTACAAGTAATAATGCTATTGCAAATACAGAAAGCCAAAAAGGAAAGCCTGTAAATCGCAATTCTTCTCTAAGCGGATTTCTAAGATGGTCCATCAATAAGATNGTCACTCCGATCATTGTAACGACCGGTATAATAATTGATGGGGAGAACAATAATTTCATTCCTCTCAATCGTTTATTTATGGGAACTTTGGATGAAGCGCCATCTAATATCTGAGTTCTCGTATTTCGCAATAAATAAAACCCAAACAATAATGAAATCATGAGGATTGAAAAGGTGAGTGGCCGAGTGAAAGTTCCCTGAAAACCGTAAAGACTAAATGCGCTTAAAAAGTTTTTCTCAATAATAGGCTCTAAAATAAATCCTAGGATCATTGGAGGGCGAGGCCATCCGTATTTTTTCATGACCAANCCCATAACAGAAACTCCGAGAACTATTTGTATGCCTCTCCAGCTAGTAGTGTCCACAAAAGCAGATAGAAGCACTAGCGGAATTACTACTGACCCGATAATAGGGTACTTAATAGTGGTCAGTCTCGAAATATACCCTGTCATTCCTAACCCTANAATTGCGATGAACAAATTAGAAAGAGCGAGAGTNATTACCAGTAAGATNGTGATATGAGCGTTCCTCCCAAGCATTTCTGGACCAGGCGCAATCCCATAAGGAATCATAGCCGTAACAACCAAAGCCCAAGTAGGAGCACCCGGTATACCTAAAGATAGTGTGGGTAAAGCAGCACCTGCTTCTTTTGCATTTTGTGCGGATTCAGCAAATAGAACTCCGTCTAATGAACCTTTACCAAAGAGCGATCTATCTTTCGTAAAAGTGATACCAAATGCATAGCTTAACCAATCTACAACCGAAGACCCTATACCAGGAATAGCGCCCAGTAATACACCAAATGCAGATTGCCGTAATATCATTTTCCATCGAGATATTGCATATCTTGCTCCATGTAAGACTTCTTTTTTAGAAACATCAGCTCCTTTAATTGCTACCGGTTGCCGACTGATCATCAGATCAATCAATTCAGGTAAAGCAAATAAACCTAGAACAAATGGAATTAACGGCATACGAACGAAAGGATCTACTGTTAAACGACCATAATCCCCAATTATTGCCAATAACATTCCAATAAGCGCCGCTATAAGGCCTTTAACCATTGCACCACGGCATAAAATCACTATNAGCGCAATACCAAATATTGCAGTTGATCCAATCTCAGCAAACCCAAAACTTAATACCCAGGGCCTTGCCACGGGTATTAACAACATAAGAATTATTGCGCCTGTAATTCCTCCAATTGCAGATGCAGTGTAAACCGCTCCAAGTGTATGCGCGGCTTTACCTTGCCTTGCTAGCTGATGCCCCTCTAAAAAAGTAACCTGAGTTGCTGCGCTTGGTTGCCCAATTAAAATTGCCGGAACTGAATCAAGCGTATTGCTAACTCCGCTTATAGTAGCTAGTGCCACTAACCCAATAGCTGGATCTTCAACTTCGAATAATATCAACGGAAACGCTAGAGCCATTACCAAAAATGCATTTGTTCCCGGGATAATACTTGTCAACGCAGCAAGCATAACCACACCAAGCATTACAACCCAATAAATTGGATCTANCAAAAAGGTCAATGCAGCCAATACAGAATCCATCAGGTTCAAAACCCCAAAATTTAATTACAGTACTACAATAGGATTAACAGGTGATCCTGTGGCTAATGGGAAATTTAACGGAGCAAGGGAAAAAAGAAATTGATATCGCCCTAGTCGATCACATTCGACTGCAAGAGTTTCAAAGTCAGCATTATCNANCAACCATAAACCCATTGCTACTTGGCCAACCGAATGTATGGGCCCGTACATACCTTCATATCCCGTAGGCCTAACTTCTTGAGCACTGTCACAAGCTAAAATTGAAATACCTCGCTCATGTAGCCATGGTAAACATGATGCATGAAGCCCTGCTCTTCCACCGTCCCTAGGAACAGGGCCAAGCATTGTTCTTCGACGAGTCCACCCAAACCTCAAAAGTAGTGCATCTCCTTCTTCAACTTTTACGCCCTGTTCGCGCTCTGCTCCTTCTAAGTCTTCTATAAATGCACCCTCCCCAGGTTCAAACCAAAGTACATCTCTATATTTAGCTAAATCTAATAGTACTCCTTTAGTAACAAGTCCATTATTCATACCATCTACTGCCCCAAATTTTGCTTTATGTGCACTTGAGACTAAGCTTGCAGGTCGCCCGTTAAACATTTTTCCTTCCCAGAACTGATGGCAAAGAGCATCTAAATGTGTTTGCCCAGGACCATGAATCCCCATTCCAAAATAATCAGCGGAATGTTGCGAAGTCCATTCGTTGTCGTCATCCAAACAATAAGCCTCACCACTCTCCACCATAAAATGAAAAGGCGTTAAAGGTTGATCAATCGCATGTTCAGTACTTATTGGACGTGCGCATCCGATCGATAATCCTTCTTGAACAAGCCTTGCCGCTTGTAATCTTTTTTCAGCAGTAATCAAATTTAGGGTGCCAATCTGATCATCGTCGCCCCAACGGCCCCAATTACTTAATAAGTGAAAATACTCTTTTACTTCTTTCTCTGTGGGTAGATTATTCTTCGTCATTTAACCCTCTTTCTTATTCCCTTAGAAATCTTAAGAAAAGAGAGGGTCCGCTAAGCGAACCCTCTCTTTATCCATTTANATTTCCTAGTTCATCAAAGAACATCACCTACTCTCGTAGGTCTTCCATTCCTTTTACGTGGATCTGCCATTTCCACGCCTTCCCATTCTGGTAGCGTCACACCCGCCCCCGACAAATCTTGTTCTACATTGTTGTTGACAGTAATGTCCTGAAACGGCCCACGTAATCTTCCTTGATAGCCAGGATATTCAAAATGTTCAACAGGGTAAATGAGGATTTCATTTTCAGCTTCGTCTCTAATGATGTTCATTGGATCTCCGCCTTGGGCAACAATTTCCATTTGCTCATCAAGAAGCCTTCTAAACATAATTATCCCGACATCAGAAACGCCTAATCGCTCGGTAGAACGGTCAGTAATTGGTCCTTGCATAATCCAAGCTGCTTGATCTTGCCCAAGCACCCAATCTGCTTTAATTTTTCCGTCCTCATCAAAGCATGGAATCTCGGTATGCTCTACGACGTCAGGAACTTCAACGCTCTCATCCATGGTCTGTAAGTCAACAACGAAATGCATTGTATGCGTATCATCAATTGGAACTCGGTATTGCAAATTCGACGTAATATGCAAGATATTCGGGAATAAAATTGGNTGACCCATCTTCCACCATTCGCTATCTTCGTCGTCATCTGCAACCAGCCTACGTTTTATCACCCCATAATCGGTAATCTCGAATCCGATTTTCCGATGATCCTGGCCACGAGAGGCTATACGAGAATTCCAGGTGTCTCGATCCTCTTGAGAAAGTTTTTTATTCATTATCCAACCACCCCAGTAACGATGGAGCCATTGGAAATGAAGCGGGTCCAAAGAATTCTCATGGCACTGCAACCAGTTACATGGGATATTCACTGTTTGTATGCGCCGGATACCATGCCAAACCAAAACATCTACCCTAGGTAATAATGGTGCAGGTTCAGGGCCCATATATGCAAAGATTGCACCACCTAATTCCTGAGCCTTATAGGCTTTTATTCGAACTTTCTCTTTAAATTTAGAACCTTCAGGCTCCGAAGGTTGGTCGACGCACTGCCCGTCTTCATTAAAAATCCAACCGTGATAAGCACATCTAATCCCATTTTCTTCTGGGACACCATAAGCAAGGCTTGCTTTACGATGAGCACAACTTGGTTCGATCAGACCCAGTGTACCTTTTGCGTCCCGATAGAGAACTAAATCTTCACCCAGTAAACGAACTTCCTTAGTGGGATTTTCAGCATTTAATTCAGAACTTGCCGCAATAGGGTGCCAGTAACGGCGCATGAGCTCTCCCATTGGAGTCCCCGGCCCAACACGTGTCAATTTTTCATTCTGCTCTACTGATAACATGGTGCACCCCCAGTCCCTGGATAGGCCTCATCATACAACAAAATACTTATTCTTAGTTAAACTGTATATACTTGTACTTAAGCAGATTATTGACCATGTAAAGAAAGTGAAGATCCTATTATATGGAAGTTCGTGTACGTTATGCACCAAGTCCAACTGGAGAACCACATGTTGGGAACATCAGATCCGCACTATTTAACTGGTTGTTTGCCCGAAGCCTAAACGGGAAATTCATAGTTAGAATTGAAGATACGGACCAAGGCAGGCTAGTACCGGGAGCACTGGATTCCATATTAAGTGCCCTTGACTGGCTTGGACTCGACTGGGATGAGGGCCCAAATAAAGGTGGCGACTACGGACCATATGTCCAATCTGAAAGACTCCATATTTATCAAGAGCATTGTAATAGGCTAATTCAAAATGACTTAGCCTATTACTGTTATTGCAGCTCNGAACGNCTTGCAAAGTTACGATCTGATCAACAATCTANTGGTCAANGACCNGGATACGACCGTCATTGCCGTGAAGGTGCAGNTGGTCNCNNTACTGCAAATGCTACAACCCCAGTCGTTAGATTTAAAATGCCTCTAGATGAAAAAATCACTACCTACGACTACATAAGAGGCGATGTTCATTTTGAATCAAATTTGCTAGACGATTTTGTCCTTCTAAAATCTGATGGTTTTCCTACATATCACCTTGCAAATATAGTGGACGATCATTTAATGCAGATCAGTCATGTTATGCGCGCTGAAGAATGGCTACCAAGTGCACCGCGTCATCAAAAACTTTATGAAGCTTTTGGGTACAAAATGCCTGTACTTGTACACCTCCCCATTATATTAGGCCCAGACAGATCTAAGCTAAGTAAGAGGCATGGGGCAACCTCAGTACTACACTTTAGGGACAATGGATACCTTCCAGAAGCAATGGTAAATTTCCTAGCTTTATTAGGCTGGTCGCTGGATGACTCTAGAGAAATATTTTCTATCGGTGATTTAATCAGCCATTTCTCTTTAGACAGAGTTCTTGCGAGTCCTTCCATATTTAATATTGAAAAATTAGAGTGGTTTAATGGCCAATATATCAGGCAACTTAACGATAATGACTTGGCAAAAACTGTGCTTCCTTGGCTACTAAGTGCTAACAGACAGACTAATCAAGAATATCCAGCAATTGATATTGATTATCTTGAGCGTATTATTCCTTTGGAAAGAGAACGCATAAAAGTTTTATCCGAGGCGCCAGATTTATTTTCTTTCTTCTTCGCTGAAGCCTTAGAATATGATTCAGCACTACTCATCCAAAAAGGAATGGATCGCTTATCCACAAAGAATGTTCTTGAGTCAATTTATGAATTAGTGAGTACTTTAAATGAATGGGATCAAGACCACTTAGAAAAATCATTGAGACAACTAGCAGAGCATTTAGAAATAAAAACTGGCCAATTATTCGGAACCATTCGTGTAGCAATCACTGGAAGAACTGCAGCACCACCATTATTTGATACTATGAATGTATTAGGGCAACAGCGTTGTACCAAAAGAATATATGAAGCGTTAAAATCAATTTAGTGCCTCTTAGAACGCATCAATTTTGGGGATTCGTCTAGTGGTAGGACGCCTGACTCTGGATCAGGTAACGATGGTTCGAATCCATCATCCCCAGCCACTCTAATCCCTAAAATTAACATATTGCAAAGGGATGTTGCTGCCCATCTCTTTTACGAAATTAATTGCTTCCTGCAAATCATCTCGCTTCTTGCCAGTAACTCTAAGTTCATCACCCTGCAAAGCTACTTGCACCTTAAGCTTTGTACCCTTTATTGCTTTAATAATCTTTCGCCCAGTATCACTATCGATTCCTTGCCTAATCCCAACCAATTGCCTAAGACTATCCCCTGACGCCTTCTCTGTAGGCCTGAAATCCAATGCCTTACTATCGACATCACGTCGAGCAAAATAGGTATAAAGCAATTCTTGAACTTGACGAAGTTGCAAGTCATTATCTGCAAGAATCGTTAGTTCATTACCGTTCCGATCTACTGCCGCTTTAGTCCCTTTTAGATCAAATCTTTGCTGCGTCTCTCTTTTTATACCATTTAATGCGTTATCCACTTCAGACATATCTATTTTTGAGACGATATCAAATGAGGGCATATTCATTCTCCATAAGTCTTAATTACTCTTTACTATACAATTCATGAAACTCTATCCAAGTTTCTTCCTCTAACGCATGCAATGCTGCATACAGTTCATCAATCCCCTCAGGAGAAGGGTTATCTTTTCGAAAAATAGATTTTATTTCAGTATCAATCCATTCCATATAAACAGTATTAAGTGGCCCTGGGGTGGTATAGCCACTATGATAAATACGTGAAGGCTGTCTTTGTCCGACAGATTCGTACTTTTCTCCAATTTGTTTCAAAATTTCACATAACTGGACTACCCCTCCCTTCTTAACCTTAAAAACCCTTCTAATTAAAAACATTACATCTCCATTTTTATGCAATCATTAACTTTTCTTCGCTTTTGCCGTTTGCCGTTCATAATACGTTCTATAACTAATCACCAAGGGCAAATAGGACCGATCCGATTTGGACGGATCCGCAAACATATACCTACAAACTGAATTCTCTATATCCGAATCGCTGAGACCTTCAAGCATACCTTTTTTTATTATCTCACCTAGCTCAATAGTCACACGTTCCACAGCATCAATAGCAAAACTAGGGTTAGACGCCAAAAATCCAGAATGTACTGGCAATAAATATTCTGGTTCTAAATTCCTAGCTTTCCTAATCGACTCGATGCTCGCATCCACATCAAAATACGGCAACGTCATTGGAGGGTCCGGCATATACCTATGTGGTTTGTAATTACCTAAACCATGCCCGCAATATAATGCTTTATTGCCTTCATCAAAGATACCTATATGGTCTAAAGAATGGCCTGGCATAAACACAATGCGATAATCATTACCCCCAAGTTTAAAAGCAGACCCGTCTTCTACAATCGTCATTTTTTCGTCGGGTACCGGCAAAAGCGGCCCAAAAATCTCTTCCCATTCTTCGCCAAAAACGTCAGCTGTACCTGCCGTCAAGCGCGCTACATCACGCATAAATGGAGCACCGCGAGTATGAAAAACAGCCCTTGCATGAGGTAATTCTTTCACCAACCAACCTGAAGCTCCTGCATGGTCAATATGTATATGCGATGGGATAACTAAATCTATTAAGTCTGTTTCATAACCTAATTTCCTTATCGCATCCAAAAGTTCTTCCGCAATAGATGTAGGGCCAGGATCTAGTATCGCCGATTGGTCCCCCGCAATAAACCACGCAGCGTGCGGCATAGGCCCATCAGTGAAAAGCTCAGCCGTATCGACACCATAGGAAGTTCTTAGTTCCCAAACACCTGGGAAAATCTGTTCAGCGTCCATTAGTACTCCAATATACTTTAGTCATTCATTCTAGAAGTAAAGCTATACATTTTTTTTGCTTTTTCAGCGCTTAATATTCCATCCTCAATGTCATTTTCTATTCGCTCAGTAGATCTTTCAGAGGGAGAGAAGACACCACCACCGCCTCCCGTTTCAATCCGAAAAACATCACCTGGGAATAGGGCTATATTCGAAACTATTCCGGGATATCTTTCTTCTTTTTCTGTCCCGGGGTTAATTACAACAAATGCATTACTCCCATTCTCCCCACCCTCTACGCCGGCTGCTCGCCTACGTGCTGCGCCACCAGACAAGCGGCTTTTTGAATGAACTTGATATTCTCGAATATACCCAGGCCCCCCACGAAATTTGCCATCACCTGCAGTGTCTGGAATAACTTCAAAACGTAACATTTCCACCGGAAACTCAGACTCAATTACTTCGCAACTAGTAAGTTTCGCATAACTTGCTCTTGATCCAATACCTGTAAACCCGTCGCCACCGTCCCATCCTGGCGACCCAGCGTACATAAGCTCGTACTGAACGTACTGCCTATTACGTTCACCTTCGTATCCAACTACAATTGAACTTTGTGTTGCAATATGAGCAAGTGCTCTGTTCCCAGATGCTTTTGCCATCACTGCACCAATAACACTTTCCACGAGCGCAAGTGTCTTAGAATAAAATCCTACGGGCCCAGGGAAAACCGGATCTACTAGACTACCTTTACTAAAAAGGCATTTGACTACGTTGCCAACTCCCCAATTTAAGGGGATATACCGATCCGTTAATCTAATAACAGCATTCCTAGCTAGCCCTTCTATAAATGCAGGTCGCAGATTAATTGGCGCCATTGATTGATTCCCTGTTTTGGAGAAATCCAAAATTAAATTACTGCCTTTTTTATAAGCCGCAACATGTAATCTAATCTGCTCATCCGTCGCCGGATCATCAACCCATGCTTCAACGGCACTTACTCCATCAGGCCATATTTTTATTTGCTCTTGAATTCGGTATGTTGTTTTCTCTCCATTCATCTGAAATTGGCTGAAGATTGCAGGCAAGCCGTAAATATCTGCAAGCTCTTTCAACCTAGCTTCACCGATGGTATGGCATACCCCAGCTTTGGCAACCAAGTCTCCGACCATCATTGAAGGCACTCTACTATTTCCTCTGATGAAAGTTTCAGTATCTCGTATGAGCTGGTAATTACGCATGAATCTTACAGGGGGAATAATTAAACCCTCGCCAAATAAATCATGTGCGGACGAGTTCCTAGTACCGGGAGATACTCCTCCAGTATCTGGAGTGTGTCCAATGCTTGCAGCGAAAGCAATTAATTGGGATCCAGCAAAGATAGGAGTCATTACAACCATGTCATTAGCATGCGGGCAACCGCTGTAGTAGGGATGACTAGCAAGGTAGGCATCCCCTTCTTGGAAATCGCCCTCTTCATAAAATTCAAAAAGCCCATCTATTGAAACAGGCAACCCACCCATATGCCCCGGGTGAGATCCTCTTGCGACTAATCGACCTCTAGCATCCAACAGTCCGCAGCTAAAATCATGGGATTCCCTGACTATAGTGGAGTACCCCGTACGAAAAACAGCATTCTCCATTTCCCGAACGATCCCATCTAAGCGTGCTGTAATTACCTCAAACGTAATGATATCCAAGTCATTGTTCACTTTAGATGCACCTCACTGTTTATATTAATGCCTAAATAGAGTTTCGACCTAACATCATGTTCCGTTATAATCCTCATGTCGCAACAATTGGCGCATTCGTCTAGCGGCCCAGGACACCGCCCTCTCAAGGCGGAGATCACGGGTTCGAATCCCGTATGCGCCACCATACCTATAACGTTGACCGCCGCGTTACTCAAGCATATCGTTAACGTATAGGGTTATGATCTAACTCTTCGGAGGAAACATGTCAAATTTAGTTACAGTCGCTGCAAAAATAGCACCAGGAGAAACCGAACTCCGTGAAATAGCGTTACCAGAAATACCAGAAGATGCTGCGCTCTTAAAAGTTGAAGTAGCAGGAGTCTGAGGGAGCGACGTCGGTGGGTACCACCGACATATGGATGGCGGTGCTATTGTTATGGGCCATGAAAACGTTGGTTACCTTACAAAGGTGGGTCGCGTATTTGGCGCACGATGGGACGTTAAAGAAGGAGACCTAGTTGCTCTCGAAGAATATCTCCCATGCGGACATTGTGAATTCTGTCGAATTGGAGAATATAGGCATTGTTTTGCGACAGATGCATCTGCCAATGATAATGCCATTCGATATGGATCAACATCCGTGGATGTTCTGCCGTCGTTATGGGGTGGATACTCACAATATCTATATATCCCGCCAAATGCTGCATTGCATAAAATTCCCTCAGGGGTAACTGCCGAAGAAGCCGCAATGGCGCTTCCGATGGGGAATGGCGTCCAATGGGCCCTAATGGAAGGGCAAGCTGGATTCGGAAAATCTGTCCTTATACAAGGACCTGGGCAGCAGGGACTTGCTTGCATCATAGCTTCAAAAAAAGCTGGAGCTGACCTGATCATAGTGACGGGAACTAATAAAGATGCTAAACGTTTTGAAGTGGCTAAGCTTCTAGGTGCAGATGTCATAATTAACGTCCAAGAGCAAGACCCTTTACCCTTAATTAAAGAATTAACAGGCGGTGGACCTGAAGCGGGCGTAGATACGGTCGTTGACTGTACGTCTCACGCAGGTAATGCACCAACACTGTTATCCGTTGAAGCTACGAAGCGAAAGGGGGGAATTATGGTCGCCCAAGCAGAAGCGCCTTTGTTCCCTGATTTCCCTATAGGGCGTTTAACAAGAAAATACATGACACTTAAAAGCGCTAGGGGGCACAGTTTTGAAGCCGTAGAAAAAGGACTTCAGATTATTGCGTCTCACGAATTCCCATTACATGAAATGCGAACGCACACTTTTGGTTTAAATGACGTAGACACTGCTATCAGAGCAGTAGCGGGAGAAGGAATTAGCGACGCAATCNATGNATCGGTATTACCTTGGGAGTAAATTAATCGTATCATTTGAAGGGAATGATTACGTAAAATAAAGGTGAAAAATGCTTTCAGTAGAAGAAAATAAAAAGCTTTGTGAGACTGATCAAGGTACCNTCATGGGCGAATATATAAGGCGTTTTTGGATTCCTTTCCGCCTTAGTAGTGACGTACCAGAAGCTGATGGAGCTCCTATTCGAGTTAAATTAATGGGCGAAGACCTATTAGCGTTCAGAACTACAAAAGGAGATGTAGGACTAATCCAAAGTAACTGCCCTCATAGATGGGCTGATCTTTTCTTTGGGCGTAATGAGGAATCAGGCATACGATGTACCTATCATGGATGGAAATTTGATAGTGCAGGCAACTGCGTTGACATGCCAACTGAAACTGATGAAAGCACATATAAAGATAAGATTAAAATAGCGGCTTATCCTGTAAAGGAAATTGCTGGCATTTTGTGGACATACATGGGTCCTAAAGAACTGACCCCTGAAATTCCTGACTTTGAGTACCTCAAAATGCCATCCACACATAGGTTTGTTTCATGGAACTGGCAACAAACAAATTACGCACAAGCAATTGAAGGAGGTATCGATTCTGCTCATTCTAATTTTCTCCATGCCTCGCTAGACGCGTATTACATGACCGATGCGTGGAAAGAACTATGGCAGAAATCACAAAACCTCCGCGACAAATATCATGCAAGAGACCAGCATCCGAAGTTTTTTGCCGAAGACACTGATTATGGTGTGATCACTGGAGCACGGCGAGATACTGGCGAGGGAGATTATTACTGGCGATATAATTTATTCTTGCTTCCTTTTTACACTATGCCACCTTCTGCACCAACTCAAAAATTTTTCCACGCCTTTGTACCAATTGATGATCATAACAACATGCGTTGGACTTTTGTGTGGAATTTACAAAGACCTTTGCTTGCAACTGATGTGGAGGATTGGAGCAATGGTTCAGGTCTCCATGCCGCGGCATTACCAGGTCCGGAACACTGGCCTTTGCGTAACAAGGAAAATGATTATCTTATTAATCGTGAGTATCAAAAAACCCTTACTTTTACTGGAATTACTGGAACAGGGGAGCAGGATTTCTCTGTGCAAGAAGGGATGGGCCCAATAACCCCACGAAATAAAGAACATCTCGGAACTACCGACATCGGGATAATTAAATCTAGAAGAAGATTGCTCAAAGAAGCAACTGCATTACAAGACGGTGCAGAACCAGAAGCAGCTTCCAAAGGTAGCGTTTATTACCTTCGATCTGGAGACATCCTATTGAAATCGGATCAAAATTGGGTCAAAGATCCCGCACTTAAAGATATTCAAACAGCAACTTGGTAATTACAAAAAGGGAAAGAAGAATACGTTTCTTCTTTCCCTTTTTGGCCATAGAGGTCCGAGTACACTAATGGCTAACAAACACAAGCAAAATTCAAAAATTCCTCAAACTTATGACACTACTATAAGTGCAGCATACGTTGATGAAATCAGAAGGAAACTTCGGGAATCTAGCAGCAAAGAAAATGCAGCTCAGTTACGAAAATCGATAAAGTCAGATGTCGATTTATACGGGGTAAATCATACAGATACGCATAAAATAGGCTTAGATTGCGTTCGAAAATTAAGGTCTGATGGCTTAGCACAAACCTTACATATTGCTGACCAGCTCTACCAATCTCACAAGCATGAAGAGGCGCTAATCGGTGCTCAACTAGTAGGAGCTTTGTCTCGATTAATTACGGCTTCAGACTTCGAAAAAGTATCGCATTGGGTTGATCATGTTTTTTCCCCGCAAACTGCCGATTCACTAGCCATCAGCTGCTATAGCGCTTGCTTAGCAGCAAAGCCCTCGCTCGTAAAAACTATGCGTGAATGGGCAAGATCTGAGAACCCCTATAAGCGCCGAACCGCAATAGCTTCCTTCAATCCACTTGTGCGCGAAGGTCGCTTTCTAACCGATGCCTTAGAAGTAGCTGAAATACTAATGTCCGATAATGACATAGACGTTCAACGCGGAGTCGGAGTGATGCTACTAGAAGCAACTCGATTACAACCAGATCGAGTAATCACCTTTTTAGCGTCCTGGAAAGATTCCTTATCATCGACTATTCAATCAATCGCTACCTCGAAATTACGCCCTGATCAAAAAAATCAATTACGGGAAAAATGAGTTCGCCTACATTCAAATTCTTTACTAGATTTTTCAGAGGATTAAAATTTTCGCTTATAGCTGGAATAGCGGGATTAGCTCTAAGCGCTGTCCCTGCGTTATTTATTCAATCAGTATTTGTTGCAGAAGCACAAAGATGTATCGAAGCTATTGAAATTTCAAACGCCGGTGGTAATACCTCCACCAAATGTATTGATGAATTCACTGATCCTCCAGTTTGGCTCCCTCCTATAATCTTGCTAGGAGGAGCGATTATTGGAACCACAGGAGGTTTAGGTTACGGNATTTTTATACAACCACGTGGATCAAAGACCTCCCGATATAGTGAACCTGAACGATGGCTCCCATTCTAGAGCGCTATTTAATTAAATTTAATCGCTAGGGAAAATCATAGAGTTTTTTCCCATCTAATGGTACTTTGGAAGGCGCTATGAATTTCATTCTTTGCAAATACCGTAATAAGATTAATCAGAGTTTAATCCTATTAGCAGCACTGATTGTTGCCGCTCCTTTAGTAAGTTGCGGCCTTTTTGCTGAACCTGGTTATATTACTTATGCTTTCGGTGAAGAAGGATCCCGAGATATTGCTGTTTCTCGGCCAGATGGCTCAGATCGTCGAATCCTCACGTCCGATCTAGCTGGGCAAAATGCAGATGATTTCGCGCCTGTGTGGTCTCCTACTAACCAATACATCGCATTTATCAGTAATCGTGATGGCAATAATGAAATATATATCGCAGTATCTGATGGATCCAATTTCATGCGAATTACTCANACTGGAGTCGATGAATCTCAAATTTCATGGTCCCCAGACGGCAATCGAATAGCTTATACATCAGAATCTAACGAAGGTCATCCTCAAGTAAACTGGGTAGACTTAACAAATCTACGCCCAAACAGGCTTTTGTTTGGAAGCGATAGCGAGGCAGATCCTTCATGGTCCCCATCAGGAGATCTTATTGCATTCTCTGTATTGGATGATAATGGCAATTCTTCAGGAATATTTCTCAGAAATCCTGATGGCGTAAATCGAATTCAGCTTTCGCAATCCAACGACCGTAACCCAGCATGGTCTCCAGACGCAAAACATCTTGCTTTTGTCTCTACCCGAGATGGAAGTGAAGATATATATGTTGTTGAAATCGGTGAAAACGGCCCACAAGGGCAGGCAGTTCGAATCACGGAAGCGCCAGGACGCGATTTTGCTCCCATTTGGTCTGCAAATGGTGCTCGAATNGCTTTTCTCTCTGATCGTAATGGCAATATCGATATATTCACAGTCAGCCCAAATGGGAAAAATTTAAAAACATTGACCAGGAGCCCTGTCGATATTACTTCAATAGATTGGAGTAATGACGATAGACTTGTATTCGAATCCATCAATTCAGGCGTAAGTCATCTTTTCGTAATCGCTGCCGACGGGGTGCAAAAGCAAATTACTGAAGGTTCCACTCCGTCGACTCTACCTAATTGGTAGTAGGCTATTTATTTTCTGTCCATCCGAATTGTTCAGCAATCAATTGTAATTGCCCNTCCTGAGAGATATTTTTTACTAGATTCAAAAAATCTCTTAGATTGATTGATCCAAAACGGATCAACCTCAATTGTGATTCTATGGGACTTACTGAAGCTGAGCTATTGCCATAACTTCCGTGAAATGCAAACCAAGCATTGTTCAATTTCCGAAGGTTGTAGCCTTCCTCCACAAAAAGCTTTCTACGTTCCTCAAGGTATTTTTCTGAATATTCAATTAGTCCATCTGCAAGCAAGCGATCTAATTCTATTCTAGTCTTCCTCATTTCCCTTTTGAAATTAAATTCGCCTGGCTGAATCATCTCTTCTTTTGATTGGGTTGGTGTCCAAGGCTTTCTGAAAATTTTCTCCCCTGTCACTGACTCGTAAGCAGCATCGCCTATCTCTTCAGCAAAAATATTAGCAACCGTTTCGTTGATGGCTTGAAGTTCCCCACCTGCGAACCATTTTTGCCCTAAAGGTCTAAAGATCAACCAGTGATGGAGCCATTCGTGCGCTATTAAATTCAAAGTTGTATGAAGTGACGAATTTAATCGAACTTGCGCAGGATAAGTCGCAACCCCTCCAATACGAATAACGAGAGCCGACAGATCCGGATAGTTTTTCTCGATCTCATCTTCAATAGCTATTTGCTCTAATTTACTAAGAGTTGGTAATAAGAGATATTCCTTTTCTCGAAAAATTTTGTTCCTAGGAGAAATTACTAAAAGTAATCCATTAGATTCAAACGTGAAATCAACAGGAGGCCAATGAATAGGTCCCAGTTCATCTATGATCTCCTGCACTGAAAGAACCTGGGAAACTTCCGACTCTAGGAACTCCTCGATGAATGGCATATCCTTATCAATTTCCATCCGTAAATCGCTTATTTTTGAATCCACGGCAAAAATCATCGCTTGATTTGAGTCCCTAGCAATCAAATAATCTAATTCGCTTTTCCTTGAATTTAATAATTTGATGTTCCGAAAAAATTCAGCTACTTTTTCTCTTTGTTCTTTTTCATTTAATTCAGCTTTAAATAAATTAGTGGTTTGGTAGGTCCATTTATCGAAGAAATTACTAACTTCCCATTGAACTAAATTCAGTCTCTTCCCATATAGTGTCTTTGCGAATCCATCTGCGGGATTCGCAAAGACAGACACTCCACCAATTACCGCTATTACAATAGCTAGTGGGATAAGCACTAAGCTTAAAGAAAATTTATTACGTTTCAACCAAACTATTAGATGCAAAACTCTACGTACGAGACCAAATAGTATGGTAGGGACCCTGGCCTCTAATCATCGAAACTATATTTTGTCGTTCGTACTGTTTCAGTTCTTCCAATACCGTAGAGCATTGCGACAGGCATTTATCTGAGCCAGATTGTGCAATACGACGATGCAGCATTTCCCATACGGGGGACTCGATCAAGCTCCGAACAGAACTCTGCCAAGGAATTGCAGCTAAGCTGTGAGCGTGTGCTAAATGGGGCCTAGCACGATTTACATACCTTAATCGCCTATCACCTGAACCTAAAGGTGGCGATATAGTGATTATCGGAGGGTCTTCATCAGAGTAGCGACTGTCGAAAACAACACATTGATTTAGGAGGGGCAAAATAATACATACAATCTCGGCAATTTCAGCGTTTTCTATCGCTTCAGCCATTTCACGTTCGAATTCAGAGTCTGACATTGCTTCGCCCCAATCACTTAATTTATTAATTCGTGTAATTGCTCAATAAATGCAGGAATTACTTTCTCCCAATCTCCCTTTACTCCAAACCTAGCTTCTTTGAAAATATTAGCACCCTCATCTTTATTAATTGCAACGAGAGTCTTCGCATTACTGCATCCTGCCATATGCTGGCTCGCTCCAGAAATCCCTATCGCGATATACAAATCTGGTGACACAGTCTTTCCTGTTAGACCTACTTGAAAGCTAGAAGGTACCCAGCCAGCATCACACGCAGCTCGGGATGCACCAACTGCACCTCCAAGAATTCCAGCCAACTCTTGCAATGAATCAAAAGCTTCTGGCCCTCCCAGTCCGCGTCCACCTGCCACTACTGTTTTTGCATCCTGAAGACTAATACCTTCAGATTTTTCTTCTATTTTTTCAATTATTCTAGTACGTATATTTGAGGTAAATTCAATTTCATTTATTGCACCCGATCTAGACTGATCTAGTCCCATTGCATCAATGCTCTTTGGTCGAAGTGAAATAACTACAGGTTGACCAACGCATGCAATTCTAGCGTTCACATTTCCTCCATACGTTGGTCTTGTAACTATAATCCGTTGCTCCGCATCCCGTTCAAGTGACATACAATCCGGAACTAAAATCGTACCTAGCCTAAAAGCGAGACGAGGCATTACATCACGTCCAATTATAGTCTTAGATCCTATTATTATTTCAGGCTCTATCTCCTTAGCAATTTTGTATGAGGCATTAATTAAATCATCAAATTCACCATCTGCAGCAGGGCCTTGAGAAATTGTAAAAACTTGATCCGCCCCAGCAAAAATAGCTTGTTCAGCCGCAAGTTCAATTGATGCGCCCGCGATCATCACTGCAACATTCGAACAATCTAATATGCGAGCTGCAGCAATCCCTTCAAAAGTTGCTGCACCCAATTCGCCATTTAACATCTCTCCAATAACTAAAGCTTTTGTCATTAAATTATCCGTTCTTCCCTTAATCTCAACGCTAATTTTCGCCCGGCGTCTGCCTCGTCCTCACCTTGGATCAATTCCGTTTCTATTGACTTGATAGGTTTCTCAAGTGAGATAAGTTCCATCGCAATTTCTGTCGATTGATATTCAATTCCCAAATCATTGATCTCCCAAATTGTTGGCTGAATCTTTCGCGCTCCCATAATCCCACGCATATTCGGATAACGAGGACTACCTAGCTCGTTCGAAACAGTTATCACTGCAGGCAGGGTTGTTTCAACAATTTCGTATCCATCCGGAAGTACTCGTTCAACCTTGACAGTATTCCCGATAACATCAATTTTCCTAGCGATTGTCGCAACTGGCCAGTCTAGCAACTCCGCAATTCCCATAGGAACAAGGGCATTATCCCAATCACTAGCTTGTCTTCCAGAAATCACTAAATCTACATCTCCAATTTTCTGAATGGCAGAGGTAAGTGCTCTAATCACCAAAGTCGGATCAATTAAATTATCAAATGCATTGTCCTGAAGAAGAATCAAATTATCTGCGCCCATTGCTAATGGTTTTTTAATCACATCCAAAGCGAAACTAGAACCACACGATAAAACAGTAATTACCACATCACCAAGCGCTTCTTTAATCCTCAATGCAGCCTCAACCGCCTGTTCATCATAACCATTAATAACAGGGGCAAAACTTGTGGATGTTGTAACTTTATTATTTTCAATCAAAAATGCGGATGTTGGTGTTTCGGGGTCTACAACTTGCTTGGCTGTAACCACAATGTGTAAGGTCATGAACAATTAGCTCCAATTATATATGTGCTTTAAGGGTAAATAATGTCATTGTCTTGTATATCAAGATGCTAGCATCCACTACAAAGGGTCGCAAGATTTGGATCAGTAAATTGACTATCTNAGCACGGATGTTCTGCAATGCTTTTTGAAAAACCAATGATAAAATTATATAACTAAATTAATTGGGCATAAATTGTTACCCATTCAGCTTTCAATAAAGAATTTTCTTTCCTACCGTGAAGCGGCGCCTGTTCTCATGTTAGAAGACATCCATGTTGCCTGCCTATGTGGACCAAACGGGAATGGGAAATCAGCTTTGCTAGACGCAATTACCTGGGCTTTGTGGGGGAGGGCAAGAGGGCAAAGGACCGATCAATTACTCCATCACGGCCAAAATGAAATGGTTGTCGAATTAGTCTTCGATATATCAGGTAATCGATACCGTGCATCTCGAAGATACTCTAAGGCTAGAAGTACTCCACAAAGCTCTTTAGAACTCTACATGCAAAATAGTGACAGCAGTTACACTCCTATCACTGGAGATTCCATAACCGTGACACAATCCATGATCATTAGAATTTTGAATATGGATTACGACACATTCATCAATAGTGCATTTTTAGTTCAAGGCCGTGCAGATGCATTCACCATGGCAAGCCCTACACAAAGGAAAGAAGTTCTTACAAAAGTTTTGGGGTTAGGGTTATATGATCGACTTGAAGATCGTGCCAAGGCCCATGCACGAGATAGACAAAGTCAATTAGCCACTTTCTCTTCATTAGGCCTTAGGCTCGAATCTCAAGTTGCAAATCATTCGGAGAAAAAAATCACCTTATCAAATATAAAAACCAAAATAATTGAAGTTAATCAATCGGAAGCAGATTTGTTATCGAAACTGTATGCCGCAAATTCTCAAATTGTTGAGCTAGAGCAACTCCAAGCAAGTAAGCAAGACAAGGAAGATTCCATTAAGCGCTTTCATTTGCGACAAAATGAGTCTGAAGCAGAATTAAACTCTGTAGAATTGCAAATCAAAACCCATACTGAAATTTTATCTCAATCAGAATCTATCGTTAAAGGATACACAGAACTACAAACTACTAGAAATGCGTACCATTCCGTTAACGCTACCGCTCAGAAAGTTTTAGCTCTACAAGTCGAACTTAGGCCTCTGGAAAAAATTATCAATGAAGCTCGTGTGAATTTGGAGGCAGAGGTCTCATCAAATAACCGTATCCTCCAGCAAGAACTGAGACCCAAAATTGAATCTCTTCCTTTCTTAGAGTCAGAGCTTAAGGCCATCACCATTAAAATAGAAAAACTTAATAAGCAGCTGATAGATTTGTCGGAGCTTCATCAACNAAATAATGAACTCTTCAAAGATATCGAATCTCTAAAGCAGCAAAATAGCCATTTATCTACAGAAGGAAACGCGACTAAAGAAAAGTTACATTTACTAGATCATTCACATTCTAGCAAGACGAGTTGCCCTCTTTGTGAGACGTTGCTAACAGAAGACGGCATAGAAAAACTGCGCAAAATCTATCAAAATACTATCGAATCCCAAAGGGCTATATACCTAGAAAAAGAATCTTTGATCAAATCGAAGGAATCGACTTTTTTAGAATTTGAACAAGAATATAATACTTCTTACGCTAGTTTGACTAATTCCGTCCGAAACACGGAACGAACTAGAGGAGAGCTACAATCGCAAATTAACGATGTCAACAATTCAGTCGAAATTTATGATGCTCTAAGAAGTAAAATCACTGAANCTGAAAATGCTTTGATTAATAAAAATTATGCNTTAGAAGAACAAACAAAGCTTGAANCGCTACAAGCGCGCATAGAAGCATTAAATTTTAATCCTAATCTAATCAGCTTTTATGAATCCAAAATCGCACAATTACTACAATGGGAACAACCTCACGAGAAATTAAATTTAGCGAATCTGCAACTTGACGAGGATATAAAATTACAAGATTCTCTAAAAGCTAGACTAGTCGATACCCAAAACGACTTAGCAAAAGCCAAAGAGGAATTGAAGGTAATTGATGAGAAATCTCAAGTTTTACCTTCATTATTATCCCAAAAAGCGCGTATCGAAGCCGATCTTCAGAATATTCAATTCACAAAAACTAGATTATTAAACGAAGAAGGTTCTGTTTCACAAGAATTACGAGAAATTGAACAAGCGCAGTTAGAATTAAAAAAACTAGAGTATGATCGAAAAGAGATTGCCACAGAAGCATCAATCTATAGTGAATTGGCTCTGTCCTTTGGGAAAGGCGGAGTCCAGGCANTATTAATCGAAGCAGCAATTCCGAGGTTAGAAGATGAAGCAAACGAGTTACTACACCGAATGAGCGACGGGAAAATGTCAGTCAAGCTAGAAACTCAACGGCAGCGAAAAAGCGCATCCATAAATTCTGATGTTGCAGAAACCTTAGAAATTATTGTAGCCGATGAATTAGGCACTAGATCCTATGAAATGTTTAGTGGCGGAGAACGCTTTAGGGTTGATTTTGCAATTCGAATTGCACTGAGTAAATTATTAGCATGGAGATCAGGTGCCCCTCTACCAACCCTGTTCATTGACGAAGGATTTGGCACTCAAGACGCCGAGGGACGCGATAAAATTATTGATGTCCTCAAAGCAATTGAGGATCGGTTCGAAAGAATCATTGTCATAACTCATTTAGATGCAATAAAGGAAGCTTTTCCCGTACGTATTGAGGTTAGTAGAACAGTTAACGGTTCAACGTTTGCTGTGACTTAATTCCTAAGTTACGTTGTGACAATACTTAACAAATACCGGTTTGGCACAAAAACAATTTTTACAATATCCTTATTCTNTGTGTATTCTTGAATTCTAGGAGACGCCAGAGCCTTATTTTTAGCATCTCCCTCGTTTATCAACGCTGGAACCGCAATTTTATCTCTTACCTTACCGTTCACTTGGATTACCAGTGTAGCCTCTTCTACAGCGCATAATTCCTCGTCCCACTCAGGCAATCTATTTTGATGGATGCTATATTCGTTGCCTATCAATTCCCATAGTTCCTCCGATACATGTGGGGCCATTGGTGCAATTAACAGTAAAAGAGTCGAAACTAATTCGTTCCAAGTTTTTTGAGAAACATTTCGCTTTTCATAAGCTGGGGCCATCGAATTAGTCAATTCCATCATTGCAGCTATTGCAGTGTTATATTTAAATCTATCGTAATCAGTTATTACATTTTTTATTGTCTGATGCATCTTTCGTAAAAGTTCTCTGTCTAATGCTGCTTGTAGCGGCAAGTTATTTAAAGGCTTTAGGCTAAGGTCCCATAGTCGGTTAACCCACCTAGCAACACCATTTATTCCAGAATCGCTCCAATCACCTCCGCCTTCCCAAGGGCCCATAAACATTAAATAAAGTCGAACGACATCAGCACCCAATCTCTTTGTATAGTCATCTGGGGCTATAACGTTGCCTCTACTTTTGCTCATTTTTGTATGATCGGACAAAACTGTACCTTGATTGAATAGCCGTAAAAATGGTTCATTAAAATCAATTAATCCTAAATCCCTTATAACTTTTGTGAAAAATCGTGCGTAAAGTAAGTGCATTACAGCGTGCTCTGCCCCGCCTGTATATTGGTCCACAGGATTCCACAGTCCAACTTTATTAGAATCAAAGGGTGCAGAAGCAAAGCTAGGACTTACATATCGTAAGAAATACCAAGAAGAATCTACAAAAGTATCCATCGTATCAGTTTCTCTTAGCGCAGGACTCCCACATGACGGGCATTTCACATACAGGAACGTATCGTTATATTTTAGCGGCGACTCTCCAGTCGGCTTAAATTCTGCGTCTTCTGGTAAAAGAACTGGAAGGGCCTCCGCTGGTACAGGTTGCACGCCACAATGATCGCAATAAATTACTGGTATAGGAGTACCCCAGTAACGCTGACGACTAATCAACCAATCTCTAATCCTGTAGCCAATTTTCCGATAACCGTACCCTTTGGATTCAACATAATCAGCAATAGCTTGATACCCCTGGTCGTTAGAAAGACCATCAAANTNCTCAGAATTAATTAGTGTTCCTTGTTTTTCTACCCAAGCGCTGGTTAATTCAGATCCATCCCATTCGGGAGGAGTCACCACAACAGTAATTGGTAATTCAAATTTTTTCGCAAATTCAAAATCTCTATGGTCATGCGCAGGAACACCCATGACCGCGCCTGTCCCATATGTCAAAAGAACATAATCACTTATCCAGATAGGAATACGAGATTTATTTAAGGGGTTCACTGCGTACGCACCAATAAACATCCCTGTCTTATCTCTATCAGTAGCTAAGCGATCAATTTCAGACTCTTCACGTGCCTGTGAAACATACTCTCTAATGGAATCAATCAGCTTAGTATCCGCAAGTTTCTCAATTAACGGGTGTTCCGGAGCCAAAGCTAAATATGTAACACCATAGATAGTATCAATCCTGGTCGTAAATGCTTTTATTTCTGCCTCTTCCAAACCATAGGAGGAAATATCAAAGGAAATTTCTACTCCCTCACTCCTTCCTATCCAATTGGTTTGCATAGTCTTTATACGNTCTGGCCATTCAATGACTCCTGAGAAATCNAGTAACTCCTCTGCATAATCAGTGATTTTGAAAAACCATTGGTCCATTTCCCGGCGTATCACGATANCGTCAGTTCTCTCGCATTTACCATCAATTACCTGTTCATTTGCTAGAACAGTTTGGCAAGTAGGGCACCAATTAACCGGGGCTGCTGCCCGGTAAGCCAAACCTTTTTCGTACATTTTCAAAAAAAACCATTGATTCCAGCGGTAGTAATCAGGCTCACATGTCACTACTTCGCGGTCCCAATCATAAATTGATCCCATTGATCGAAGTTGCGTCCTCATTCGTTCAATATTGCTGATTGTCCATTTATGCGGATGTATACCTCGATTTATTGCAGCATTTTCTGCAGGCAAACCAAACGCATCAAATCCCATTGGATGCAATACGTTATAGCCTTTCATGCGCATATACCGTGCATGCGCGTCAGACGGTGCCATTGCATACCAATGACCTACATGTAAATCGCCAGAAGGATAAGGATACATGGTTAGAGCGTACCAATTTGGCCGATCGCTATCTTCTTCGACCTTATAAACGTTGTCTCGTTCCCATCTATTCTGCCACTTTATATCAATTTCTTGAGGGTCATATCGCAAGTTAGAAATTTTTTTATGAGTGGTCATTAATTCTCCGTGATGTGAATATGCACCATTTTACTGAAATTAATTGGAACGAGCCAATAAATAACCCAATGTAACAAATATCATCCCCAAGAATACTGTTACTCCAATATTTGCAAAAGCCAAAATAAATTGAGAACTGCGAAAAAGACTGAGCGTGTCGTTTGTAATCGAAGAAAAAGTAGTAAATCCCCCCAACAATCCCATAAAAAGAAACAGACGAATTTCAGCGCTCATCATATTTCTAGATTCAGTCAAACCTGCTAAAACACCTATGCTTAATGACCCTAAAATATTCGCCGCTAACACCCCCCATGGAAAGTTGGGGTTAGATAGTAATTGGGAAAAAATTTGTATTAGCCCGTAACGTAAAACAGAACCAATAAACCCACCTGTGCCCACAATTAAAACTTCAATCATTTGAACCTCGAAATTGCTCGATTTCAAAAGGATTCTGGCCGTAAACATTCATCCAAAACTCATTTTTTGAAGGAAAATCTACATAAAGACCTAAATGATTGCCTCCTAATAGATGTAAATGCCCATGAGGTTGAGATTGCATTGCATCAATCCCAAAGTTAGAAACTAATCTAAATCCATTAGGGGCATCTTCTTCTCCTAACCTTACTGCTGTTCTAGATGCTTGAAGAAAAATTGGTGAACACCAGAACTCAGTCTGAGACATATGCATCTTAGGTGCAACAATATACATAAGAGGAACCCAATCTAATGTATTTTTAAAAACGATTAAATTTTCCTCTTCATAGCGGACCTGACGAGGGATTTTTTGATCAATCACATCACAAAAAACACAATCTTGCTTTTGATCTTTAGAATCAAACCTCATAATTGTTTAAACTCTCTTTAAAGGCCCATATTTCTATAGTCTGGGGCAATGATTGGCATTATTTGCACTAATCGAGAATCATTCAATCTTGATGCAACAGGATCTTTTGCCGCCGACGGGATTGCACGAGTGGTAATAACGGTAGGTAGTTGCGCATTATGCCTATGAACAATTATTTGATAAAGCTTCTCATTCGCCCAGGTCGTCGAGCTTTCGGATCCTAAATCATCAAGCATAAGTAGTGGAGCTTGTTTTATTCGATCAAAAAGTTCNTCGTAAGTTACCCGGCTATCAGGACTAAATGTATACCGCAAGTGATCTAGTAAGTCTGGTACAAATGCAAAAAAGACTTCTCCTCCTTTTTCCATTCTGTCATTTGCGATAGCGACTGCCAAGTGTGTTTTCCCACAACCAGAGTCGCCGACTAAAACCAGCCAGCCTTCGGGATTTTGGGAAAAAGATAACGAAATAGCCTTAGCAGCTTGAAGAGTTTCTTTTGCTTGCTTGTCAGATGCTCGCCCTGCAGCTTCAAATAACGCGAATGTCATGTTCTTTAACATTGCAGGAGCGATAGCGCCCATTGTATTAGCCCCAACCTTCGAACTTCCACCTAGATCTATCACGCGAGATGTTCGAGGGTCCAAAAGCCGACTCTGTAATCTTCCGTCTATACGTTCAATAGGAATGGAAGATGTGATCACGGTTGGTAAAGAACAAAGATATCTGTGGTTAATTATTTGGAAAAGCTTTTCCTCGGCCCAAGGCGTACTGCTTTGGGTGCCTAAATCATCTAATACCAATATTGGGACATTCTTAACTAGATCAAATATTTCATCATAATTGATACCTGAATCCGAAGTATATGAACCACGAAGCTGATCCAATAGATCTGGAACAAAAGCAAAGAAAACAGGGTACCCTTGATGAATAAGATCATTAGCAGCAGCNGCTGCTAAATAAGTTTTACCCGTCCCATTACCACCAATTAGTACCATCATAGTCATCGGGTTGCGACAAAATTCCACTGCAGCCTGATACGCTGCCTGATATCTGGCTTGAGACTCCGCAACTTCCGTAGGTCCTAATTTGGAAACTTCATTTAAGTTTACTGAACTAAGAACCCCGAGATTACTAAATCTTTGCAACCTCAGAAGCCGATATCCTTCCTGATCAATTTTCTTACACGAGCATGGGATCGCAGATCCAAACCTTGGATCGCTAACTGGAACATCAGCCCTAACCCAGCCTCTTCCGCCACAATACGGACACAAAGGCAAGTCATTGACTCCTTCAAGTTTTTCAACCCAATCAGGAATTACGTCTGCGTTGGATATACTCTGCTGCTGTAACCTTTTCAGGATGTCGCCCAAGCTCTCCACTATTACTTGCCTTTCCCTTGGTTTTCCAAGAATTTAATACCGCTAATGTATAACGCCAATTACGGACATTATTCTTCACNGCTTCATGAATTGCCATTTCGATCCATGCTGCAGGAAATTCCTCTTCTGCAGTCATTAACTCTTCAGCAATAATTGGGGTAATTAGCCCAATATTCTCTTCATATAACTTGTATATATTAGGGCGATCATAGGGAGCATCTGCAAAATGCGTTTGGTCAACCCGAATATCATCCGAGCTATGAAGGTTTTGTCCAGTATTAACCACCAACCAACCATCTGCTTCTAGGATTATTTTTCTCAAAACTGCCTTGCTAATCCCTTCTCTAATGGCTTCAGAAGAACCTAAAGTTTTAAGCAAAACATGGTCGTTTAGGAGATCTTGGACTTTTACTTTTTTGGGAACACCATTAGCTTGAGAAAGAAACCAAAAAAATCTTAGCGCACAAGCGAACTCGGCGCGCTCGTCTATCTCGATTAGTAATGAACTCAGGAGGGCACTTGGCACGGGGATTAATTTACTCTTAGGATCAAACCCGTTAAAGGAATCATTGCTCATTAGAAGTAAGCTCAACTGCGAGATTCTCAAATCTCGAAAAATTCCCCCGGAAATATAAATGTATGGCTTTAGTTGGCCCATGGCGATTTTTAGCTATAACTAATTGTGCCAAATTCTCAGGGTATGGCTCCGTAGGATGCCTTTGTTCCCACTGTTCTGGGGTGGTATATCTATCTTCTCTATGTATAAAAGCAACCACATCAGCGTCCTGCTCAATAGATCCAGATTCTCTAAGGTCTGACAATTGCGGATAATGGTCAGGGCGTTGCTCAATCGCACGTGAAAGCTGTGAGATTGCGATTACAGGTACATTTAAATCACGTGCAATTGCCTTTAATTGCCTTGTGATTTCACTTAATTCCTGAACCCGGTTTTCCCCTCTACTTTCACGGCCAGCAATTAATTGCAGGTAGTCCACAATTACAAGATCGACCCCTCTGTCAGTATGTAATCTTCTTAATTTAGCGCGCATTTCGAGTACTGCTTGAGCAGGTGAATCGTCCATATAAATCGATAAATCGGAAAGTTCCCCAATCCCTGTCATCACTCGATCTGTCGNAGATTCACCTAAAAGCCCGAGTCGCATCAAATGACTATCAACCTCTGCTTCAGCCGATAATAATCTCAATGCCAATTGTTCACGGCTCATCTCCAAACTGAAAATCCCTACTACTGCACCTTGTCCAGCAGCGTTTCGCGCAATATTCATTGCAAGGGTTGATTTACCTAATGCAGGTCGAGCAGCCAAAATAAAAAGATCCCCACGTTGCAATCGCCCTAAAGCATTATCTATATCATGATATCCCGTTGGAATCGGAGCAACCCGCTGGTCCATAGACTCAATATTGGCAGTTTCTTCAAGATACTGATCCAAAACCTCTCGTATCGTGACAAAGTCTCTGGTCACATGGGTATTACGAACTTTAAATAATAAATCCTCCGCCTGCTGTAAAGCCTGTTCGGTATCGGGAGCATCGTTATATCCGATCGTTGCAATGTCACTAGCAGCCTGAATTAAACGACGCATTGTAGCCGTCCGATTAACAATTTGAGCAAAAAATTCAGCGTGAACCGAGGTAGGAACTACATTAACCAGATGACTCAAATAGGAGGGACCACCTATCTCATCGAGTCGGTCCCTCAAAGATAATTCGCGGGCAACGCTTATTTGATCAATTCCTTCGCCACGATGGTATAAAGCTTGGCATGCCTCATAGCACCATCGATTCTTTTCACGGTAAAAATCCTCAGGCTTCACAACTGGTGCGATACGATTAATCGTTTCACCGTCAATCAATAACGAACCTACAACAGCTTCCTCAGCGTCAGGATCATGTGGGGGCAGTTTTTCCGCGTACATTATTTTTCACGCATCATTGATAAAGGACTATTCTGTAGCTTCTTGACTTTTGTCAGTTTCAATTTCAGTTTCTAAGTTCTCGTTTAAAGGCTCAGCCTCTTCATCACCCTCCGGTCTTTCAGATGACTCATTATCAATAATTTCAGAATCTTGAATTAATTCATCTTCACTGCCTGCGANATATCCTTCCGGGATAACTTTTACCTTAACTAATGCTGTCACATCTCGGTATANCCTCACNGTCACGTCGTAATCACCGGGCTCATGAATAGATGCCCCAAGTAAGACTTGCCTATGATCTATAGCACGTCCAGTCTCTTGGGTTAACTTATCTGCAACTGCACGACTTGTAACTGATCCAAATAACCGACCTGTAGGGCCTACTCGTACTTCGATTGCAATTTCTGTACCATTTACCGCATCCGCCACAACCTTCCATTCTTGTGAAAATTTAATTCTTTTCTCTACGGCGGCAGCTTTTATAGCTTGTTCTCTTTGAATTTGATCTTTTGTAGCAGGAGCAGCAAGGCCTTGAGGCAAGAGAAAATTACGAGCAAATCCATTCTTTACTTCTTTGATTTCGCCAGCATCCGCTGTTCCAATTACATCTTCTAAAAAAATTACCTTCATAAATCTCCCCTGATTATTAGACAGTGCGACTATAAATTATACGCCTATCTACAATGATAACGGATATCAACACAAACGTGCGCCAACACATCCATAATTTGATTCTATTGGAACCCAAACTCGCAAGTGGTAAATAAGATAGAAATCATCTAATTACCTAATCCGCTGCAATACGCCTCTTGCAATTCGTCCACAGAACAATCTATCAAATCCTCAATCATGAATCGGGAATCAGTAGTTTTTCCCAATTTAATAACTGGCAAACCATTTTGAAGAGCAACGTTTTTCATCTGGAGTTCATCTGCCGAATCACAGCTAACAATAATCCGTGAGGGAAGTTCCCCATATAAGACAGTATCCCATCGATCGCTAAACCAGTCACCCTCATTTTTAAACCCTAGAGCACCCATTATGCAGCATTCTGAAAGAGCTACAGCAATACCTCCATCCGAACAATCATGCGCTGAGTTTAATACTCCTAAAGGTCCTACCTCAGATAAAAACTTATGTAAAGAGGACTCTTTATTAAGATTAAAGGAGGGATTCCCCGACTCTTGACCATGAATTNTTGAAAGGTATTCACTCCCAGCTAGGCTGGATTCATCGATTTCTAATTCTTCCCCAATAAGAAATACGCTATCACCGACATTTTGGAAACCCATGTTAATTAGATTCTTACAGTCGGATAATACTCCCACCGCCCCTACAATTGCCGTGGGGTAAATCGATTTTCCAGCAGTCTCATTGTAAAGTGAAACATTGCCACTAATAACTGGAATCCCAAGAGCGCGACAAGCATCCGCCATTCCTCTAATACATTCCTCTAATTGATAATATACTTCGGGCTTTTCTGGATTCCCAAAATTTAAGCAATCTGTTATCGCCAATGGTTTCGCTCCAGTAACAGCCACATTTCTGCATGCTTCCGCCACTGCCATAGCTCCTCCAACATAGGGATTAAGATATGTAAACCTTGCGTTACCATCAACTGAAACCGCCAAACCCTTAGAAGATTCTTTCAATCGCAAAATTGCTGAATCTCCGTCGCCAGGCTTTACCACAGTCCTAGTTTGAACTTCATGATCATATCTTCTAAATACTGATTGTTTACTGCAAATATTGGTCGAGCTCAGAAGTGTTTTTAAAATGGATTCGCATTGCTCATGCGGTGGTTGATCTGGCATTGGAAGCTCGTGTAAGCGATTTAAATACTCAGGACGAATTGAATCAGGATTATAAATTGGTGCTGCTACTAGCACTTGTACATCCAAGTCAGCAACAATTATGCCTTTCTCAAAAATCCGAGCTCTATTACCTTCCGTTACGCTACCTATAGTGATCGCATCAAGATCCCATTTCGAAAATATCATCTTGATTTCTTCTTCATTTTCTGGCGCGACGATGAGTAGCATGCGTTCCTGTGATTCAGAGAGCATTACTTCATATGCTGACATATCTGGCTCTCGTCGAGGGATCAGGTCCACATTCAAATCAACCCCCAGATTACCTTTAGCAATGCATTCCATCACTGAACTTGTTAAGCCAGCGGCGCCCATATCTTGCATAGCCTCTACAAACCCGCTCTTAGCAGCTTCCAAGCACGCTTCAATTAAAACTTTTTCTAAAAAAGGATCACCCACTTGCACAGTTGGTCGCATTTCTCGTTTGTCATCAAATGACCTTGATGCTAAACCTGAAGCCCCATGGATCCCATCTCGGCCAGTTGCGGATCCAACAATCATTAGAAGCGAACCTGGATTGGTGGCAGCTGAACGCATCAAATGGTCCATTGATAACAATCCCATACACATCGCATTCACTAGAGGATTACCATCATATGATGAAGAAAAAACTACTTCTCCTCCCACATTAGGCACTCCTATGCAATTTCCGTAACCAGAAATTCCTGCCACCACTCCGTTAAATAAATGCTGATTGTGAGGATTATCCAACTCGCCAAATCGCAAAGAATTCAATAGGGCTATTGGTCTAGCTCCCATAGCTAAAATATCTCTTACAATTCCACCTATACCCGTAGCAGCTCCTTGGTATGGCTCTACCGCAGAAGGATGATTATGAGATTCGATCTTAAAAACAAGGCCCAAGCCATCACCTATATCAACAACTCCTGCGTTTTCCTCGCCAGCCTTAATTCTTACTGCATCGCTGTCATTCGGGAAAGTCTTTAGCAAAGACTTGGAGTGCTTGTAACCACAATGCTCACTCCATAAAGCACCAAACAATCCAAGCTCAACAAGATTCGGTGCTCGTTCGATTTTCTGAACAATCAGATTGTATTCGTTTTCAGTAAGCGCAATTTGCTCAAGTATTTCCTGCAAATCATTCATTCAATAATTTCCTACTTAAAAAATGGTCTACAGACTGTAAGATTTTTATCCCGTCTACGCCTCCTAAAATTTGTTCCACCACACGCTCAGGATGAGGCATCAGTCCGAGCACATTACCTAATTCATTCGTGACCCCAGCTATATTAGAAACAGATCCATTGGGATTAACAGTTTCTGCAATCTTTCCCTCAGCGTCGCAATATTTAAGCGCAATTTGGCCGCGAAATTCCATATCCGCTAGCGTCACATCATCTACAAAATAATTCCCGTCACCATGTGAAATAGGTAGTGAAATAACCTCTCCCTGATTTAAGCCTGCCATAAAAGGTGAATTATTATTCTCAATTATTAAATGTTGTTTCTGGCAACGAAACTCTAAGCTCTCGTTTCTAATAAGAGCACCAGGAAGCAATCCGGCTTCACATAAAATCTGAAATCCATTGCAACTGCCTATGACCGGTCCCCCTGAGTTAGCAAATTCAATGATCGACCCCATAACAGGAGAGAATCTAGCAATAGCGCCAGGACGAAGGTAATCCCCATATGAAAACCCTCCTGGAATAACTAAGCAATCAAAATTAGATATATCGGTTTGCTTATGGAAGATATATTCTGCATCGAAACCCATTATGCCAGTTAATGCATGCAGCCAATCACCTTCAGACCAAGTTCCGGGAAAAACTATTACTCCAAATTTCGTACTCATGATGAATCAACTCAATAATTCGCCAACAATACTGTTAATTACGCTGCCGTCTGCTCGGCCTTTAACTTGAGGCATCACCAGAGCCATTACTTTACCTCGATCCTGCATTCCTATAGCCCCCGTCTGAGCAATGGATTTACTGATCAAGTCTTTCAGTTCAGATTCTGAAAGTTGGGCAGGTAAATAACGTATCAGAACTTCTAACTCATCCTTTTCTTTTTTAGCTAAATCTTCACGCCCGTTATCCGTGTAGGTGGTAATACTATCCCTGTATTGCTTTGCCATTTTAGACAAAACTTCAATTACTGCTTCTTCCGAAAGTTCATTCCTTTTTTCAATCTCGGCATTTTTTATGGCAGCTCTCATCAGCCGAATAGTATCTTTAGTAAGAGTATCTTGGCTCCTCATAGCAGTTTTTAAATCATCATTTAGCTGATCTTGCAGTGTCATTTTTCCCTCTGCTCTTTATTTGAAGTAGAAAAGGCATCAATTTGACGGTATAAAGATGCCATTTTTATTGCGCTTTCCATTGAATCAAAGCCTTTATTCCCTAGAGCCCCCCCTGATCGAGCTAAGGCCTGATCCATATTTTCCGTAGTTAAAACACCAAAAATTACTGGCGTTGCAAATTTTCTAGCAATTTCCGCTAAACCACGAGCAGCCTCAGAGGCCACAAAATCAAAATGCGCTGTCTCTCCTCGAATCACACAGCCCAAAGCAACAATCGCATCCCATTGAGCAATCCCGAGTATTTTGCTTGCAACGGCAGGCAATTCAAAAGACCCAGGGGTATAGAATATCGTTAAATTTCCTTCTGCAACACCATGAATGCTTGCCGCTTCACGAGCGCCGGTCACTAACCTAGCCGTTATACTCTCATTAAACTGGGAAACAACCAACCCTATGCGTAATTTCCCGCCGTCAAGGTTTCCTGCAATTTCATTTGCCATTTGATACTTAACCCTCATCCGTATGTAAAAAGAGGAATCGAGTGAATAGTTTGATATTAATAGTTCTCAAGAATCTAGCAAATGCCCCATCTTATTTTGCTTAGTTTGGAGATAAAAATCATTCTCTGGGTTACTATCAACAACTATCGGAACACGCTCTGTAATATTAAGCCCGTAACTTTCTAATCCAACAATTTTTTTAGGGTTATTAGTCATTAACCTCATATTTTGCACACCTAGATCAACTAAAATTTGTGCCCCTACCCCATAATGTCTTAGGTCAGGAGCAAACCCTAACTCTTGGTTTGCTTCTACAGTATCAGCACCATCATCCTGAAGTGCATATGCCTTAATTTTGTTATGCAAGCCAATCCCGCGACCCTCTTGTCGCATATAAAGAAAAACTCCTTTACCTTCTTTTGCTATAGCGTCAATTGCAATGTCTCTTTGTACTCCACAATCACAGCGCAGACTACTGAAGACATCTCCAGTCAAACACTCACTATGTACTCTAACTAACAAAGGATCCGCAGTATCAACATCACCAAAAACTAAAGCCACGTGCTCCGAATGATCTACTTCAGAACGGTATGCGATCGCCCTTGCATCACCATAATCAGTCGGCAATCGCGCTTCAGCAACTCTTTCAATTAATCGTTCATTTTCCAGCCTATAAGCAATAATATCTGCAACAGTAACTATATTAATTGCTAATGAATTCGAAATTTCCTCCAACTCTGGCATCCTTGCCATAGTTCCATTCTCGCTCATAATTTCACAAATTACGGCGGCAGGATAAAGTGAAGCCATTTTCGCAAGATCCACGCTTGCTTCAGTTTGACCTGCCCTAACTAAAACTCCNCCACCTTGAGCACGCAATGGAAACATATGCCCTGGTCTAGCTAAGTCAGCAGAAGTAGTGCCTTCATTTATGAGAGCTTTTACTGTTTCGGCACGATCAAAGGCGGAAATACCCGTACCTCCATTATTTATATCGACTGAAACGGTAAACGCAGTTGAATGTTTCGATGTGTTGCGAGCCACCATAGGCTGAAGATCCAATTCCACCAAGCGTTCTTCTATCATAGGTACGCAAATCAGACCTCGTCCACGGGTTGCCATCAAATTAATTGCTTCGGGGCTAATCCAATCAGCAGCAATTACGAAATCTCCTTCATTTTCACGATCTTCGTCATCAACCACTATAAGCATTTTGCCTACACGAATCTCTTCTATAGCCTGCTCTACTGTAATTCTAGGCATACTCTAACCTTATTTATCACCTGTAAATCGTTCAATATATTTTGCCAAAATATCTATCTCGATATTGACTGCGTCTCCAAGCTTTCTATTCTTTAGCACTGTATTCTGCAAGGTATACGGTATTACGGCAATGGTAAATTCATTTTTTTCAGCACATACCACAGTCAGGCTGATCCCATCAATAGCTATAAATCCTTTCTCTACAACATACCTAGAATACTCATCAGGTAGGCTTATTCGTAAAGTATTTTCTTGTGTATCTCTAGGCAATACCATCACTTTCCCACAAGTATCCACGTGACCTTGCACAATATGACCACCCATTCTTGATGAAGGCGTTAGAGCCCGTTCCAAGTTTACAAATTCCCCAGGTTTTAAGAACCCTAAATTAGTTCGCTGAAGTGTCTCTTGGCTTAAATCTACGCAGAAACTTCTTATTCCTTTCTCAACAACCGTGAGACAAGCTCCATTGACAGCAATTGAGTCACTAACCTCCAACGAGTCAATAATTATTTCAGCCTGTACACATAGACGCGCAGTGGTTTTCTCAATAACTTTTCCTAGTTCTTCAACTATTCCTGTAAACATCAGCCTTGACCTTCATTTATAACCGACCATCATGATATCNCCATTTAGTTCAGTTACCTGCACTCTATCCAAATTTATTGCTTCTGCAAGAAGATTAACGCCCTGNCCTTGCACAGGTGACGGAGCGTCTATACCGCCTATTATTTTAGGTGCAATAAATGCAACAACTTTATCAGCAAACTGTCTTTCAAATATTGTCCCCAAAACGCCTGCTCCTCCTTCAACAAGAATGGAAAGTATGCCTCGATTACCTAATTCTTCGAGTATAAATGCAATATCTAACCCATCTTCTATACTTGGGGCGACAAGAACATCAACTCCCATTGAGTTTATGCGATTTGCAGCCTCATCACTCGAAACAATCACCAAGTTTTGACCATACTCTCTGAGCAAGGCTGAAGATTCGGGTAAACGCCCAGAACTATCTAGAATTACTCGCAAAGGGTATCTAGTAGTTTGAGAGTCTTTCATTCTAGCAGTCAATCTCGGATTATCTTTAATTACCGTCCCTATCCCAACCATAATGGCATCACATTTCGAACGAAGTGTATGAGCGTAATTCCTAGAAAGCTCATTAGAAATCCATTGTGACTCACCAGAGCGNGTAGCGATTTTGCCATCTAGGCTCATTGCAAATTTTGCGATCACGAAAGGAATCCCTGTATTTATATACTTGGCGAATGCCTCAACTAACTCCAATACTTTTTGTGTAGGGGGGAAGAGAGAAACTTCAATTCCNGCAGATTTAAGGCGCTCNACTCCTTGTCCACTCGTGTGCGGAGCCGGATCCATAAGAGCAATATTAACTCTGTCCACACCTGCTGCAATGATCGCCTCCGTACATGGAGGTGTTTTCCCAATATGATTGCATGGCTCCAAAGTAACATATAATTCTGACCCGGAAGTCCCGGAGGCTGCACTCTTTATTGCAACAACTTCGGCATGGTCTTGCCCTGCTGGTAATGTGAACCCTTCCCCAATTATTTGGTCGTTTTTAACCAAAACTGCTCCAACTGGAGGGTTCGGACTCGTGAATCCTGCCGCCATTTGTGCCAATTCAATTGCACGAGTCATATATCTATTATCAGTCAATACAGTTCCTCCTACGAAGAGGAATTAATTTCATTCAGAATCAGCGTCGTTTGCTCCAAAGTCTAGGTGTACTTTACTCGGGGTTGGATCTTGCTGCCCTTGATACTTCGATCCTAGTTCAGCTGAGCCATAAAGAACGTCGGCGGGAGTAGTCAGTTCCAAGAAAGAAATCTGGCCTATCTTCATTCGATGGTAGAGAGTTATCGGGAAATTAGAAACGTTACTCAACTCCAAGGTCAAATGACCTTTCCAGCCTGGGTCAACATACCCTGCCGTCGAATGGATAAGCAGACCAATTCTACCCAGTGAACTTTTGCCTTCCAATCGTGCTACTAAATCCGATGGGACTTCAACATGCTCTAGCGTACTACCTAAAACAAATTCTCCAGGGTGAAGCATAAAGGGATCGTCATCAGCCAAAGTGACCATATCAGTCAAACGTTCACTACTAGCCCGCACATCTATATACGGAATTTTATTATTTCGAAAGACTAATATATTACGATCCAAATGCAAATCAACACTTGCAGGTTGAATACAACCCTCCCCGAGCGGGCGAATCACTATTCGTCCACTTGCAATTTGTTCCCGTATAGTACGATCACTGAGGACCATTTATCCCCTCCGTTCTTAATTCTACATGCTTAGATCAGTAGAACACACTCCTTGAGTTACCTCCTGANGGAGCAATCGCTTCGCCAGTTATACAACCTGCCTGTTCAGAGCATAGGAACACTACAACTGAAGCAATTTCTTCGGAAGTAACAAGGCGTTTAATTGCGTTATTACTGGCAATTTTACTTTCCGCTTCTTCCACAGAAATTCCGTCTCTTTTTGCATTATCCGTGAGCCTTTGTATCAATGTTTCCGTTTTGCTCACTGCTGGGTGAACAGCATTGACAGTGATCCCCTTTGATCCAATTTCTTCTGACATAACTTTAGTAAAATTCATAACTGCAGCGTTCCGCATCCCTCCACTAATTCCAGCAGCATTACGAGCAGCCATACCATCCATATTTATTATTCGCCCCCATCCAGAATTTTCCATATTGGGTAATACTGCCTTAGCACATCGAAGATATCCCATAATCTTTACCTTGAAATCATCCTCAAGCATCTGCTCATTAAGTGCGCCAAGTGTATCGGGACCTCCTGTACCACCAACCCTTGCAGCATTATTAATTAAAATGTCTATGCCTCCAAGGTAATGACTCGAATTCTCGACCATAGCATTAATATCTTCACTCACACCCGTATCCGCACGCACCCCAATGCACTTTACTCCGGTACTTGAGCTTATTTGCGCAGCTACTGAAACAGCTTCTTTTTCGTCACGTGAACATAATGCAACATTAACTTTTTCGTCAGCCAAAGCTTTTGCTATCGCAAATCCGATCCCTCTAGTTCCACCTGTAACTAGTGCATTTTTCCCTGCAATACCAAGGTTCATAATTAGCTCCTTAAACAACAGTGGGCCACTANATNTAGTGGCCCACTTATAATTATTCCATGATCTTATGAAACAAATGTACTACCAAAAACCACCGCTACGATAGCCATTAATTTAATTAAAATATTAAGTGAGGGCCCCGAAGTATCTTTAAACGGATCACCTACGGTATCACCTACTACTGCAGCAGAATGCTCATCAGTACCTTTCCCGCCATGTGCTCCTGCTTCAATGTACTTCTTAGCATTATCCCAAGCGCCTCCAGCGTTAGCCATCGTTATAGCTAGAAGGGAACCTGCTGCAATTGAACCAATTAATAAGCCTCCTACCGCTTCCGCTCCTAGAAAAGGAATTAGCCCCACAACAATCGGAACAATCACTGCAAGAAGTCCAGGTATAATCATCTCACGCAATGCGCCTTTTGTGCTGATATCAACGCACTTCGCATACTCCGCTCGTACGCCCTCTTTACCTTCACGTAACCCAGCAATTTCATTGAATTGCCTTCGAACTTCTTCAACCATGTCCTGAGCAGCACGGCCTACCGCTTCCATAGTGAGCGCACTAAACACAAATGGCATGAGTGCTCCGATTAACAGCCCTACCAAGGTAGAAACTTCCAATAAATCAATTGCTTCTAAGTTAACAACCTTTGCATAAGCAGCCATCAATGCTAATGATGTTAAAACAGCAGAACCGATAGCAAAGCCTTTCCCTGTTGCAGCAGTAGTATTCCCTAAAGAATCTAAGGCGTCCGTACGTTCTCTTACTTCGGGATCAAGATGCGCCTGCTCGGCAATTGCCCCTGCGTTATCTGCTACAGGACCATAAGCATCTGTAGCAAGAGTAATTCCTAAAGTGGAAAGCATTCCAACAGCAGCAATTGCAATACCATAAACACCTGCCAACTCGTAGGCGCCTAAAACTGCTCCTGCAATTACAACTAACGGAATCACAGTACTCAACATTCCGGTTGCAAACCCGGTAATAATAATTGTTGCAGGGCCAGTGACTGAACGAGAGGCAATACCTTTAGTAGGGTTATACTCATAGCTTGTGTAATATTCCGTACTGATCCCAATGACTACACCCGCAAGAAGACCAATAGCCACTGCGCCCCACATTTGCCATACTTTATCAATGCCAAGCGATGATTCGATTTCCAATAACCAATAAATTGCACCGAAGGATCCAATAAGTGCCAATATGGAGGCTGCAAAGATTCCTCTCCGTAAAGACCATAGTAAGCTCCCTATGTTAGCTGTTTCACCAGTACGAACAATAAATGTTCCCAGGATCGAAGCTACTATTCCGACCGAGGCAATTAAGAATGGTAAAATATATAAATTCTCTATCGACCCATCGGATGTAACAAATGCCGTAGCCGTTGCAGCAAGTGCTAAAGCTGCAATTATCGATCCAACATAAGATTCGAATAGATCAGCTCCCATACCAGCAACATCACCAACGTTGTCTCCAACATTGTCTGCAATAACGGCGGCATTCCGAGGATCATCTTCGGGAATACCAGCCTCAACCTTACCTGCTAAATCACCTCCAACGTCAGCAGCCTTGGTGTAAATCCCTCCCCCAACACGTGCAAATAAGGCGATACTCGAAGCTCCAAAACTGAAACCTGCTACTATTCCTGCATCTTCAAAAACCAGCCATAAAATCGCTGTACCTAGTAAGCCAATGCCAACGACCGTTGTTCCCATCACGCCACCACTAGAAAAGGCTACACGCAATGCTTTATTTAAACCTTCCCGCGCGGCCGCAGCCGTTCTCATATTAGACTTAACAGCTATTCGCATTCCAACAAATCCGGTAAGAGCAGAAGCCACCGCTCCAACTAAGTAGGCAATCGCCGTTTCAGGACTTTGTTCTTCTCGGAGATAACCCAATGCTAACAGCACTGCAAACACTATCAACACAAAGCCAGCTAATACCGTGTATTCTCGTTTTAAAAAAGCGTTGGCCCCTTCTTGAATTGCAGCACCAATTTCTTTCATCCTTTCAGTGCCTTCATCTGCGTTTAAAACACGATTTGCAAGGTATGTCGCAAAAACCAGAGATAAAACTCCGGCTACAATTGCCAAACTTAGTCCGTCCATATCTGCCTCCTTACGAAATAGAAATCAATCTATTAATTCGTTTATTAATTTTTGTTTTTGTTTAGACTAATGGATTTTACTGAAAATGAATTACTTCTGACATATCACAGGCCGACAATTTCAAGGCTATTACTCAATAATTATTCCTTAGATCCTAACAATTTTTCCAATCGCCTTTGCCTGAGGGTCATTGTTAGATCCCCTCGGGTTCTTTCTAGTACCCCGCGCAGTTGATCAGTAGTACGACGCAATCCTGATGTTAAGGCATCAGGGAAATCAATCGATACAAGCACATTATAAACTTCATCCATGCACTCCATTAATTCTTCTGTCCGCGAGACTTCTTCTTTTCTCAAAGAATCTAAAATATACCTTCGGAGCTCACTTGCCCCTTCTGCTAAACCATTCAAATAAGAAGCTGTTTCAATCTGTAAATACTCTGGTAATGGTAACTCCTGATTAGCAATTACCGCATAAACAAAACAAGCTTCTGCGTATTCTTTTTGAGCATCCAATGTGTAACCCGTAAAATACAATTCTGGGTAGTTTTTGAGAATTACTTTCGTTTCAATAACTTGTTCACGGGCTAAATTAATTAAGCTTTCTGCCTTAGATAGATCATTCCTGTGTACTGCTCTTATTGAATTCGCTGAATTCCTAATTACTTCACGTGAAGCTTTAATGACTTGCTCTCGTAATTCATGTTTCTGGGAAAACTCTAAAATCGAATTCGAACCAATAAGCTCTAATTTTTTTACTAAGGACATGTATCTCTCCTTCTAAAGATTATCAGAGTAAAAAATGATTGTGCCACATTTCACTTAGTCTAGGCATATGCTATGCTTCGAATACTTCGAATAGGATCAAATTAGTCATTACTAGTGCTGTAGGAATCTATTTTAGGCATGGTTAACCCATTTCAGCCAACTAATAACGAAATTATCTCACCTTATGGTCAGCAGTCATCGCTTTCAGTTGAAGGTTGGGACACTGAGCGCATTGAAGGCGAGTCTATTGAACAATTAAAATGGAGTGCTCAAGAGGCTTTCCCTAGTCCGTCAATCTATGTTCCTGAAAACCTGAAGGGGAATATAGCGGTTACCTCANTTGATGCATTACTAAATTGGAGTAGACGTAGCGCAACTTGGCCTGCAGCATTCGGTTTAGCATGCTGNGTGTTCGAAATGATTGCATCTGCTATGTCTCGTTTTGATATATCACGTTTTGGAATGGAAGCTATGCGTGCTACGCCTCGTCAGGCAGACTTACTCATTGTTTCCGGTACTCTTACTTGGAAAATGGCTCCCGCAGTACGAAGAATTTATGACCAAATGGCAGAGCCCAAATGGGTAATTGCGATGGGTGTCTGTGCTACAAGTGGGGGACCTTATTATCAGGGTTACAGTGTAGTCCCTGGGGTAAATCATATCGTCCCTGTTGATGTCTACGTCCCAGGATGCCCTCCGAGGCCAGATGCCCTGCTTTACGGAATAATGCAATTACATGACAAGATTAAAAAATACAGCATCCGAAGTCATGCAGCAGGTGTGCATCGCCCATGACTTTTCATATGTCAGTTCAGCATTTGGAAGAATCTCTTAGAAAGTTCCTTCCCGAATCCCTGGTGAAAAGCGACAATAGCGGCGTATGGGTCAAAGCGGAATCATTAGTACAAATTTGTAATTACCTTAAAAATGATCCGCTCCAAGATTACAAACTCCTCAACTCGCTGACAGCCGTAGACTACATAGAGTTTTTTGACGTTGTTTACCATCTAACGTCTCTTACCCACAAAAGAATGACCGTATTAAAAGTACGGGTATATGGCAGGGGGGAACTAATTGTCCCAAGTGTAAATAAAATCTGGAAAGGTGCTACCTTACAAGAGCGCGAAGTATGGGACTTGCTTGGTATCACTTTCAGTGATCATCCAAATCTTTCGAGGATTCTTACTTGGGAAGGCTTCAAAGGTCACGCTTTACGACGTGATTATCTAGAGCCACCACTACCATATACATGGCCGCATGGAGGATGAATGACAATACCCTCTGAACCAATTGTCGTCAACGTCGGCCCACATCATCCTAGTACTCATGGGGTATTCAGGATGAAGCTAACATTTGATGGAGAAAATATCCTTGATGCAGAACCTATTATTGGTTACCTGCATAGAGGAACTGAAAAACTTGCTGAAGAACGACNATATACACAGGTAATCACANTAACAGATCGGCTTGATTACGTTTCCTCTATGACTAACAATCAAGCTTACGTACTTTCTTGCGAACAGTTATTAGGTATAGATGTACCTGATAGGGGCAAGTATCTACGAGTCATCACCGCTGAACTACAGCGAATTGCGAGCCACTTGATTGGTGTCGGGTTTTTTCTTGCAGAACTTGGGGTGTTTGGTGGAACAGCGTTAATGTACGCCTTCAGGGAACGTGAACGTATTCTCGAAATGTTTGAAATGCTGTGCGGGGCACGTATAACGCTCTCTTACATGCGTATTGGTGGCGTATTCCAAGATACCCCGCCTGAGTTTTGGGTTGCGCTTAGGAAATTCCTGGACGATATGCCCTCATTAGCAGACGAAATGTATGCTTTAGTCTTTGACAGTGAAATTGTATTATCGCGAACTAAAGGGGTTGCGATTCTCAACAAAGAAGACGCCCTCGACGCGTCCTTTACTGGACCCATTCTAAGGGCATCAGGCATAAATTGGGACTGGCGAAAAGAACTTCCATACGATGCCTATGATCGAGTAAATTTCAAAATCCCAACCGCTGAGACTGGTGACAACTACGATAGGTTTTGGGTCAGGATGCAAGAAGTCAGAGAGTCACTTTCAATCATTGAGCAATGTTGTAAACAAATTGAACCCGGACCTGTCCGATCTACCCCAGCAATGCTTTTCCGGCCAAGTCCTGGAGAATCGTATGTTCCTATAGAAGCCCCGAAAGGGGAATTGGGGTTTTACTTAGTAAGTGATGGCAGTATCGCCCCATATCGTTGCCATGTGAGGGCGCCATCTTTTTTAAGTCTGACATTATTCAAAGAGATGCTTGTTGGCTGGAAATTGGCTGATGCAATTGTCACTCTCGGAAGCTTAGATTTTAACATGGGCGAGGTTGATCGCTAATATGGGTGAGACTCTTGCAACGAATTCCCTCTACAGCAGTATCTATTCCCTTATCTCAAATCATTTAGGGGACGAGTGGTCTTGGCTTGCTTATTTTGTCGCAGGGTTCTCTATAATCCTCCTTATTACCAATACAACTTTGCTCCTTGGAACTTTATATACGTGGTTTGAAAGAAGATTACTTGGGCGATTTCAAGGCAGGCTAGGACCAAACAGGGCAGGTCCTTTTGGTATCCTGCAGCCAATCGCAGATGCGATAAAACTTCTCACTAAAGAAGATATTATTGCCAATGGAGCTGACAAGGTTGTCTTTACAATAGCCCCAGTGCTTATGCTTGCTCCAACCTTGCTTGTTCTTGCAGTGATCCCTTTTGGGGAAAATTCGTGGCTTGTTAATATCAATGTTGCAGTGCTTTATATTGCTGCGGTAAGCAGCATTTCTACAATTTCAGTGATGATGGCCGGATATGCTTCTAATAATCCTTTCTCATTGTTTGGTAGTATGCGAGCAATTGCAATGCTAGTAAGCTATGAAATCCCTCTAGTAATGTCACTTTTAGGAATTACTGTACTCGCTCAGTCAATGTCCACCATCGATATCGTAGAAGCCCAATCTATTCCATTTTTGCTCGTTACACCTCTTGGAGCATTTATTTNCCTTACGGCAATATCGGCTGAACTAAATCGTGCCCCATTTGATGTAACTGAAGCTGAATCTGAATTAGTCTCAGGGTATATGACAGAATACAGTGGCATGAAATATGGCATTTTCATGCTTGCAGAATTCACCAACACCGTCGTTGCCGGGGCAATTTTTGCGGTACTCTTCCTCCAAGGCTGGCAGTGGGCAATACTACCTTCCTATATTTGGTTTCTTGTGAAAATTGGTCTCTTTGTATTCGTTGCTATATGGATTCGCGCGACCCTACCTCGATACCGACTAGATCAAATTCTCGCGATTGCATGGAAATATTTATTCCCGTTAAGCTTACTAAACGTATTACTTCTTGCAATTGAGGTAATACTTTGGCCAAACCGCGGTACAAATGAACTTATTATTATGTCATTGATCAACTGGGGGCTTACAATTCCTGCTGCTTTAATATGGAGTAAATTTATTTCTCTAAAATCTGTTCCACCCAGTCAAGTCTATATGCGGGAGAAGAGCTAATGTATGGGATTGGAATAATAAAAGGGCTCGGGGTGACACTTCGAAATTTAATTCGAACACCATTCACAATCCAATATCCCGAAAAAAAAATCCCCCAACACTCACGATTTCGTGGGCAAGAATTTAGCTGGTACGAACAACGATGTACCGGTTGTGCTAGTTGCGCCAAATATTGTCCTCTAGGAATAATTCGTATCGTAACCGATCCTAATGGAGGCAATGACCAAGATGGAGGAAGCTACAAAGTAGAAGTATTCGATATTGATCAGGCACGTTGTATGTACTGCGGGCTCTGTGTTGAAGCATGCCCTTACGATGCTTTACACATGGGAACCGGATTTGAAGCTGCAAAGCTTACTCGAGAAGAACTTGTACTCAATATTGATACACTCAAAGAGCGGGCAAAACACCCTAGCACTTGGTTCAGACCTCAATTAGAGCGTATCGAATTCGATCCATACCAAGAACAATCACTTGACTGGAGCGAAGCAGGCAGAGAGCCATTCTTCTGGCATCCCAAACGGCCTGCGCAAATCCCTGACGAGTACGATCATCGAGCAACCTCCTCAGGCACTTACGAAAGTGAAGATAATTAATTGATGCTAGACAATACTTTTTCAGAAATTGTTTTTTGGATTCTAGCTACATTAAGTATTAGCTCAGCAATCCTTGTCATTTATTTAAAGAGTGTTTTCCGTTCTGCATTAATGCTACTTCTCAGCTTCGTCGGAGTTGCAGGTATTTTTGCAATGATCAATGCCGAGTTTTTGGCAATTGTGCAAGTCTTAATTTACGGGGGCGGTATTACAGTACTAATAATTTTTGCAATTATGATGACTCAAAATGTTAACCAAGGAAATCAAGGAAACCATCTACAAATAATAGCCCTATTCTCTACAGCTTCGATTTTAAGCATACTGACATACAGTATTATTCAAGCACAATGGGACATACTACCCAATGATCTGCCCGATCCCATAGTTAATGTCTTTATAAACTCTCCCACTTATATCGGGAAATTACTTCTGAACGAGTTTGTATTAGCGTTTGAAATTGCAGGGATTGTACTTTTAGCAGCAATTGTTGGAGCACTTTCTTTGGTGAGGGACGACTAATGCTTGAACGATTATTAATAATATCCGCGATCTTATTCGTCATCGGGCTTTATGGCGTTCTATCGAGAAAGCATATCATTTCGATTCTTATGTCTGCGGAAATAATGTTCAATGCAGCCAATCTCGCTCTTGTAGCTTTTTCCCGATACACCATACCTGCGTCTTACCGAATACCCTCAACATCACTATCCCCTGAACATCTCTTACTTAGTGGCCAAACTTTCGCTGTATTCGTTATTGTTATTGCTGCAGCTGAAGTCGCTCTAGGATTAGCATTGATCATTGCGATTGCTCGGAGAAATGAAACATCTGAAATTACTAATCTGAGTTTAATGAAAGGCTAATCCGATGTGGGTAGATTACAAAAAAGCTCCTAACTTAATGATCGCTGAAACATGGAAAGAAATTCTAGAGGGAGAAGGACTTCCCGTTCGCCTTCTTCCAGATAGCGGCATTCTTGAACATAGTGAATTCTCTAGTTTCCGTGTGATGGTCCCTCGGGGAAGAGAACATGTAGCTGACGAAATTATGAGGAAACTTTAAATGTTTTCTGAAACTTTGGCATGGCTGATAATAGGTGCTCCTTTTTTTGCAGGACTCACGATTATTTTTGTGCTNAGNCCCTGGAGCCCCAAGCTTTGGAAATTTTCTGGCTTATTAGGGATTGCAGGTGTAGCAATTGCATTTTTATTAAGCCTGATTGCAATCACATCACTTTTAGAACACTCGTATCTAGAATTTTCTCCTCATAGCTGGTTCGTGATTGGAGAAAAGGGCAGCAATACCTCTTTTGAAATGACGATTGGCATTCTACTCGATCCGCTATCTGCAATCATGACTGCGGTTGTATCAGGTGTAAGTATGCTCGTCCAAATATACTCACTAGGATATATGCGAAAAGATACAAATTCTTTGCAAGATCAATGGCGCGATTACCCTAGATACTTCTGCTACCTCTCATTTTTCACCGCATCAATGCTAGGACTTGTACTTGCCTACAATTTATTACAAATGTTTGTTTTCTGGGAGCTTGTTGGCCTATTTTCTTACTTACTAATCGGGTTCTGGTTCCATCGACCGGCTGCTGCTGCTGCTGCCAAAAAAGCATTTATCATTACTCGTATAGGGGATTTCGGTTTCATGATTGGAATCCTGTATCTTTTCTTTAACCGATTTGAATTCATTCAACGTGGTCTGAATCCACTTGAAATCCCAGCTATCAGTGAAGCGGCACCATTGCTAGGATCAGGAGTGGCAACTTTAGTTGCACTTGGTCTTTTTGCTGGAGCCGTTGGTAAATCGGCACAATTCCCTTTACACACGTGGCTACCAGATGCTATGGAAGGGCCCACTCCGGTAAGCTCATTAATTCACGCAGCAACCATGGTTGCTGCAGGTGTTTTTCTTGTGGCTCGCCTATTTGATTTATTTTCAGTAAGTACTACAGCCATGAATACNGTTGCACTGATTGGAGGATTTACTGCAGTTTTTGCTGCATTAATGGGATTGGTCGCACATGATATAAANCGGGTTTTAGCTTTTTCTACTGTAAGTCAACTTGGCTATATGTTCCTAGCACTCGGAATAGGCGCTCCTGGAGTAGCAATGTTCCACCTATTCAACCATGCATTCTTTAAATGCCTCCTTTTCTTAGGAGCAGGGTCAGTTCATCATTCTGTCCACACATTTGACATGCGATACATGGGTGGCATTCGTAANTGGATGCCAATAACCTACTTAACTACACTAATAGCGAGTTTAAGCTTAGCAGGGATTTTCCCTCTGGCCGGATTTTGGTCAAAAGACGAAGTTCTCTCTTCAGCTTTTTCAGACCCCAGTTCCGTAGGTAGTATTGTTTTTTTCTTAGCTTTAGCTGCAGCATTTTTGACCGCTTTTTACATCACTCGCTTAATTCTGATGACCTTCCATGGCGATTTCCGCGGAGGTATCAATTCAGTGCCTCAAAGTGACCGCATCCCAGATGAAGCNGACCTTCATGTGCATCACCACGAATCCCCTAAGGTAATGATCATACCCATGGGTATTTTGGCGATCTTCGCTATTTGCTCCGGCTTCCTTGCAAATTCCATTATTGATTTAGGATTTATCGAAGCGCACTGGTTTGCTCATTTCTTGCATGAAAAAGCTCCTCTCTTCAACATATGGATTGCGCTTATATCTACTTTTACAGCCACTGCGGGAATCATTTATGCAATTACCCTTTACCGAAAGGGACTTTCTGAGTTAATAAATCCGTCTATACTCGGAGTGTTCTCAAATAAACTATTGTCACAACGTTTTTATATGGATTACCTGTATGAAAATCTAATTGTCAAAACAATTCTATATAAAGGTATATTCAATTTTTCGAACCTACTCGACAAATGGATCATTGATGGCAGTGTTAATTGCCTTGGATGGGTCGGACGCAACAGTGGGAAAGCGCTCGCGCAACTCCAAACTGGACAGACGCAAGTTTATGGATTAGGAGTTTCAATAGGNGTAGTGATCATCTTACTATTCTTCCAATTGCAATAAAAATATGCTTAGTCTCATCACATTTACACCTGCATTAGGAGCATTAGCTTTAATAATTCTCCGCGGGAATGACCAAACTACAAGATTGATTGCACTTCTAACATCTGTAGTAACTTTTATGCTTTCTGCAATTGTCTTTTTCAGCTACGACACTGGAATTGGAGGATATCAATTTGTCCAGAGGTTCACTTGGATCGAGGCATTCAACATTGAATACTTGGTTGGCATCGACGGACTAAGTGCCCCGCTTGTCCTATTAAATGGTATTTTAGGATTATCTGCGGTTCTAATTTCATGGAATGTTTCTGAAAAAATCCATACCTACTTCATGTGGTTGTTAATTCTTCAAAGTGCGGTAATGGGAGTTTTTGTATCACTTGATTTAATACTCTTTTTTATTTTTTGGGAACTAGAACTGATTCCCATGTTCTTCCTAATATCTACATGGGGCACTGGCCGGCGTGAATATTCTGCAATGAAATTCATTATCTTCACTTTCTTGGGCTCTGCCTTCATGTTTGCGGCAATTCTTGTTCTTTATTTTTCTGCTCCGGAATTAGAACGTACCTTCGACCTGACAGCTCTAGTTCATAAGGACCTGATGAACCTACTTGTCCCATCATCTTTGGTATTTACGGGATTTTTCATAGCCTTTGCAGTGAAGTTACCTATTTTCCCTTTTCATACTTGGCTGCCAGATGCCCATACTGACGCACCAACTGCAGTTAGCGTTATGTTAGCCGGGGTTTTACTCAAAATGGGGGGCTACGGCTTGTTAAGAATTAATGCGGGATTATTTCCAACTGAATTGATCTCATTTGCTCCCATCTTAGCTACCCTTGCAGTGATCAATGTGTTATACGGCGCTTTCATCGTAATGCGACAAAACGACCTTAAACGACTTGTTGCTTACAGTAGCGTTAGTCATATGGGATTTGTCATTTTGGGGCTTGCCTCAGTTGGTGCTTCCTCNGATACGATAAGCGCTGCAGGCCTTAACGGTGCAGCCTTGCAGCTATTCACTCACGGTACTATAACTGGGCTCTTATTCGTAATCGTTGGGTTAGTCTATGAGCGTACTCATACTCGTAATATTTCAGACATGAGCGGATTAGCCACAAAAATACCTATAATAGCTGTTGGATTCATGATTGCTGGGTTGGCATCTCTAGGGCTTCCTTTAACTAGCGGTTTTGTAGCAGAAGTTTTAATTTTCATAGGCGTGTTTCCTGCATACCAAGTCGCTACTATTCTAACTGTCACTGGAGTAGTGCTAGCCGCAGGGTATATTTTATGGACAGCACAACGTGTCTTTTTTGGACCTTTAGGAAATAACTGGGGGTACCTCAAAGACGCAAATTTAGTTGATATCTCAACAATGCTAATCCTCACTCTACCTATATTTATTGTAGGGATTTACCCTGCAATTCTAACCAATGTATTTGAAGCAGGCATCGCTCCTATTTTCGAAAGGTTCACCTTTTAATGGGTATTGAAACTACTGATTTAATTGCCATCTCCCCAGAACTTGCACTAATTCTGCTAGCTAGCTGCGTGTTATTCATTGATCTAATTTTCCCCAAGAAAGCTTTGGGCCAAACGTTGGGGATTTTAGGATTATTTTTCCCTATATGCGCAACCTTATTCCTTTGGAATCAACTCAGCATGAATGGTGATTATTTTGCTTTTCATAGTTCCTTGGTTACAGACCATTTTGCTCTATTTTTCAAACTACTCATTCTTGTAGTACTCGGACTAGTCCTTCTCTCATGCTCTGATTACTCGAAACAATCTGTCACAAATTCTAGCTACGCGAAGCAATTTCGTGAAAACCGATCAGAATTCACTGCGTTATTATTATTTTCNTCTGCAGGCCTAATGCTATTGGGAAGTTCAGCTGATTTAATCACTATTTACCTATCCCTAGAACTAGCCTCGCTACCACTAGTCGCACTGATAGCATTTGGTAAGTCGAATAAATCCTTAGAGGCTGCCTTAAAATTTCTTGTCCTCTCTGCCATATCTTCTGCAATATTAATATACGGATTTGCATTCCTTTATGGGCTTACCGGAACAATGCGAATCATAAGCATTACCGAACCGACTATAGCTCAAATTATTATTAATTCCACATCTATGGCTTCCAATATAGGCATAGCAACTGCGATAGTGCTAATTACTGCGGGTTTTGGTTTTAAGCTCTCCATCGTTCCCTTCCATATGTGGACACCAGATGTTTACGAAGGGGCACCAGTCCCGGTTGGAGCATTCTTATCTATCGCAAGTAAAGCCGCTTCCTTCGCTGTAATCCTTAGGGTTTTCTACATGGCCTTTGGAGACATAAATTTTGATTGGTCAATCATGTTTGCTGTCTTATCAGTGATCACCATGACAGTAGGTAATTTTATTGCAATACAGCAAAAATCCATAAAACGACTCTTGGGATACAGTACGATTGCCCACGCAGGCTACATGCTTATTGGAATCGCTGCAGTTACAACAATTTCNCCCCTGGTGGGTGAAGATTCTTATCTTGGAATAACCAGCGTCCTTTTCTACCTTTGTGGTTACGCGACGATGACGCTCACTGCATTTTTTGTAGCTTTAGGAATCATCTCTAAAACCGGTAACGGACAGATTGCTTCACTTGCAGGTATGAGTAAACGCTCGCCTTTGCTAGCACTTATGCTCAGTTTATCGCTAGTCAGTTTAATAGGGATACCACCCACTGTAGGATTCACAGGAAAACTTTTCCTATTCAATGCTGCTGTTAATTCAGGCTTAGTGTGGCTCGCCGTATTAGCTGTTATCAACTCTGTGATTTCTGCTTACTACTATATGTCCATTATACGAATAATGTACCTGCGCGAAGCCACTGATGAGACCATTATAAAAACATCCCGTTCCAACATGGNGGCACTCTCTATTACGTCAATATCGATACTAGTTTTAGGACTTTGGCCTAACGGATTATTGTCCGCTGCAAATATCGCAGCAAAAAGCTTATTCGCCTAATTATTCATTGCGTCTAGGATTCGTTGGGCAGCCTCTTGAGGGTTCTTAGCTAAAGTAACTGCTGAAATAACGCAAATTCCATTAACCCCCGTAGTTGTAACTTGCTTTATATTCCCCAANTTAATACCTCCTATTGCAATAAGAGGAGGCCCATCTGCGGGAATTATTTCCCGAATCGCACTCAAGGTCTCTATTCCCGCAGGCCTAGTGTTTTCTTTGGAAGTAGTCGGAAAGATTCTTCCCACCGCAAGATAGTCCGAACCATTATTATATGATGCTTGAGCTTCTGAAATTAAAGCATTAGAAGTTCCAATTAATTGCCACGGCCTCAATACTTCTCGTGCACTACCTAAAGGTAAGTCATTTTGCCCTAGATGAACTCCATGTGAATTTGACGCTACCGCCAAGTCACTATGATCATTGACAATAAAAATTACTTCTTCAGAGGTACAAATTCGCTCAATTTCCAATGCTAATTCGATCCAATCACCTTTATTTTGATTCTTCACACGAAGCTGGATTACGCTAGCTCCACCTCTAATTGATTGCTCTATAATCCATCGAACGTCTCTTTCAGCTGTTAGTTCAGGGTCTACAATCACATATAAGCCAATGAGTTTTCTAGCTAACCGCTTACGATAATTGGATGCTGCTAAAAGCTCAGCTTTAGACATTAAGTTCGTCAGATAATTCAAATGAGGCAACTCAGGTGTATTCGGTTGAAGCGCGGTACTTGCACTTGCCAAAGATTTAATTGCCCCAAGTAATGCAACATAACGTATCTCTATTCCCCCTGGCCATTCGAGGGTTTTAGCATCACTAATAGCCTGATCAATAGCTGAAATTACATCATTCGCAATCGAGCCTAGGCCTAACTCTTTTGCTGTATTTAATCTAACTCGAGAACGTTGATCAGTTACATGATTAGTAATAGTAGCTTCAAAGTCATTCCTCACATAACTTAACGCACTGATAAGCCATTCTCTAGTAAAGTGAGGAGCTTCTTGTTGATTCATTGGACCACCCGAGCCATAGTAGAAAAATATATTNCTAAATGCTTCTAATCTTCTCTCCTACAAACTACAAATAAAACAACCATATTACAATTAGGCAGATTTTTATTTGTAATGAACTCGNCCCTTTCAAGACAATGCTCTTCTTTCAGCGAACTCAAGTTTTGGATTAAAGACTATGGTACCAATAACCCTATCACATGTACCTATTCCCTCTTGCGACTTCATTAAGTCTTAATCGAAAATCGTTACTATGGAATCAATTCAGGATAGTGTGCGCTTTGGTGAGGTAATTGAATCTTCAATCGAACACCTAACTGGGCAATGTCATTCTCTTTACGATTCACCTGCCTTGGGAAGCTTGGTTAAAATAGGGGATTCTATATTTGGAATTATAGATGGCATTTATACGGGTGCAATTGATCCCAGTCGAGGNGTGATTGCACGAGGTCATAACGTCAGTAATGAAGAAGAAATTTACCAAGACCACCCTCAATTAGATCAACTAATGCGTACCACAATCAGCGTGATTATTATTGGTTTCGAGGAAAACGCCAAAATAAATCAGTACCTCCCACCATTACCTCCAAGAATCCATAGTTTCATCTATAGATGCACGCCTGATGAAATTCGCAAATTCATTGAGCACATCGACTTCCTTGCATTGCTCCTACGAAAAAATATCCCAACTATCGACGATGTAGTCGCGGCAACTATCAAGCACGCACTGCAAGTGTCCGAAGATCCTTCATCCTTTTTGCTGAAAGCGACACAATCAATAGCTTGCCAACTTCCTTCGGATTTATCTCGCGTTGGATCAATTATCAAGCGACTACCTATGGATGATTTGTTATGAATAAATCAAATCAACATGCAAATCAATTAGGTTTAATAATTGGGGGCTCTATTTCACAAGGACTAGATGTACGATTTTCAGAAAGCCTGAACATTGAACAAACAAAAATAGGGACTTTTGTCACTATAAGCGGGATTAATAGTAAATTTTTTGGAACTGTTACCGATCTTCGACTAGACGCGACCGATAGTAAATTTTCATCACACATCTCAACCAATATTCCCGGATTAAGCAAAGTCCTTTCTGACACAACAGTTTATTCACTCGCAACAATTACACCTAGCCTTAACATCAGTGAAGAACATCAAGTCCCGCAACCTGCAAAATCTCTACCTCCTCACTTCTCACCCGTATTTCGTGCATCAAATGAAGATGTAGCCGCAGTATTTGGAAGTGAAGATCATAAGCACATATGGATTGGAAGTCCTTTAGACATGGAGGATGCACGAGTGTGCTTAAATCTAGAGGATTTCGTAAAACGCTCCAATGCGGTATTTGGAAAAAGTGGAACTGGTAAGAGTTTTTTAACTAGAATTTTACTTTCCGGAATACTCCAACGTCAGGTTGCAACGAATCTGATTTTTGACATGCACAACGAATACGGCTGGGAATCCTCCACCGAAAACGGATACTCCGCAAAAGGTCTCAAACAATTGTTTGGCAGTCGCGTCACAATATTTACGCTTGATAAGGAATCAGCTGATATCCGTGGAATCAAATACGATAATGAGGCTCAAATTGGATTTGATGAAATTGAACCCGAGGATATAGCCATTCTAGCGAGCACTCTAAACATTACTGAATTAGGAATCCAATCTTGCTATGCACTAGCCGACTATTTCAAAAAAGATACCATTCCCTGGATCTTAAAATTTTTAGAGTTGACCAAAGAGGAGTTAAATGATTTAGCAGATCATTTACGAGAAAATACCAATACCTTAGAAGCTCTTCGAAGGAACTTATCTCGCTTAAAGCGATTCTCATTTATGGCAGAAAGGTCAATTGGGAAAGGAATTACCACTAGTATCTTAGAAAATCTCATGGATAACCGACATGTAGTGTTGGAGTTTGGCAAGCATGGCGACAACGAAAGTGCATATATTCTTGTAGCCAATCTCATTACTCGCCGGATTCATGAAGAGTACAGAAAGAAAACAGAGGCAGCTCTAGCCGGGAATACAGATCTTCCACGCCCACTTGTGATTACTATCGAAGAAGCCCACCGATTCCTTAACTCTGGTGTCGCAAGCCATACTATTTTTGGAACAATTGCTCGAGAAATGCGAAAGTACCGAGTAACTCTATTGGTTGTGGATCAGCGCCCCTCAGGTATAGACGAGGAAATTCTCAGCCAAATAGGAACTCGAATCGTATGCCAATTAGATAATGATCGTGATATTGATGCCGTTCTTACTGCTGCTGCAGGATCGAGAAATCTACGTAATATTTTGTCCCGATTAGAATCAATGCAGCAATCCTTAATGTTCGGGCATGCAATTCCAATGCCCGTAGTAGTTAAGACCCGAAACTATGGTTCCGATTTTTACTCTGACATTACTCTCCCTGGTTTCGGTAATATTGATAAAAAAGACTTATTTGGATAACAATCATAAGGATAGGATTTAGTACTGAAATACCCTAAAACCATCAGGCCATGGGAAGCTCGATTACCTATCTTCTACGGGTGGGTTATCGTTGCAGTTTCGTTTATTACTCACTTTGTTCAAGTGGGTATACAGTTGTGGGCACTCAGTGTTTTTGTAGGACCGATGACTAGTGAACTCCTTCACTGGGAACGTTCAGACATTTTTGGAGCCGTAACAATACGAGTATTAATATCCGCTGCTGGTGTCCCATTAATCGGTAGATTTATGGACAAGCGTAACGGAGCGATGATACTTAGCATGATTGCAAGTGGAGTGGGTGGGGCTGTCTTGATACTCATATCGAGAGTAGAAGATCCTTGGGAATTCATGGTTCTTTATGGGATCGTAGGAGGAATAGCCTGGGTTGGACAAACGAACATTATTGCAGCAGCGTTAGTTCCAAAATGGTTCGTGCACAGGAGACCTCTAGCTATGGCGATTGGAACCACTGGAGGTGGCTTTGCTGCGCTTGTTTTACCCTTAATTGCGGCGATTACTATAAGCTCTTTGGGATGGCGCGATGCATGGGTGGTTTACGGAATATGCACAATACTTATTGGCGTTCCTTTAGCACTACTAATCAGGCGACAACCTGAAGATCTTGGATTATTACCCGACGGGGAAAAAACTAATACTTCTTTATTGCCAGTTTCATCATTCCCCACTGGGTATAACTTAAAACAATCCGTACGAATCAAGAGCACCTGGCTACTTATAATCGCAGTTGCCTTGGCAAGCGTACCTTCCATAGCAATCCCCGCCAATATGGTCCCATTATTTGAAGATCGAGGATTTAGTCAAAGTGGAGCAGCTTTTGCATTAAGTATTTACGGGCTTATGTCCGTTTCGGGGAGATATTTTTGGGGGTACATAGCCAACCAGACAACAGTTCGATTATCTTTCCTTGGACTAGTCCTGATGGGTGCTCTTGTTATGGGGTTACTCGCCGTTATCGAACAACAACCGTTAGCACTCCTCCTATTAGCTGCAGGAAGTGGCTTAGCTATAGGGGGAATGATCGTTCTAAATCCACTAATTTGGCCCGCCTACTTAGGGAGAGCCCACCTTGGTTCTATTCAAGGCGTGGTCTACCCATTAGTTAGTATCGTCATGGGCATAGGACCCATAATTTTATCGTTATCTTACGATAACCTCGGATCCTACAGCCTTGGGCTATGGGTAATCGTAGTCACTTACCTTCTATCATTTGTGGTCATGCTATTTACACCTGAGCCCTCATCAAAACAGGTTTAATTAACTATACTGCTATCCCCCATGCCTCTAATTCCACATCTGTAATACCAAAAAAATGCGCAACTTCATGGATCACCGTATCCTGAATCATTTTTTCAATTTCTTCATACGTCGTACATATTTTTTCAATCGGAATTTGAAAAACAGTTACTATGTCAGGCAGAACAGTACCGTATGAGTCTCTCTGAGTAAGCGGAATTCCTTCATATAATCCTAATAGCTGCTGCCCTGGAGCTAAAGGTATTTTTTTTAATTGCCTTTGAGTAGGCATCCGACGTACATGTACATCAACATTATGCATAATCAGGCGAAAGTCTTCAGGAATATTCTCCACCGCTTGTCTAACAAGCTCTTCAAAAGCCGCTTTACGCATAGATCTTAGTCAATTTCCTTCCTCAGTATTTTCAAAGTATTAATGTTTTCTGCATCAGGCCCTTTACCCTCATACCCTGGAACTTCCAAATAGAAGGGGATCTCCTGAAACGCAGGATGTGATAGAAGTGATTCGAATGCCCCGATGCCCAAATATCCTTCCCCGATATTCTCGTGCCGGTCCAACGCACCTCCAAGCTCAGGCTTAGAGTCGTTGCAATGAACCGCCATTAAATGGTCAATGCCAATTTCCCGATCAAATTCATCCATTACAGATTCAACCGTCTCTTTGGTACGAAGATCGTAACCTGCAGCAAAACTGTGCTGCGTATCTAAACATACCTTTACTCTTGGAGAATTCAGCTCTCTTATAAACATTCCTATTTCTGCAAATTTTGACCCTATATGGTTGCCCATACCTGCACTATTTTCAATAATTAATTTTGTCACTTCAGGAGTGTTATCTAAAATTTCCTCAATCGAAGCGACCACTTGTGAAAACACGCCATCAAATCCCCTCCCTTTATGGCTATTAAGATGAAAAATAACGCCCTCAACTCCTAGATCTTCTGCGGTATTCAAATACTTAATTAATGATGCTTTCCCTTTCTCCACTAAAGCCATATCGTCTGAACCCAAGCTCACCAAATAAATGCCATGAAAAACGTTAGGCCCAATGTCATGCTCATATGATTTTCGCCTAAATTCAGCAATACTTTTCTCATCAGGGGACTTAAATCCCCATCCTTGAGGAGCAGATGGAAATAGCTGCACGCATTCAGCTCCAATTTCCAATGCGCGATCAATTGCTTTATCTATTCCCCCAGATGTCGATACGTGTGCTCCAATGCGCATAGTGCCTCCTGCGTTAGTGTTGAATATACTAATTATCTAGAGCTTTGATGATAAAGCCAATAACTATCAAAAGGACTAAATCTGAGAGCCGTCATACTACAATTATCAGATTCCGGGCATTTGGATCTGCAGGATATAATATTAGACGACCCTGAACCAAACCCGAATGAAGTAATTCTTCAAATCGCTGCCTGTGGGTTTTCTCGGCATGACGCCTTGATTATTTCAGGTATCTTAAAACGCGGAGTAATTTTGCCGCGAGTTCTAGGTCATGAAATATCCGGTGAAATTGTTGAGGTAGGTAAAAATGTACCTAAACAACTAATAGGGGAAAAGGCTGTAGTTATTCCCAAAGAACTCGGTCATCGGCAGCATGGGGGCTTTGCAGAATTTGTTAAAGTACCTTTTTCTTCTTTAATAGTTTTACCCTCCGGTTACCCTTCCCTCAAGCAGGCATCTTTATTATTCTCTCCTATATCTGTAGCCGCAAAAGCAGTTAAGCTTTGCGGCATCCACGAAGGGAATTCCTTAGTTATCACTGGTGCTAGTGGAGGTTTAGGAGTTCATGCGGCACAAGTTGCAGCAGCTGTAGGAGTTAAAGTTTTAGGGATCACAAGCTCTGAAAAAAAAATTACCCGCCTACAATCAATGCCCTGGTATGACTCCGTTTTTTTGGATACTGAACCCTATGAAGAAATTATTCCTTCTATCACTGATGATGAGGGGGCAAGTGCAGCAATCGATACTACAGGTCTTTCATTAAATCGGGTTTTAACCACGCTATCAAGCAAAGGTAAACTTATAATAAGTGGTCAACTTTTACCTTCTCCCACACCAATCATACCCGCTGAAATTATTTTCCGAGAGCTGCAGCTAATAGGTAGCTTGGGCGCAGGCATATCCGAGGTGGAACAATCCATATTTGACATGCAAGCTGGTGCTATTGATGCAATTATTGAGAAAACCTTACCTTTAAAGGCAAGTTCGCTAAAAACTGCTTTAGATAATATGAAAGCCAATACTTCAATCGGGCGAATTCTTATCGATCCGCAACTACCGCCTAAAGGTGAGTAGTCGTACAAATCTGCCTATTTCCCCTTGTTCCCACGCCACAAGGGTCAAACTAGCAATGAAAATCGAACTGTATGTGCCTACTGTTACCCCTGCTAGAAGCACATAAAGCAAAGGTTGAATTGAAGCACCTGCAAAGAGTAAAAGAGCAATGACCACGACAATCAATGTAATAGAAGTATTTAATGATCTTCCAATAGTTTCTCTCACGCTAACGTTAACCAATTCCCCAATTGGAGCACCAGGATACCGTGCAACGTTCTCTCGCAAACGGTCAAATACCACTATAGTGTCATTAACGCTATAACCTATCGTTGTCAAAACTCCTGTAATAAACATAGCATTTACTTGTAGATTGATCGTCTCGCCAAGAACTGAAAACACGCCTAAAACAATAAGTACATCATGAATTAATGCTATTACAGCAGCTACTCCATACCTAAACGGAGTGGGTACTCTGCGAAAGGCCCAAGTAACGTAAATTAGAATAACAAACGAGGCGACAACCACAGCAATTATCGCGTTCCGCACGTTCTCGCTTCCAATCAATCCAGAAACGCTATCAAATGAAACAATTTCTCCTGAACCTAAGCTAAGTAAAGCATCGCGGACCTCAGATTCTTCGCCCCTCCTAATCACTTGGCCAGCATCATCACGCAAGTCTAGTTCTAAAACGCCAACGCGGACGAAAAAAGCGTTATCCGAAGTTGCTTGCACAACAGCATCATCTTGACCAACCTTTGATAACGAAGCAGAAACTTGTGATGAGGTAACTTCTTCCTGGTAATTAACATTAATTGCGGCACCACCAGTGAAATCAATGCCCGGGTTTAATCGGTACAATGATAGGGAAACCACAGACGCGAGCATCATTACCACAGAAATTAATAAGAACCATTTTCGAAAGCGCACAACTTGCATTAGTTTTGGCCTCCGGAACTATTCTTAGTAATAAACTCTGGAGTGAAGAGTTGCGGGAATCTATTCAGGAAAGAATTACCTGCAATTCCCAATAATTTTCTGCTAATAAAGATTGCAGTAAACATACTTGTTAATACACCAATTAACAGTGATATAGAAAAACCAGTGATTGCTGAATTTGCAGACCCACTACCAAAGAAAAATAGAACTAAAGCAATCAATATCGTCGATACATTTCCATCTCGAATAGAGGTCCATGCACGATTAAATCCAATTTGTATCGCAAAAGACAGCGTTCTCCCTACTCGAAGTTCCTCTTTTACTCTTTCAAATATCAGTATATTAGCGTCAACGGCCATACCAAGTGAGAGAATAAAGCCTGCAAGACCTGCCAGCGTTAAAGTGACTGGGATTAATTTAAAAATCGCCAATACTATAGCCGTATAGAAAATAAGCGTAATTCCCGCAATTAAACCAGAAGCTCTATAATACCCAGTCATAAACAGTAGAACTAACGCTAGTCCTACAAGCCCTGCTACTAAAGCTTCTTCTAGAGATTTACTACCAAGTGACGCCGCAATAACGGAAGAAGATAGTTCCGTAATATCAATCTGCAATCGACCTGATTCAACCTGAATGGCAAGCTGGCGGGCTTCCTCAGGGGTAAAACTGCCACTTATAATCCCGCTTCCAGAAAGTATCGGTGATTGAACTGTAGCTGAAACTAAAACTTTGTCGTCTAGTACAAAAGCTAATTGATTCGGATTTTCAGATGTATTGGAATCGTATATTCGTTGAGTAACCGTGGCAAATTGCTGAGCTGCACCGCGCTTAAGCTCAAAACTTAGAATTGGTTCCTGNGTAACTTGGTCTTGGCTCGCGAAAGCCCGAGACATATCATCTCCAGTAAGGCCAGTTTCTTGATCATTAAAAACCGTACATTGTTGGTCTGCACAAATCCGCTCGATAATCTCCAATTGCGCAGTTTGCCCTATTAAGTCTTTAGCTTGCTGCACATCCTCAACGCCGGGTAATTGTATTAATAGTCGATCATCACCTAATCTTTGCAAGCTAGGCTCTGTAACGCCAAGGCGGTCAATCCGGCGGCTTATAGTACCTATAAGTCCTTCCATCTCACTTTCAGTCGGCCTCAAGCTCTCATCGCCAGCTTGATATATAAGTTGAGTCCCTCCTGCAAGGTCCAGTCCAAGAGTTAGCCCTAAAATATCATCCGACCCTTTTTGACCTAAAACAGGAATTTCAAATTCGTCAAAATACAGAACCGTAAAAGATACGGTGACTATAAAAATAATCGTCAGTAAAGATTTCCAGTGAAGTTTACGCAACATAAAAAATTATAAAGTCCATTTATATTTTTGAAGGAAAATTAATTTGATCTTCTCGTACATCCAGAGAATTCTAGCAGGCGAAGCGATTTGGGGGAACCGTATCTGAAATATATACATCGTTAATCATCTTCCTCTTCCCCTATTTCCACTTCATAAAGATCATTTTTCGACTCTACAAAATCAATGTATAGCTTGCCGTCCAAATGATCATTTTCGTGCTCTAGTGCCTGTGCAAGAAGATCCGTCACACCTTTATATTTAACCGTTTTACCTTCTAAATCCATCGCCCTTGCCCAAACTTTCTCTGCACGCATTATTTTCCCCTGCCAACCTGGTAAACTCAAACAGCCTTCGGTAACTAACCGTTCTCCTTCTTTTCGTGTAATTTCCAAATTGATCAGGATAGTAGGTTCTTCATCTTCAGGCATTTGTATAACGCAAATTCGTTTCAATGAACCTATTTGGTTTGCCGCCAATCCAACACCATTATAAAAGTACATAGAATCCACCATATCCATTGCTAATTTACTAAGATCACTATCTGCAAAATTCTTAATTTTTTTAGCTTTCTCCCGTAGTATGGGGTCCGGGATATAGCGCATTGATAAAACAGCCATATTCTAATTATACGACTTTTCCCTGCAGAATATTTATGAAAAATTCATAGGATCAACATCAACGGACCAAACCGAAGGGATTGCAACTTTACTTAAAAGGTATTCAGGATCTGTTGATCGTATAATTAAATGCCATCGCCAAACATTCCTTACTTTATGAGGATACGATGGCGCAGGGCCAATAACTTGGACTCGATCCATATCCCATTCACGTACAATCTTATCCAAGAGGTTTCTAAACCTCCGAGATTCTTTTTGCCCAAGCTCGTAATTTGATTGATCTAACTGCAATCGAATCATTCTTGTATACGGTGGATATTGGAGATCTCTCCTAAATTTGATTTCTGANTCATAAAATGATTCATAGTTTTGCGCAGCAGCAGCTTGAATCGCATAATGATCAGGTAGGTAAGACTGAATAATAACATCACCCATATTGGTATCACGTCCAGCCCGACCTGCAACCTGTGTCAAGACCTGAAACGTCCTTTCCGATGCACGAAAATCTGGAAAATGAAGGCCTATATCCGCCAGTACAACTCCGACCAAATCCACAGATGGTATATCCAAACCTTTGGCGATCATTTGAGTTCCAATTAATATGTCAGCATCCTGATTTGAAAATCTACGTAATATGCCTTCATGAGCCTTTATACTGGATGCCGAATCNCTGTCCCATCGCATGATACGCGCCGAAGGTAAAACTCTCTTAATTTCGCTCTCTAATCCTTCAGTTCCGACTCCAACAGATTTAATCCTGTATCCTTTACATTGGGGGCATTTAGTCGGCGTAAAACCAACTTTCCCGCAATGATGACACCGTAATCGTTGATGGCCATTATCGTTATAATAAGTCATACCGATCGAGCAACGAGAGCAATTGACCACAAACCCACAGTCACGACATTTAACAGCGCGAGCAGAACCTCTTTGATTTAAAAATAAAATAGCTTGTTTTTTGGCATTGAAATTCGATATCAATTTTTCTTGGAGTAATCGGCTTAAAATACTTTTATTACCTGCTTTTAATTCCTCGCGCATATCAACAGTTTCTACGCTAGCTAATCCTCTCTCCGCTCCAGATCTTTCGATTCTATTAGGTAGCTTTAATTTCTTTATAACTCCTTTCTGTGCCAAGAATGCTGTTCCTATATCTGGGGTAGCGCTTCCAAGAAGCACCGTAGCACCTTGTGATCTCGCCAAATACATAGCAACGTCTCTAGCATGATATTTGGGGGATAGTTCGTGTTGCTTGTAAGTCCATTCATGCTCTTCATCAAGAATGATTAACCCTACATCCTCCAACGGAGCAAATATTGCGCTTCGAGTTCCTAAAACAATCTTCCTCTCTCCGTTAAAAATCCTCCACCATTCCTCTTTTTGTTGATTAATAGGCATACCACTGTGCAGTACCCCAACATTCGAAGCAAACCTTACTTGAAATCGGCTCAGTATCTGAGGTGTTAGCGCTAATTCAGGGACCAATACNATTGCATTACTTCCTGAATCTAAACAATGAGCTATTACCTGAAGATACACTTCCGTCTTGCCGCTTCCTGTAATTCCATGTAATAACCAGGTGGAGCCGTCATTATTTGACTCTTTATTTAAAGAATTTTTAATTCTATCGATGGCAATTTTTTGATCATTCGTGGGTAGTTTAGAGGGCTCTAGCACTTTAGATACATTATCAAGCTCGACATTAATTAGCTTTACAAGACCTGCATCTACAATCGAAGAAACTGCTGTTGCCCCATATTCTTTGCGCGCTTCCTGTAGTGCCATAAACTTTCGCAAGGTCAAAGATTTTAATAATGCTAACTGCTTCTTCGCATTTGGGTGTATTTTATAGTACGCACGTAATGATTCACCTTTCACAATCAATTCAAGAAAATTATTCCGTAGAGCTCTAGATTTATATACAAAATCTTCAGTTACATACTTGATTAATTTTTTGCCGAGCAAGCTCATTATGGTATTTCGAACCCAAGTCCCTCTTGAATTAACCAAAGCCGGAATCGAATGCTTACTGTTCGGATGTAATCTTAGGTATTCCATTAGCGCCTTTTCACCAGTCGATAGATCTGATTCTCGAGTAAAAATACTGTTATTAATTTCAATCAAATCTTGAGATTTATACCTAAATCCCGGAGGCAGCATTGGAGATANAGCATCGAATAGAGATGCTCTATAATAGCCTGCAACCCATTCAGCCAATTTTAATTTTTTTAAATTCAACACTGGAGTTTCAACAATGATTGAATCAATGGGCTTTGTGTAATGCACATCTGGTGAATCAATAATATCGAACACTAGTCCCCTTATAGTCTTACGACCAAAAGGTACACGCACTAAATGCCCAATGGAGACGTTTAGATGTTCTGGTATTAAGTAAGTGAAAATATCTTCACGAGAAAATAAACGAGCATCAACNATTACTCTTGCATATTTTTTGTGATCTCGCTGAATATACTGATCGTCCAAAGCATCAAACCCCATATTACTACCGGAGTATAGCAATCTATTTGAACTAATCGGATATTTAAATTAGAGGAATAACTACGAGCGCTTCCCACCCGTGGTGCGCTCTTTTATGCGTGCAGCCTTACCAGATAAACCTCTAAGGTAGTAAAGTTTCGCCCTTCGAACAATACCACGTCGCACTAACTCAACACTTTCAACATTTGGAGAATGAAAGAAAAAAGATCGCTCGACGCCAATTCCCGACGCAACTCTTCTCACCGTAAAAGAACTTGAAGGTCCTCCGGCTCTTTTACGGATAACTACACCCTGAAACCCTTGTAATCTTTGTCGCTCCCCTTCCCGAATCCACACGTTAACTTTAACGGTATCCCCCGGCTGGAACTCACAAATTTTATCATTAGGTACAAGAGCCACTACGTCGCGCGCTTCCATAATTCCCCTAAAAAGCAAATGAAATAAACAACCCTGCAATTATAGTTTCAATCGAAAAAAACAGCAAGAAGACGACTCCTGGCAANTTAATTTACCTAGTTTCTTCGCGCCGTTAGTNAATTTATTTTCCTAGCGAAGCAGTCTATAGACTGCTTCGCTAGGAAAAGCCTGGTTGACAAGCGGTCTAATAATTATTATCCTNTTCNCGTTGGTGGTTTGAGCGAAGTGGACCCACCCGTACCCATCCCGAACACGGAAGTGAAACGCTTCAGCGCTTACGATACTGGTAGGGCAACTTGCTGGGAAAATAGGTCACCGCCAGCTTAATTTACACCCGGGCATAGCCCGGGTTTTTTAATCCCTAGTACTTAAATTGGCAAAAACAAAATTTTTACGCATGGTGCTTTTGGGTTTACAGTGTCAAAGGTTCAACATAAAATTTACCTAAATACTTGACGGTGCAACATGGCATATAGGCCAAATTCCACAGATCCTAATCAGCCCACAATGGCGGAGCTACTTGCTCTGGAAAATGAAATACCTGAACTGCGTAAAGGCGATGTAGTAGAAGGTGAAGTGATGGGATCTTCTGCTGAAGGGCTTCTAATTTCAGTAGGAGGTTACAAATCGGAAGGAATTGTACCTTACTCTGAGCTACGCTCAATTGGAATTTTGGACCCCACTTTGCAATATAAAAATGGAGATACCATTGAAGTGTTAGTTCTGGAAACGAGAACAAACAGAAATGGGCATATTACTCTATCGCNTGACCAAGCCGTAGCAATTGATGCTTGGGCTAATATCGAACAATCCTATGCTAAAGGCACTGCCATAACAGGCATCGTTACTGAGCATAATCGAGGTGGAATAGTAGTAAATGTTCGTGGATTACAAGGGTTTATTCCTTTATCTCACGTAGTGCTCGAAAATGGGATAGATCGCGAAACTGCACTTGCAAATAAACATGGCACTACAATCTCTATGAAACCTATAGAAATTAACCGTAAAAAAGACAAAGTTGTCTTTTCTGAGCGAAATGCTTTTTTAGAACAAAAAAATGTGCTCAAAAACCAGCTCATTGACAAGTTAAGAATAGGTGACCGTTGTGAAGGAAAAGTTACTGGACTTTCAAAATTTGGGGCATTCGTAGACATCGGTGGCATTGATGGCCTTGTGCATCTGACGGAAATATCTTGGGGAACCGTATCCAATGTGNGTGAGCATGTCAGTGTTGGGCAAGTCGTAAATGTAGAAATTATTAATATCGATCCTGATTCAAAACGTATCGGGTTAAGTATGCGAAAGCTTATACCGGCACCTTGGGATGAAGTGCCATTACTCTACAAGATAGGTCAATTAGTCCAAGGCCAAATCATGAAGCTTTCTGAATTTGGAGCATTTGCTAAAATAAGTGAAGGAGTTGAAGGGCTAATCCACATCTCTGAATTGGCTGAAAAACACATTAATCACCCTAAAGACATTGTATCCATAGGAGATACACTTAGTTTGAGAATTATCAGTTTAGATCCGGATCGCCGTAGGATTGGTTTAAGTCTAAAGCAAGCAATCGAAGAGGAGGACTGGCCTACTGAATATTTTGATCCAGTAGACTAAAATATCGCCTAATCAGTGTTAATGTGTTTAGATATGTAGAGGAGACTCCATGTCAAGTAGATTTGAAAAATTTTCTGAGCGTGCACGAAGAGTACTTTCGCTCGCTCAAGAAGAAGCTCAACGTTTTAATCATAANTATATAGGAACTGAGCACATCCTCCTAGGTTTAGTTAGAGAAACTGACGGAGTAGCTGCGCGAGTTTTAAGTAGCCTAAATGTTGAGCTCTCCAAGGTTCGTTCTGCTGTTGAATTTATTATTGGACGAGGAGAGCGACCTTCTCCTGGCGATATTGGTCTTACTCCTAGGGCGAAAAAAGTTATTGAACTTGCTGTAGATGAAGCTCGAAGGCTCAGTCATCATTACATCGGGACTGAGCATCTTTTAATTGGAATCATGCGTGAAGGTGAAGGTGTCGCCGCCGGCGTTCTCGAAAGCCTCGGAGTATCTCTAGATAAAGTTCGGGCCGAAACCACAAGAATCTTAAATCAAAGTGTTTCTCAAGGAAAATCTCAAAGCAAAAGTAGCACACGAACCCCTACCCTTGACCAACTTGGCATTGATTTAACAAGCTCCGCTCGTGCCGAAAAATTAGATCCTGTGATTGGACGCAGCAAAGAAATTGCTCGGGTGCTACAAATCTTAAGCCGGCGAACTAAAAACAACCCAGTTCTTATTGGCCCTCCTGGCGTAGGAAAAACTGCAATAGTTGAAGCGCTTGCACAGCAAGTAACATCTGGCGATGTTCCAGAAAATTTGGCTAACCGCCGAGTTGTCACGCTTGATATGGGCGCATTAGTTGCAGGAACCAAATACCGTGGTGAATTTGAAGAACGACTTAAAAAAGTCGTAGAGGAAATCAAAGCTGCAGGTAACTGCATTCTATTCATTGATGAAATGCATACCATGGTAGGTGCAGGAGCAGCGGAAGGAGCTGTCGACGCCGCAAATATTCTTAAACCATCCCTTGCACGTGGGGAGCTACAGTGCATCGGTGCAACTACGCTCGATGATTATCGGAAATACGTCGAAAGGGACCCTGCGTTAGAGCGAAGGTTCCAACCAGTAAACGTAGAGGAACCTTCTACTGAAGAAACCGTAGAAATCCTAAGGGGTATTAAAGTTAAATTTGAAGAGCATCACGGTGTTACCATTGAAGATGAAGCCCTACAAGCTGCGGCAACACTAGCATCTCGATTCATTGCTGACAGATATCTTCCCGACAAAGCAATAGATCTTATGGATGAAGCGGGTTCAAGAGTACGAATTCGTTCTAGTGGAACCCCGCTATCCGTCAAAGAATCCAAAAAAGTATTGGACACTGTGCGTCGCGAAAAAGATGAAGCCATCTCACAGCAACAGTACGAGTACGCCGCTGAACTTCGTGACCGTGAATTAAAACTTGCCGAAAAATTGCAGCAACTACAGGATGAATGGCAAGCTAATACAAGTGATGAAAAAGATTCAGTAACTAGTGAAGAGATAGCAGAAGTAGTAAGCATGTGGACTGGAATCCCTGTCACCCGAATGGCAGTTGAAGAAACAGAACGCCTCCTTAAGATGGAAGAACACATTCATCAGCGAATCATAGGTCAGGATGAGGCCGTCGTATCTATTGCAAAAGCAGTTAGACGCGCCCGTGCTGGATTAAAAGACCCCAGAAGGCCAATAGGGAGCTTTATGTTCCTTGGACCTACTGGCGTTGGCAAAACTGAACTCGCTCGCGCATTGTCAGAATTCATGTTTGGTTCAGACGACTCAATTATTCGCCTTGACATGTCAGAATTCATGGAGCGCCATACCGTCGCACGATTAATTGGAGCGCCTCCGGGATACGTTGGTTACGAAGAAGGTGGGCAATTAACTGATGCTGTGAGAAGAAGAAGCTACACATGTATTTTGTTAGATGAAATTGAAAAAGCGCACCCTGAAGTTTTTAATTTGCTCCTACAAATATTTGATGATGGCCATCTGACTGATGCTAAAGGGCGAAAAGTAGATTTCCGGAATACCATAATTGTTATGACTTCCAATATCGGCTCTGATCTCATAAAACGAGATACTTCTCTTGGGTTTGCCATCCAAGAACAGTCAAAAATGGAAGCTAATGCCTATGAAAAAATGAAAACAAAAGTGGATGATGAAGTTAAGCGCTTTTTCCGACCTGAATTCCTCAATAGGATTGATGGACAGATAGTATTTCATGCTTTAACACAAGAGCATATCGTCAGTATCGTTGACTTAATGCTTAATGATGTACGAAAACCGATGCTTGAAAAAGGTCTCAGCCTTGAAGTCACTGATTCAGCTAAAGCATGGTTAGGGGAAAAAGGTTACGATCCTACTTTTGGAGCTAGGCCACTAAGACGGCTAATTGAACAAAAAATTGAAGATCCTTTATCTGATGAAGTACTCAGCGGGAAATTTCAGCCAGGTCAAACTGTGATTGTAGACGTTGACCCAGATACAGACTCTCAGTCCTTATTGATTAGACACGAAGTAGAACCTGTCACCACAACCAGTTAACCCCCCTCTGACACACAAAAGAGGGTCAAACACTGCTTGCATTACTAAAGTCTCTGCTGCAGTATTAGCGAAGTGTTGAAACCCAATTCAAAAACGTACTTCTTATGCCAAGATTGCGGTTATTCTTCGGCCAAATGGAATGGTCGTTGTCCTTCATGTAATCTCTGGGGTACTCTCGTCGAATTCAAAGAAGCTGCTTCTCCTTCAACACATCTATATAAAATTCCAGGGCAACAAATTACACCATTGAGTAAGCTTAGTGAGCAACCTGATTCGGATGGGTCTCGACTTAGCTCTGGTTTGAGTGAATTTGACCGCGTACTAGGTGGAGGGCTCGTATCAGGTTCTGTACTGCTTCTAGCTGGTGATCCAGGAATTGGGAAATCCACAATACTTCTACAAATCTCCGACGCTCTAACAAAACAAGGGAAAAAAGTACTCTATGTTTCAGGAGAAGAATCAGGTACACAAGTTCGTCTCCGAGGTGATCGACTGAGGATAGATACTTCGAATATATTTTTCCTATCAGAGACTGAAGCCGAATCTATTGGACCCCAACTTGCAACCCTATCCCCCGACATACTCATCATCGATTCGATTCAAACATTAACTTCCTCTTCCTCAGATTCAACTGCCGGAAGTACCACCCAAATAAAAGAATGTGCTCAAATTTTTCTTAATTGGGCAAAAACAACAGGCAGTCCCACTTTCTTTACAGGACATGTAACAAAAGAAGGCTCGATAGCGGGACCAAAGCTTCTCGAGCATATGGTCGATGTTGTTCTATCATTAGAGGGGGATTCTTTAGGTAGTTTACGAATGATTCGAAATTCAAAAAATCGTTATGGATCAACTAATGACGTAGCATTATTTGAAATGAGAGACGATGGTCTGCATCAATTAACAAACCCTTCTGCCGCCTTAATATCTGAACGTGATACCTCTTCCCCAGGCTCATGTATTGCCGTAACTCTTGAAGGTTCGCGTCCTTTNTTATGTGAGATTCAAGCATTGACCAACCCAACAGCGTTCAATCCTCCTAGAAGAACTATTACTGGAGTCGATTTCAATCGTACTATTATGCTTTCAGCAGTTTTGTCAAGACGAGCCAATNTACAGCTTGGGAATCAAGATCTAATGGTTAATGTCCCCGGAGGATTACGTATTACTGAAACAGCGGTAGATCTACCTATAGCCGTATCCATTGCATCAAGTTATCTCGATAAACCTGTTCATCCTTCCCTTGTTATCATTGGTGAAATTGGGCTTAATGGAGAAATTAGGAGTGCTTCAAATATTGAGACGCGTATAACCGAGGCATCGAGACAAGGCTACAATCAGGTTATTGTACCTAGTTTGAGCCAATCAAAATTAAAGTTTAATACTCCAATTGATATCCATCCTGTCCAAAATTTAAGTCAGGCTATAGCATTAGCTACGGGTTAAAAACTTGTACTAGATCCAAACCTATTAGATGATAGATTTATACTTTATCCTTAATCCAAGGAATTGATTTGACAACATCAGAACCTAAACAAAGGTTACCCAAGTGGCTTAAAGTAACTTGGGTCGGTGGAGAAAATTATTTAAGCATGCGTAAGCTTTTGCGCACTGCAGAACTCCACACAGTATGTGAAGAAGCTAGCTGTCCAAATATCGGCGAGTGCTGGGAACGAAAATCGGCAACTTTTATGATCCTTGGAGATGTCTGCACGCGTGCTTGTAGATATTGTGACGTTACAAGCGGAAAACCTCAGGCTCTTGATCTACAAGAGCCTCTACGGCTAGCTAGGACCGTCCGCACATTAAATTTAAATTACTGCGTGATAACCTCGGTCAATCGTGATGATTTAGCAGATGGCGGTGCTTATATTTTTGCTGAATGCATAAGGCAGATTNACCAAAAAACTCCCGATTGTAAANTCGAAATTTNAACTCCTGATTTTGCAGGGAACCTACANTCATTGCATTCCGTCTTAGATGCTCATCCTGCAGTTTTTAATCACAACATTGAATCGGTACGTAGCGTTTTCAAAAAGGTACGGGGTAAAGGGGATTACGATTTATCTCTATCTATTCTGCAAGAAGCCCAACAATATGCTCCCCATATTCCTACAAAAAGCGGAATAATGGTCGGCTTAGGAGAAAGAATCAGCGAGCTCCATGAAACCTTAAACGACTTACGTAATGTAGGAGTAAAATTATTAACTATTGGGCAATATCTTAGGCCTTCAAGGCAACATATTCAGATGGATCGATTTTACACCCCTTCAGAATTTAATGACTTAAAGCAATATGCCTATAATTTAGGGTTCCTACATGTAGCAGCTGGTCCTCTGGTCCGCTCTTCATATCATGCAGATGAGCAACATTCTCAAGTTGTCAAAAATTTGGTTTAACTTTTTCGAATAGTNACATATTCTATTAACATTTCTAATGAAGCTTTAGCTCGCGACGCTGGAATCTGATTCAAGTTTTGATTAGCCTTTTTACAAAATTCTTGTACTATTTCAAAAGATCTATCTACCGCACTCGAATTTCTAATGCGATCGACCATTTCTTTAAGTTCAATTTCATCTTTGCTTCCTTGCTTTAATTTCAATAAAATCGGATCGTCCGGATAAATTGAAGAATATAACAGTGCCGGCAAAGTGATTGTCCCTTGAACTAAATCACTTCCAACCGGCTTCCCTAGCTCGTCCTCAGTACCCATAAAATCCAAAATGTCATCTATTATCTGATAGGCAATGCCCAAATTAATCCCATATTCTTTTAACTGTAAAGCTTGATATGATTGAGCGTTACTAAGAATTGCGCCCGATTCGGCAGATGTACAAATTAATGAAGCGGTTTTGTCGTAAATTCGTTGCTTATATCGCTCAAATTCTTGATCCCAATCATGAATAGAAAATCGCTCCGCAAGTTCTCCTCGAGCTAATTCCATTATCGTCTCGGAAAAACGTCGTATGACAGAAATATTCCCGGTATCGCAGACGTACATGGCGGAGGTAGCAAAAATATAATCTCCCAGTAACACTGCAATATCATCCCCATACAGACTACTCGCAGTTGATTTCCCTCTTCGTAACCCAGCTTTATCAACAGTATCATCGTGAATAAGAGTCGCTATATGCAGCAACTCTACTGCAGTAGCCATCGTAATAACATGCTCGTTAATCTTTGAACATGCCAACGCAGATAACAGAGTAATTGTGGGTCGAAGTTTTTTGCCCCCACTTATCACCGCATGTGTAATAAGATCATTACTAAACCCTGAAACTTTAGCTAATCCTTCTAAATTTTCTTTTACTCTCTCCAGTTCCGTATCTACAGGCTCAGAGATGAAGCTAATCATTTTTGTGAAATCCATCATGTGCACTGAATCAGACAAATCTAGTTCCTTATTCTTCTACCCAAGCTTTGAAACCATTTCCTCAATGACTGAGTCATCTAACTTAATAAAAAGAGGTTCAGGTTTAGGTATATTAGTACCTGGGATAATGTCTTCAATTACCCATCCAATATCTTGAATTTCACCAAACTGGCCAAGTAACTCATGAAGCTTTTGTGCACTAAATGGGACGAATGGGTACATAACCACACGCAATGTCATAAGCGCATACGCTGCTGTATACAACGTAGTCGCCGCTGATAAAGAATCTTCTTTTATTTGTTTCCATGGAGCTCGTTGGTCAAGATATCTATTTGCTTCCCGACTAAGAGACATCGCGATGTCCAAGGCTTCTCGCAAACGCACACGTTGTAAACTGGATGCTACTTTCTCTTTAATTTCTTCACATTTACGGATTAACTCGGTGTCCTCTTCACTCAACCTTCCAGGATGCGGAATCTTTCCGTCAAAGTTTCTGTAAATTTGAGTTAGAGTTCTATGGACAAGATTCCCAAAAGTTGCTACCAGTTCATCGTTATTACTACGTACATAATCTGCCCATGAAAAATCAGAATCTCCTGTTTCTGGTAGATTTGAAATTAAATGGTAACGAAGCGGGTCAGGATCAAATCTATCCAAATAATCTGGAGCCCAAACCGCCCAATTTCGACTTGTAGAAAGCTGGCGTCCTTCAAGGTTTAAAAATTCATTTGCAGGAACATCATAAGGCAAAATGTAATCGCCATTACCCATAAGCATTGCAGGCCAAATTATCGTATGGAAAGGAATATTATCTTTACCCACAAAATAGTAAGCTCGAGTAGACGACTCTTGCCAAAATGGGCGCCAAGCATTTTCGTCACCTGAAAGTTGTGCCCATTCAATACTTGCAGAAAGATACCCAATAACAGCTTCAAACCAAACGTATATCCGTCGATCCTCGTACCCTTCTATAGGTACGCTAATACCCCAATCTAAATTACGCGTGACTGCTCGGTCCTTAAGCCCCTCAATAAGTATCCCTTTAGAAAAATTGCGGACATTCGGCCTCCAAAAATCGTTGGGCTCTATCCAAGTTAGTAATTGATCTTGAAATGCACTTAGCTTCAGGAAAATATGATTGGAATCTCTAATTTCTACGGGGTAACGTTCACCATCTCGAATATAAGCCAGGTCTTTTAAATCAATAGGATCTAAAATGACTCCACAGTTATCACACTGATCTCCTCGCGCATCCGTATACTCACAATGAGGGCACGTACCTCTTACATACCTATCAGGCAAAAATCTATCAAATGAAGGAGAGTATGCCACCTTCATTGACGATTCATATAGATAACCTTTTTCCCAAAGTGATTCCCAAAGTTCATGTGTTGTTTTTTGGTGAATATCCGTCATGGTTGTGGTAAATAGATCAAAAGAAACTCCTAGTCTCTTCCATGTATCTAAGAAAGATTGATGGAATTTTTCCACAACATCAACAGCCTGAATCCCTTCAGCATCAGCTCTCATAGTTATAGGGGCTCCATGGCAATCACTGCCAGAAACCATCAATACCTCATTCCCTATAATTCGATTAAAGCGAGCAAAAACATCCGCAGGAAGGTAAGCACCTGCTAAATGCCCTAAATGTGCAGGCCCATTAGCATAGGGCCAGGCTACTCCAATAAAAATTCTTTGTGTCATGGGTACAGTAATTCTAACAGGATCGCAGGTATTAAACAGTCGTTAATTAATTGTTTCCCAAAATTCGTAAGCTTGGCGGCGCGGTACTCCCAGATCCCTAGATACTTGCTGAGATGCATCTTTTCGACCCAGTCCTAATTCTTTGGCTTGTTGCATCGCCTCTTTTACGTCATCTAAATCTGCTGCCCTGTGGCTCACATTATTACTGGCCCCTTGAACAATCAATACAAATTCGCCCCTCGGGGTAGCNAAAAAATCAGATGCCTCACTAATAGTGCCTCTAAANACTTCCTCGTGCAATTTTGTCAATTCGCGACAAATTACAATTTCCCGATTCCCCCAGGTTTGAAAAAGCGCAGACAACAAAGATTTCAATCGATGCGGTGCTTCAAATATAACAATAGTCCTAGTGTAGGACTCGAAATCTTCTAAAATTTCTCTACGTGCGCTGTTCATTCTGGGAAGAAACCCAAGAAAGAGAAATTCATTTGCAAAAAACCCAGAAACCGAAAGGGCAGCTGTTATAGCAGATGCACCGGGTACAGCGATCACATTAAACCCTTTATCGTATGCCTCTGAGACTAACGTAGCTCCAGGGTCACTAATGCACGGTGTGCCTGCATCAGTAACGAGGGCAACATTATGTACAGCTAATCTGTTTATAATATTTGTCGATCGCTCTTTAGCATTATGCCGATTGAAGCTAATCAATTTTTTTCTCAGGCCCAAATGATTAAGCAATTTTCGTGTTCTTCGAGTATCTTCAGCCGCAATCAATTCAGCTTCAGATAGCACCCGGACCGCACGTAAAGTGATATCTTCCAAATTGCCAATTGGAGTAGCAACAATGTATAAAGTTCCTGACATGAGTAAATTTGCTCCTTAAACCAATTGGTATAATCCAGTTAATACTATAATCAGAGAACTTACGACTCTAAAGGACAATATGGAAGCCTTATACAGTGAACATGAGAAATTGCTTTCCAATACTATGCGAGAATTCGCCGATAGTATGATAGCTCCCAATGCTGCCCGATGGGATGAGAATGAAGAATTCCCTTGGGACAGTGTACAAGCGATGAAGGACATGGGTTTAATGGGGATGACCTCTCGCACCACATATGGTGGTTCAGGTGCACCATATGCCGAGCTAGCAATAGCAAGTGANGAAATAGCACGTGTGTGTATGTCCTCAAGTACTACACTGCTCGCGCATCTATCTTTGGGGGTCTCCACCATCGACAAGTTTGCAAATGATGAGCAATCTTCAAAGTTCCTTCCGTCAGCCAACGCGGGTGATACTCTTGTCGCATGGGCATTAAGTGAACCCAGTTCCGGTAGTGATGCCGCTGATATGCAAACCACTGCAATCCGACAAGATTCTGATAGTTACCTGATTAACGGGTCCAAGATTTTCATTACAAACGCTGAAGAATCAGGCTTAATTGTTGTTTTTGTTGCTACGGACAAAACCGCTGGGCATCGAGGAACTACTGCATTTGTAATAAATTCGGACTCCAAAGGAATTTCCATGAAAGGAATGCATGGCAAGCTGGGAATAAGAGGTTCNGGTACCGCCCAAATCGACTTCGATAACGTAGAAGTTCCCCTTTCAAATCGGCTTGGCAAAGAAGGGGAAGGATTTAAAATAGCNATGACTATTTTAGATTCGTCACGGATATCCCTCTCCAGTCAATCAGTAGGAATTGCACAAGGAGCCTTCGAAGCGGCAATTAAATACACTCAGCAAAGAGAAACATTCGGAGAAAAATTAAAAGAGCGACAAGCCTTACAATTTATACTTGCAGATATGTTCACTCAAATTGACTCAGCGAGACTTCTAACTCGTAGNGCTGCCCAGCTTAAGGACAAAGGATTACCTCACAACCGAGAATCNGCAATGGCAAAAGTTTATGCATCTGAAGCGGCACATTTTTGTGTTGACAAAGCATTACAAATCTTTGGTGGCTATGGATTCTTTAAAGAAAATCCCATAGAGCGCATGTACCGAGATCAGAGAATTAGTGAAATCTATGAAGGAACTTCAGAAATTCAAAGGATTGTAATTGCACGAAGTTTATTAAAGGAATTTACAATCGATTAGAATCTTACAATCGGAAGTAGGCTATGACCATATCCAGTAGTAATACAAAGGTGGGAGAACTAAACCACATCGGAATCGCCGTTGTTAGCATTGAACAATCATTATCTCAATTTTATGACCTATTTGATTCCCCTGAAGCATCAATATTGGTAAATCATGAACATGGTGTTCGGGGAGCATTCATTGAACAAGGAGAAACTCATATAGAACTCTTAGAGCCTCTAGACTCAAAGTCTGTAATCGCCAAATTTCTAGATACCCATGGTGAAGGCATTCATCATATGGCCTTTACAGTTGGAGATGTTGACACAAAGGCCGCTGAATTAGAAAAACTTGGAATTTCAATTATTACTGGCCCTCGGGAAGGATTTACAGGGCGTATAGCATTTACCAACCCTGTAGATACACATGGAATACTAATTGAACTCGTCACCCCCTTCCATCATTTAAAAAATGAATAAATCTATTAACATTCTAATTGGGAAACCTGGTTTAGACGGTCATGATAGAGGCGCGAAAATCGTGGCGCGCATACTAGAAGATGAGGGTTTCAACGTATATTTTTCCGGTATCAGAAAAACACCTCTCGAAATTGCCCTACTCGCAAAAGATGAAAACGTTGACCTAATAGGACTGAGTATCTTATCTGGGGCACATATGGAATTAGTTCCTGAAGTGATTGCCTGCTTGCAATCCCTGGGGTTAGAAAATATCCCTATCATCCTAGGGGGAATCATTCCCCCTCAAGACCGCAGTAATTTATTGGAGATGGGCGTTGCCGCAATCTTCAACCCCGGATCAAACTCAACTGAAATCGTAACTAGAATACGCGAAATACTGAATAACAAAACTCAACAAAATATCAATTAATAATTTATATATTCCGCAACTTAGGGTATAATGCTCAAATTGTTCAAGGTGGAATATGGAATCAGATTCCCAAATTAATGTCTCTCAGTTACTTAAGAGTAGTGTCGGGACCGTCAAACAGATTCTGCTAAGTGAATCTTTATTTAATTTGGCAGATGATGAATTAGTTTTTCCATCCTCTGGTACCCTACAACTGACTCGAACAGATCGGGGTATTTGGGTTTCAGGTATAATATCAGTCTTCGCTAAAAATGAATGTAGTCGATGCTTGGTTCATTACAACGCCTCAAGTAAACTAGAAATAGATGATGAATTTCTTCCTAGTATTGACGTTAAAACTGGGGCAAAAATCCGATACTCGACAGATGAATTAATACCTGGAACGAACAGCATTGATGCACAGCACATATTGGACCTTAGCGAAACTATACGGCAATATTACTTAGCGAATATGTCGATTGCACCTCTATGTAGAATAAACTGCAAGGGACTCTGTACAGAATGCGGAGTTGATCTAAACGAGTCCAATTGTTCTTGTGAACAATATCAAGACCAACGTTGGGCAAAATTACGGGAGTTACTGAATAAATAATGGCACCATTACCAAAACGCAAAAGATCCAAATCACGGATAGGAACAAACAGAGCACACCAGAATACCTCACTTAGCAGCCTAGTTGAGTGCCAGCGTTGTCATCAACCAATGAAACCACATCACGCTTGCCCTTCATGTGGATACTATCGTGGACGAGACATCCTTCAAATTGAATCTGAGCTTCAATAGCAACTAAAACCATGACAACGTCTTTCCTTTTCCCTGGTCAAGGATCTCAAGCCGTAGGCATGGGTGCAGATATTCTTAAAGCCTCGAGTGCAGCCAAACTTGTACTTGAAGAAACTGATTCGACGCTAGATACATCTCTCTCTGCCCTCATTTACGAAGGTCCAATTTCTGAATTAACAAGATCAGAGAATGCTCAACCTGCAATTTTAAGTGTTAGTATCGCAATCTTACGTGCCGCTCAAGAGATTCAAAATATTCCTTCCCCTGAATTCTTTGCGGGGCATAGTGTAGGCGAATACACCGCCTTGGTTGCATCAAATGCACTAACTCTTTCAGATGGCTTAAAACTAGTACGAAGAAGAGGGCAACTAATGCAGCTAGCTTGCCAGATGCAGCCTAGCTCAATGGCTGCACTTATAGGACTTGACTTAGAAAAAGCTCTAGACGCTTGTAACGGNACGACTGCGCAGATTGCTAATGTAAATTCCTCGCAACAAATAGTTATTGGTGGAAAGTTGGACGATTTAGAAATCGCAATTGAAAATGCAAAGGCATTAGGAGCAAGGCGCGCTATAAAACTCGAGGTTGCCGGTGCATTCCATACCGAAGTAATGAGACCTGCACAGGAACCAATGGAATTGGAAATACAAAATGTTACTATCTCTCACGCCACCTCTCCTATAATCGCAAACACAACTGGTCTTCCTATATCGGAGCCAGAACAAATTCGTGAAGAGCTAAAGCAACAACTATGCGGTTGTGTCTATTGGCAACAGTCTATGGAAACCTTAACCAATTTAGGAGTTAACACATTCATCGAATTTGGGCCTGGCGGCGTATTGAGTGGGCTCGCAAAAAGAATTGCACCGAATGCAAGCATTAGAACGATTTCTACTATTGATGATATTAATGCGTTAGACTGAATTACCTTAATCATGGACACCAATGACTCCCTCAGCAAAGCATCTATGTCAAATACTCCTCAGCGAAAAGGAAGGCTCCTTGCTCTAAAAGTACTTTTTGAATGCGATTTGACAGAGCATGAATGGAGTTTTTCCCTTTCGTCTCATTCTGCAAAAAATCAGAGCTCTTCGAAAATTAATGCTATTGCTAAAGAGCGGATAGAGGGAGTATTACTTAATAAGTCAGCCTTGGATCAAATTATTCAAGGCCTTGCCCCCTCGTGGCCTGTAGAACAAATACCTACAGTTGATAGAAATGTCTTACGAATGGCAATATTTGAACTACAACAGGGCTCGACAATTCCACCGAAAGTAGTTATCAATGAAGCAATAGAAATTGCAAAAGCATTTGGAGGGGAAAACTCCACTAAATTTATCAATGGGGTTCTAGGTTCCCTCATTGACAACCCGNAAAAAGCTATCAGATTAGATAGCGCAGAATTTTAACGTAAGCGAGGATAAATATGGCTACAGTTTTTGATCGAGTAAAGGACGTTGTTGTTGATAGGCTAGGCTCAGATAATGATGCGATAACTCTTGAAGCATCATTCGTTGACGATCTGAACGCAGACTCACTAGATCTAGTTGAATTGATTATGGGCTTCGAAGAAGAGTTCTCGACTGATGACAATCAAGTGAAAATCACCGATGAAGATGCGGAAAAAATCCGTACCATTCAAGACGCAGTCGACTTTATAAAAGCTCAGGGTGTATCTGATTAAATTCGAATTTCTATGCACGATCTAAAGTCCTGTTCCGATGAAGTAAGATCCTGTCAATTATGCAGACTCTCGAAAACACGAACTCAGGCTGTTCCCGGCGATGGATCTCCGGTTGCACAAATTTTGTTCGTTGGAGAGGCACCCGGCCTTAACGAAGACCGCCAAGGAATCCCTTTCGTGGGTGCAGCAGGGCGAATATTGGATAATATGCTTAAATCTGTAGCGCTTGATCGTGAATCAGTATTTATTACGAATATAGTCAAGTGCCGTCCGCCAAACAATCGGGATCCTTTACCAGATGAGTCCGAGGCCTGCTCTGATTACCTAGATCGGCAAATAGAAATTCTGAGGCCCTCGATTATAGTGCCCTTAGGTCGCCATGCCGCCTCACATTGGTTTCCCAAAGAACCTATTAGTAAACTACGCGCTCAGGCTAGATCGGTCGGAGAATTAACATTATTNCCTCTTTATCATCCTGCAGCAGCATTACATAACGGNAAACTTCGAAAAACCATTCAATCTGATTTCCTTAAACTCGGTGCATTGTTAGCTAGCAAAACGAATTCAGGTAAAAATACTCCTGCCCTTAATCTATCAAGCGGGGTAATCGCGAACACAAAACCTGCCGAAGCTCCAGCACAAATGAGAATGCTATAAATGGCCAAAGACATCAAAATAATCCCTCTGGGCGGGCTCGGTGAAGTCGGGAAAAATATGCTGTGCGTTGANTATGACAAAGACATTGTTATCATCGATGCGGGTTTGATGTTCCCCAAAGACAATATGCCAGGTATTGATCTTCTTTTGCCAAATATGAAATACCTTGAAGACAATCAATCACGTATAAAAGGCATTTTAATTACCCACGGCCATGAAGATCATATCGGAGCAATTCCATACCTATTACGGAAATTAAATCCACCTATTTACGCTCCCCCGCTAGCATGTGATCTAATCAAAACAAAGCTACGTGAGCATCCAAGTATTAGTAAATCTGTTATCCGCGAAATAAGTACGGGGGAACATCTAAAACTGGGGAAATTATCAATCGAATACTTCAACGTCTGCCATAGTATCCCAGATGCTTGCGGTGTCATTATAAAAACCCCACTGGGAACAATAGTCCATACCGGCGACTTTAAAATAGACCACACGCCTGTCGACAATAGAGCCGCCGATCTTCAGCGACTAGGAGAACTGGGTCGTGAGGGAGTCTTACTTCTTCTTTCAGATTCCACTTACGCCGAGGTCCCAGGCTATACACCTTCAGAAAGGACTGTAACCGAAACCCTTGATTGGGTGATAAATAAATCTAAAGGCAGGGTCCTGGTAGCGACCTTCGCATCCCTGATCTCTAGGGTGCAACAGGTCGTAGATATTGCATTCAAGCATGACCGAAAAGTTTCTTTGGTTGGTCGGTCTATGGTCAATAACATTACGATGTCGTTAGACAAAGGTTATTTAAAAGCAGATCCTCGAGCGATTCTCCCTTTAGAACAACTAAATGCTCTACCGGCCAAATCACAATTAATAGTACTTACAGGAGCACAAGGGGAACCCTTGTCCGTTTTATCTAGGATTGCAAATAAACGCCATAGGGAAATATCTATTATGGAAGGGGATACTGTCATAATCTCTGCTACGCCTATACCTGGGAATGAGGTGGCCGTTGCATCTGTAATAGATGGATTGGTAAGACAAGGTGCCAAAGTCATAACACGCCGAAATATTCCTGGTGTCCATGTCCCTGGCCATGCTAGTCAAGAAGAATTGAAGCTAATGCTACGTCTACTTACCCCACAATATTTTATCCCTATTCATGGTGAGTACCGAATGCTTGTAGCGCATAGCGAATTGGCAGCAGAAGTAGGAATTCCTAAAGAAAACATTTTTGTAATCCAAGATGGAGACGTGCTCAATATAAGTGGCACTCACGCTGAAGTAATCGATAAAATTCCTACGGACGACATTTTTATTGATGGCCTGCAAATGTGGGAACTCCCAACAACTACACTGAGAAATAGGCGTACCATCGGCAAGCAAGGTATCGTTCTAGTCGTAGTAACTACTTCTGAAGATAATGGTCAACATCACACTAATTTTGAAATTGTATCCAAAGGATTTGTCGATATCGATGAAGGAAGCAATGAAATTTTCGAACTTGCGAAAGACTATCTGTCAGAAGCTACTCAAACAATTGATATCACNACTCACGATGAGGAAAGCTTAAATCGATTATTGGTAGATTTGCTACGGCCATTTTTCTACAAAGCAACCAAAAAACGACCAATGATCGTTGCTACTCTTATTAACCGCTAGGTACCCGCATGAAACGTGAAAGCAAACCCTGATTAAATTTCTAACGGATTAGAGTATCGTTTTAGTGTGAAAATATTTAAGTTTTTTATTCTAACGCGATTCGGAATCATAGTAACGACCGTGTTATCTATCATCTTAGCGCTTATATATGTATTACAACCGTCCATGGTCATTACACCACTCGAAGCCTTACTTCGAAGTATTCTTTCTACAACAGGGCTAGGCCTTATAACAGTAAGTGCTTGGAGCATATGGGTCATATGGTTAACCTCAAAAAGATCGTTACGACTTTTCAAAACATGGAGATATATTGCCGGATTTGGCCTATTATCTTGTAGCACTTTCCCATTGCTCTCCTATTTTGAAGCAGACTTACCTCTCATTGGTACTCATACCTTGGGAGGGTATATTGGTATTGAAATCCGTGGCAGTGACTCACTATTGGGCATACTACGTGTCGCATTACTAATATTCATGGGTCTCTATCTCATATTCCCGAAAGCCATAGGGAAAATCGTACTCACCTTTACGAAAGGAATAATAACTTCATTTTTATCGATAATAAGCTACGGATATTACAGATATAACCAAACTCGCAATCCTTTAGGACGCCAAATGCAACAGCATTTCACGAATCTTCCCAAACGTAGTAACAGTGTAGACTTAATTCCGAGCGAACCTGAAGCTAGTCTTNCATCTTTGGGAAATTCTGAAGATTTAGCATTTATCTCTAGTAGAAATGATGACGAATATAAGACCATACAATCGCCTTCTGTACCTACAAATTCTCCTAGGGCTAAAATTCCCTCTAAATCTCTGCCCGTACAACTACCCTCTGTAAATCTGCTATCTCCAGCGATCTCTGTAGCGTCTATTTCAAATTCTCATCAAGTAACCGCATCCTTAATTGAAGACGCACTAGCAGAGCATGGCGTCGAAGTAAGCGTTGCTGAAATCCGACCTGGGCCGAGTGTCACTATGTTCGGACTTGTTCCAGGATGGAATCGAAAAGCACGGTTTTCAAAAGAGTCTTCATCCATGCTTAATCCATCTGATTTGAGTAACGCCCAAGCAAAAAATCGAGTCAAAGTAGACAGCATACTTGCCCGAGAAAAAGACTTAGCCTTAGCACTAGCGGCGCCTAGTCTGCGAATAGAAGCTCCTGTTCCGGGTGAATCCGTAGTTGGAGTAGAAGTCCCCAACAAAGANTCTACATTGGTCACGATCCGCACCGTAATGGAATCCCAAGAGTATCAAGAAAAAATTAACTCTGATTCTTTGCCGGTCGCATTGGGCTTAGCCTCAGCTGGTGAACCAATAACAATTGATTTACTCAAAATGCCTCATCTGCTGATTGCAGGTGCCACCGGAAGTGGGAAAAGTGTTTGTATTAATACAATTATTTCGTCACTTATCAGTCATCAGCCGCCAGAAAAAGTTCGAATGCTTCTAGTCGATCCTAAGCGAGTAGAGCTGACGCCATACAACGGGATACCTCATTTAGTTACCCCTGTGGTTGTAGATGCGGACCGGGTAGTGAAGCTCCTTCGAGGAGCCATCCAAGAAATGCTTAGGCGTTATAAATTACTTGAGCGTGCAGGTGTTCGAAATATCCAGTCTTACAACAATAGTGCCAAGCGTGAAGAAGATATACCTTATTTTGTAATCTGTATAGACGAACTTGCCGATTTAATGATGACAGCCTCTTTTGAAGTAGAGCAGTCCATATGCCGGCTGGCGCAGCTTGGACGAGCAACAGGCATTCACCTCATTGTCGCCACACAACGACCTTCTGTTGATGTCGTGACCGGATTAATAAAAGCAAATTTCCCAAGTAGGATTTCTTTTGCAGTAGCATCGCAAGTTGATTCTAGAACCATTTTAGATACTGTAGGTGCAGAAAGGCTGCTAGGAAGAGGTGATATGCTATTTCTTTCTGCAGATTCTCCCAAGGCAAGACGGATTCAGGGTGTTTTCATATCAGAACAAGAATCAGAATCACTAAGTGAACATTGGCGCCAGCAANCACCCAATTACGAATTAATTGATATTCCTTTAGAAGAATTGGCTCGTGAAGCTGAAATTGCACAAGCTGAGCAAGTGAGCAGTGCTGAATTTGACGAAAATGATTCATTGTACGATCGAGTAATGAAGCTAGCCGCAAATGACAAACAACTATCCACTTCCCTAATTCAACGCAAGCTNCGTATCGGTTACCCACGAGCAGCCCGTTTAATGGATCAATTAGAAGAGCAGGGTATTGTATCTTCTACTAGTGAACCAGNGAAAGCTAGAGACGTCATCTATATTCCTGATCAATATAGGTGATCTATTCCTGAATCTGATCGGGCATAAATTCCAATCTTTGCAGTTCATTTTCCAAAGCATTCCAAATTGAATCATACTCAGCTTCTATGTCCGCATTTTCAAGAACCGGTGGTAACTCGGCATCTTTATAAGAAGCTCTTAGCTGTATATCTCCTAGAAAAGGAATATCCATCTCTTGGGCTAATTGATGCCCAGCTCCAGAACCAAAAATTTCACCCGTATAGTTCTCTACAACTCCAAGTACTTCTACATTAAGCTTCTTTATCATGTTAATTGATCTTTTGGCATCCAATGCCGCCAAGCTTTGAGGAGTCGCAACTACAACAAAGCCATGCATTGTCAAAACTTGCATTACCGTCAATGGAGCATCTGAAGTACCAGGAGGCATGTCCACAATCAAAAAATCTATTTCCCCCCAATCCGTCATCTGTAAAAACTGATTAATTGCATTATGAATCATCGGGCCCCGCCAAATGATGGCTTCTTCTCTATTCTGCTGGAAATAGGACATAGAAACTGCTTTAACACCATGAGCCATAGCGGGAGTAATCCGTCCGTCGTCCGTCTCAGGGTAATTATCCGTACCTAAAACTTCAGGAGCATTAGGTGTATCAATATCTGCGTCAAGCAGTCCTACTGAATATCCTTTCTTGGCTAGATAAGTAGCAATATTAACGGCAACCGTAGTCTTGCCTACGCCTCCTTTAGCGCTATATACACCTATTTTTGTCTTTATTTTCCCCAGAGAACGACTTATCGCACGGCGTTGTTCCCATTGCTTTTTAATCTGCGCTAAGCGTGCCTGTCTCTGCTCCTCGTTCATCGTCATAGAACGTGTAGCCTCCTCTTGAAAATCTCTAATTATCTAATTCAATTAATCATCAAGGCCAAGCAATTTTCGCCCATCTTCTGTAATACGATCGGGAGTCCAAGGCGGGTCAAATGAAATCTCCACATTAACATCCCGAACTCCGTCGATATCTGCAATGGCCCACTCTGCTTGTTGAGCAATAAATGGTCCCATGCTACAACCTGCTGCGGTAAGTGTCATATCAACATGAACGTTACTGTTTTCATCAACTTGAACCCCGTAAATCAACCCAAGATCAACGACGTTGACCGGAATCTCAGGATCATATACATCCTTCAATGCTTCAGTTACTTCTTCAACGGTTACATCAGCGCTCATCAGCAAACCTCCATANGAATTTTACCAAATTTTTTTAGCAAAAGTATTCATCTGCCCAAATCCAGTGCATTTGATAGGANGCGCCCATTCTCTGCAGTACTAGGAAATATCAAATAAATCATATTCCCATCACATTTAGCCATCATAAGGGTATTTTCTTCCGCCTCCAATGTATGCCAAGTATGCCCATCAATTTCTTGTTCTTCAAAGGAAAGAGCATTAAAAAAACGGCTGCATACAAATCTAGTTATTATACCAGGGTATCCACTCCGAGTAACTGCAACAATCCCGGAAAAATTTTGTTTCTCTTTTAGTTGATCCCAATAGATCGTATCCACTTCCCCATACAAAGCAACAATTACAATTTTTGCCCTCAAAAAATCAAGAACAGGGTCGATTTCTATAGCAACATTCCCATCAAACGGCAAAAGAGTACTAGCAAGATTGTTCGCATTTCTCACGTACCCTACAGCTTGCATTTCCAAAGATGTCTTGTGTGGTAAATACCCTATATGATCTTGCAGATCGGAGGGCATCTTTCGATTTTCAAGTTTTGGACTAGCCCAATAATTCTCTACGTCTTTGCTCCAATGTGACTTATCGTTAATCAAAGCCACGTATTCACCCACTTCACTAATTTTTATGTGCTCACCCAAAAGATTAGGCAAGGTTCCCTTTTTGACACTATCGATACTAACCTTTGATATTTCTTTAATTTTCGCTCGTACTGCAACATCCTTAGAAAAAGAATGCCCTAGTATTTCAACTCCCTCAACAGAAATATTGTCCTCAATCCCTAAAAAAGTATTTAGGTGCGCATTCGCACCTAAATACAAGCCAAGGTTTGCTTCATGTAAAAAAGTATCTGCAAAATCGAAACCTTCTGGCAGGGATAAAGTACTCTTTTCTGAAACTTTAGTACAACTTAGCGTACACCCTATGATCAGCGTAATGAGTAACACCTTCAAAAATTGGTGCATGTAGTTAGCTTTCCTCTATATCAAACACTGCTAACAATTTCTTGAGTTACAAGCAATTTCTTCAAATCGATGATCTCGTCTCTAAGCATTGCTGCTTTCTCGAATTCTAACTGCCGAGCTGATTCACGCATTTGTAATTCAAGAGCCTTTATTGCTTTAGCAAGCTCGTCTTTACCCAGATTCTGCCGCACTTCGTGAGTTGCCCGATTGTCAAAGGCTTCACGCAAAGAATCTGTAATATCACGAATAGCCTTATTTATACCTACAGGCGTAATCTGGTTTATATAATTATGTTCAGTCTGTATTTTTCTACGCCTGTTTGTTTCATCTAAGGCTATTTTCATCGATTCTGTGTATTTATCAGCATACATTATGACACGCCCATCAATATGCCTAGCAGCACGCCCAATGGTTTGAACCAATGAAGATGCCGACCTCAAATATCCTTCTTTATCTGCGTCTAAAATAGCTACAAGGCTCACCTCAGGAAGATCTAACCCTTCACGTAATAGATTTATCCCAACTAGTACGTCATANACTCCTAACCGCAAGTCTCGAAGTAATTCAGTCCGCTTTAATGTGTCAATTTCAGAATGCAAATAATGAACCTTTATATCCACGTCACTTAAGTAATCAGTTAATTCCTCAGCCATCCTTTTTGTTAACGTTGTTACCAAGCAACGTTCTCCTCTACCCACTCTCATACGAATTTGCTCAAGTAAATCGTCAATCTGACCTTCAGTTTTCTTAATCTCAATAATTGGATCTAATAATCCTGTGGGCCGGATGACTTGTTCTACCACTTGCTCACTGCAATGGATTTCATAGGCTGCAGGAGTAGCTGAAACATAAATAGCCTGATTAACAACTGATTCAAATTCTTCGAAATTTAATGGTCTATTATCCCTTGCAGAAGGAAGCCTGAAGCCAAAATCAATTAAAGAATCTTTCCGAGACATCTCACCTTTATACATTGCTCTTAATTGGGGAATTGCCATATGTGATTCATCTAGAATTAATAAAAAATCATCTGGAAGATAATGCATCAAAGTCCAAGGGGTGCTCCCGGGTTGTCGGCGGCCCAAAGGTTGGGCGTAGTTCTCAACACCCGAACAATACCCTGCTTCTTGAAGCATCTCGATATCATATCGTGTGCGTTGTTCTAATCTTTGTGCCTCCAATATTTGACCTTTGCTACGGAAATAATCAAGCCTTTGTTCTAATTGCTCTTCAATCTCCGTAATGGCTTCAACTAATTTTTCTTTCGAAGTTACAAAATGCTTTGCAGGATAAATATCAATTTGTTCGCGATCTGCTAAAAGCTCTCCCGTCAGGGAATCTAACTCTACAATTCTTTCAATTTCCTCTCCAAAAAATTCAATCCGTATGGCCAGGTCTTCATACGCGGGCATAATTTCTAATGTATCGCCTTTTATTCGGAATCGTGAGCGCGCTAGGTCATAGTCATTACGCTCATATTGCATTTCAATCAGCCTTCTCGCGAGTTTTTGTCTATTTTTCATCTCGCCTTTCTCAATTCTCTCCACAAATGAAAAATACTCGTCAGGCGAGCCTAAACCATAAATACAGGAAACTGAAGCCACGATAAGGGTATCTCTACGAGTCATTAAGGATCTGGTTGCAGCATGTCGCAGCTTATCTATTTCATCATTTACATCAGAATCTTTTTCAATATAGGTATCAGTAGAAGGGACATATGCCTCAGGCTGATAATAATCGTAATAGGAAACAAAATATTCCACCGCGTTCNCTGGAAAGAAATCACGGAATTCTTGCGCGAGTTGCGCCGCTAATGTTTTGTTTGGAGCAATAACCAAAGTCGGTTTTTGAATCGCTTCAACAACCTTTGCCATTGTGTATGTCTTACCTGAGCCCGTAACTCCAAGCAGTGTTTGATGCTTCAGCCCAGCTGNAACCCCATCAGCTAGTTTACGAATGGCAGCAGGCTGATCGCCTCTTGGTTCAAAATCAGCTACAACTTTAAATGGCTTCATGTTATTTTTGGGAGTTATCATATTTGTATCGATCCCACTATTATTTTATTACTTCATTTAAGGCATCAATGAGGTCTTCATATACAAATTTATAACCTGAAGAAATCGCCTCGGAAGGAACCATCCTTCGGCTGCTCAGAATTTCAGTCGAAAATTCGCCTAAAATTTTTTGTATCGCTATTTTGGGTGCCGGTANTAGACAAGGACGGTTAATTACTTTTGCTAAAGTTTTGGCAAAATCCTTTTGCCGAACAGGGTTTGGAGATGCAGCGTTTATTGGACCCCTAACGCTTGCTGTATTTATAGAGTGTTTAATGATGCCAATTTCATCCTCGATATGAATCCAAGGCCACCATTGCTTCCCCGATCCTAGCCTACCTAACAATCCTAATCTACCTATTATTTCCATTGGTTTCATCAAACCACCAGTACCTATCACATGACCAGAGCGCAATAAAACCAAACGACCTTCAAAATTTTGGGCGGCATCTTCCCATTGTTTACAAACACTCGCTAAAAACCCAGAGCCTACAGTTGATTGTTCTGTTAGGTATTCGTCCTCTCTGTCTCCATAAATACCCAGCGCGCTGCCACTAATAAAAATCTCTACGTTTGTGCCTTTCATTGCAGTAACTAAATTANGAGTAATATTAACTCTCGTATCCAAAATCATTTTTTTAACATGCTTCGTCCATATTCCCGGAATTCTTTTACCAGCTAAATTAACTACCGCATCCACCTCTGAGAAAATTGACTTTTCAGGGATTTTTGAAGCGACATCCATTTGGAAAATATTATGCAGCGAAGGGACGAGATCAATCGCTTTTTGTTTGTTGCGAGTGACACAAGTAACTTGATTTCCTTCTTCAATCAGAGAATTCGCTAAGGAAACACCTATAAATCCTGTCCCGCCAACAATTAATACTCGCATCAAACATGATTCCTNAGCATCATTTCTGAAGGATACGGATCGAGATATGTCTGATCGATAAGCCATTTTGGTGCACCAATTTTATTGATGTGGTGTCGAAGTAATGTAATTGGAACAATCAGAGGNAGTTGTCCTACTCTGTATTGATCTATGGTATCCAATAATTCAGCCTTATCTCCTGAAGATAGATCTTTTTTTAACATTCCCATCGCATGCTGTAGGGCGTTAGCATGTTTTTTCGGGGTAGCAAGTCGCTGCATAGCCGAGATTAATACGGTTTCATATTCCTTTGTTATCAATTCCCAATCATTGATACCGGCACGGGCAATGATACGGCCTGCTTCACGATAATGAAGCACAGAATGTGACATGAGCGTTAATTTAATTTTGCTATGGAAATCGACCAGGTTTTTAGGCGATCGACCTGCGATCAATAATTCCANCCAACGTTTGTAGACAAAAACACGCTCTATGAAATTTTCACGTATTCGAGGGTCATTGAGCCGTCCATTCTCCTCGACTGGAAGACTGTTAAACCTACGCGCAACTGCTCCGGCAAATACACCTCTGCCGTTCCGTTTAATGAGCTGATCATCGATATCATAAATTTTTACACGAAACAAACCGCAACTTGGAGAATCTTTAGCAAAAATATAACCATCTAGATTACTCTCTATTAACTCTTCTATACGCTTTTGCATCCANTTATTCATCATAGGCGTATGGTCATACCTTGATTTGACTCCTTGCATCCGCACTTTGCCTTTCTCTTCTACCAATCGTACGGGCTCCCGCGGGACACCCATACCTGATTCAGCTTCAGGGCAAACGGGGACCCACTCAAAATGATCACCCAAGGTATTCACCAAGAATAAGTCCTTTAAATGTCCTCCGTTATAGCGGACTACTTGACCTAACAAACAAGAACTAACACCAATGCGTGGTTTAATATTCTTTTCCATACCTTAATCGTATCAGTCTTAATTAATAAGACATAATAAAGAGGGGATGTATTTCTGATACATCCCCTCTTAAATTCGACAATATTAAACTAAAAGATTAACCCTCAAGGGATGCTAATACTTTAGTTGCAACTGCAGGTTCGACCCACGTCTTCCATTTGGCAAACGTATCATTTGTCATAACCCATTTAGCAATCTCATCTGCTTTTAGATCATTTGCTGCACCGTGAGCGAGCATTGCCTCAATTTCCTCGCCTGTCCAGTTGTAGGCCTTGAGGAAAGCCATTGCTTCTGGAGCATTAGCTTCAGTAATTTGGGTTTTGTTTATAACAGAGTGAACTTTAGCTAACGGATAGGCACAGGCTTGTGTTGCATCCTCTGGCTTTTCGACTGTGGCTAAATAATCAAAGCATTCCTTTGTATATGTAGGCTCTTCAAGGAATACGTATCCGCCATACTCTGCTGACAACTTACCAGGGAGTGCTTCTGGTCCCCAGTAATAATGAACAATAGCTTCTTTACGCTCATATGCGCCAAGAATCTCACTGTTCAAAGCAGCGTATGAACCAGGGTTTATCAATTCAACATAGTCACTTAAGCCATAACCTGCTACTTGCTTTGCGTTAACCTGCTCGCACTCCCAACCTGGGATACAAGTGATAATGCCAACTTTACCCTTACTCATCTTTGACTTGAAAAGATCNGTAGCCCGAGGATCTTTCAAATCCTCAACAGATTTCAACCATGGGTTTGCATCTGCTACGTACTTAGGAATCATGAANGAACTTTGCCAAGCCCCTGTAGTAATGGTGTCTCCCGTAATTTGAGTTACACCTTTTGCCTCTGCTTTAGCATATGCTGCTTGCTGATTTGGGAGCCAAAGTTCCAAGTTGACATTAACATCTCCTTTGGTTAATGCCTCCATCAAAGGCACTGTCCCGCCAGCAACTTCATCTATTTCATAGCCATACCCTGCACCCAAAACTGCTTTTGCAATCTCATTTTGCACTGCAGCACTGGTCCAATTTAAGCCAGCAAAGATAATCTTTGGCTTTGGTTGTGGGGTCGGTGTTGCAGTCGCAACTGCCTTCGGCGTTGGCGTAGGTGTTGGATCCGAACCACAGCCAACAGCAATTAATAGCATTGCCATTGCTGCCATTACCATCAAGGCCGCTTTCTCCATTCTAAATATTTTACTCATACTAATCTCCTTCCTCTCCATCCAAATTCAGAAGTGCCTATTTTTATAGTTTTGGCCCTTCCAGCGCAGCCTGCCGCTTTTTAGCAGCTGATTGCGTAATTCGATCAACAATAATTGCTAGAAATACTATTCCAAGACCAGCTAGCAAAGCCTCACCTGGTTCGATCCTTCCAAGCGCTCGGTTCACGTCCTCTCCTAAACCTCCGGCACCTACTAAAGACGCGATAACGGCCATAGCTACAGCCATCATTATTGTTTGATTAATACCTGCCATAATCGTAGGAACAGCCATCGGAATTTGTACTTTGATAAGTAGTTGTGTGTTTGTCGTCCCAAAAGAACGTGCAGCCTCTATTGTCTCTGAAGAAACCTGCCTAATCCCTAAATTTGTCAGGCGAATTGCAGGCGGTACGGCGTAAATTATAGTTGCNATCACTGCAGGAACATTACCAATACCAAAAAACATAATTGCTGGAACTAAATAAACAAAGCTAGGCATCGTCTGCATCCCATCCAATACCGGCCTCAAAGCAACGTCTAGCTTATTGCTTCTCGAAGCCACAATCCCCGTTGGAATAGCTATGACAATCGAGAGGAGTACCGCCACAGCTATCAATGCAATTGTTTCTACAGTACTTTCCCAAAGATCAAAAACTCCCAATGCAAGCAATGAAGTTAAGGCAAATATCATTACTCCCCGCCCGGCGGTTTTCCATGAAATCCATGCGATTGTAACGATAACAACAGGCCAAGGTATCCATAATAGGATCGCTTCAAGNCTGAGAAGAAATTCNAGGATCAAATCTGATGTAGGGTCAAAAATGAAGGCTCCATTACGTGTAATCCAACTAATGGAATTATCAATTCCATTCTCAATGGGCCGACTCCACTCCCAAGGGAAAGACATTTTTTTATCTAAAATACCCAGATCCTGGCCAAATCTACGTAACAAAAATGCAACCGCCACCAAGCTAACCAAAACCCATAAAGATGTCAGTTTGCCTTTAATGAGTATTTGCTTCAAAGCACCCATCACTACCGTACACCTGATTCCTGGCGCGAAGAAGATTGAGTTAGTAATACGGCTTCGCGAACATCCCTGGTGAATTCAGAAACGTAATCATCNGCAGGATCGTTCAGAATTTCATCCCCCGTACCAATCTGTACAACTANGCCATCTCGCATAATTGCAATTCTATCCCCAATCTTTAATGCCTCATTCATATCGTGCGTAATAAAGATTATTGTCTTTTTAAATTTTTCCTGCAGGTGCAACAATTCATTTTGCATATCTCTACGNATTAAAGGGTCTAACCCACTAAAAGGCTCATCCATAAGTAATACGTCGGGATCAGCAGCCAATGCTCTAGCCAAACCGACGCGTTGTTGCATTCCTCCACTCAACATAGAAGGACGGTACTCACCCCAGCCTTGTAAGCCGACCACCTCAAGGGTCTCATCTGCGATCTGTAACCTTTCATCAGATTTGATGCCACGAACTTCAAGGCCCCATGCAACGTTCTCTCTTACATTTCTATGCGGGAGTAATCCGAAATGCTGGAACACCATTGCTGTTTTCGATCGTCTGAACTGGATCAATGCATTTGCGTCATATTGCAAAATATCCTCACCCTCAAATTCAATCGCTCCAAAATTAGGTTCAATTAATCTAATGAGAGTGCGAACAAGAGTAGATTTACCACTGCCTGAAAGGCCCATAACTACAAAAGTTTCGCCTTTATGTACATCGAAGCTCACATCTTTTAACGCAAGTACTAACCCTTCCTCTTCTCGTAATTGAGCCTTACTTCGTTCCGCTAATTCTGGTGTGACTTGTGAAGGAATATTATTCCCGAAAATTTTCCACAATCCTTGAACGCTTACTTGCGGTTTTCCATTTGCCTTAATTGCCATAACTACTCCCTGGTGCCTTGGTTTGTAGGTTTTGGTTTAAATACATAAAAGGTTAATTCCGTAATAATTATTACCATAGTTGAAATTTGTTGGGGGAAATCGACCCGCGGGAATCGATAAGGGCTGAATATGGACCTACAAGCAACTTGCAGGCTGCCCCCTTGCCGCAGTGGTTTACACCCTAGCCATCAAAACTAAGCGTGTCAACGTCTGTAATTCGTTGCAATATTTACTATTATCGACGGATTGTTACTATTTAATCTCTTCTGTACGTAGAATGCTCTTAGCCCCTTAAACTAGTAGCCCACAGCAATTCAATCGCTAGAGCAATTGTTTCAAAAATGCATACTTTTTACCCAAATAGATCGCATCAGCCACTTGGTTGCCTTGTTCCTTAGAAATCTCATCTTCTCTTTCTTTAGGCTAGTGAAAACCTATTAATTTTGCCGTTTTCGTCCTCCTATTCCCGAAATATTATCTAATTCCGTCATATTTTGAACTAATTCTAAATTGAGTAATTAATAATTAATTACTACACCTAAACAAATTATTTAATGCGGAAGGGTACAACCTTCTTTTGCTATGTTTGGCATTAACTTGACCANGACTAAAGCAAACTAATAGGGTTCTTCTAACAATGGCAGAAAAAACACAAGGAGTGATCTATGAGTTCATCGAATCCTATGAAGCTTGAAATATCGGTAGGGTACGCTTCCATGACCTATGAAATAGTAAGGCCGCTTATGGAAGGAAGAGTGAAAATTGAGGGAATAGAGCTAGATCCTGTAGAAGAGCTTGGACCTACTCCTACCGAGGATTCACGCATGAAAACTGGTGACTTCGGCCTGTGTGATCTAAATATGGGTTATTGGCTAGCAGCTATCGATCAAGGATGGGACATTATNGGGCTACCCATATTTGTGAAACGTAAAAGTGCTCACTGGTATATGGTTGTTCGCAATGACAGGGGAATAGGGGGACCAAAAGATCTTGAAGGAAAACGTATTGCTACTCGCTCATTTCGATCTGCCATCGTTACATGGTGCCGAGGTCTACTCAAGCACCGACATGGCGTAGATACGTCCACTTTCAAGTGGCTTGTAACTGACGCAGAAGATTATTTCCCCATCTACGATAAATCTGCAAATGTCGAAGTTGTGACTGATGGGAAAACAAGCGTAAAAGACCATCTACAGAGATTACTAGATGGCGAAATAGATGCTTTCCTCGGCGACATTTCTGACCCTGAGCTTTTTGGATGGGTAGAAAGTGACCACCGAATACGTCGACTATTCCCTGATTATATGAATGAAGATCTACTCCTCTGGAGAGATGAAAGTATTTTTACCCCGGTACACATGATGGTCATGAGCGGAAAATTAAACCGAGAGAACCCTGATCTTGCAATGCGCATCTACAAAGCTTTTGAGGACTCCAAGGCGCAGGCCTACTATGATCTACTGCGCGATCGGGGTAGTTTTTCAGTTATTTATCTCCGTGAATACGTAGAAAATCAATTTAAAAAATGGGGCGACCCTTTCGTTTACGGTATCAGCGCAAACAAGAGAATGCTCGAATGGTACATTGGAATAAGTCATGAGCAAGGAATTATGGCTAAAAGAAATAGTTTAAATGAAGTCTTTGCTGAAGGGGTATTAGGCACTTAATCGGTGCCTCGCTAATAAATGCGGGCTGTTTCCAATTTACGTCCCAAAGGTACATTAATTCTTCCGGGGAATTGATTAGGGACAATCATGGTTTTCTTTTACTGTAGCAATCCTACGGTCTTCAGTGGCCGCATACCATGGCTCTTCATTAGCTAGAATCACTGCATCTGATCGCACCTTATACCACTCTGGATGGTGCACTTGTGGAGGCGCTGATTTAGTTTGAATATGCGCATTAAGCTCATTAATTAATCTTTTTCTCATAGCAATAATGCCTAAGTCAGATGTGCCTAGATGCTCTAAATTCCTTGGTGTTATAGCGCCCATAGATATTTGGGGTGCCGCATCTTGAGCCCAAAATTCTTCAATCCCCGAATAACTTTCTGTCTTTTGGATCTGCCTATCTATAAAAAAATCATTCTCCATCCCAGGTTTCGGGTGCCACTTAGCAAAAGCATGCCCTTGCTTATGTACTCGCAGGTGTGGCGATATGTTCCATACCTGCCCACTGGTCAGAAGCTTCTCCCTTTCCGATCCTTCAATCACTCGATTCGGATGAAAGTGGCAACCCATAACTAGTACCGTAACATCATCTACAGGTACCCAGATTCGCCAGTTACGCATCGGGTTGGGCCCATATGGCCCGGTCATAATGTGTGAAGGGGTTAACCATTGACTAATACGCCAATATCTTTGACCATCTGGTGCTTTACGCCCAGAGCCAATACAAACACCTGCCTCTGTATTGACCGTCTCAAAGACAGGGTGTTTATCAGTTTGCCTAATCTGATTTACCAGCGTACCTGAAAAATTTAGCCCTTCACCATATTTTAGACGCCTATGAGTAAATGATAGATGTGATTGATCTATCTCTCCTTCTAAGCCTTGGAGCCAATTCGTATACTGGATTCTTTTCGAAGCAACCACTTGGTCAGCAGGTAAATCCATCCACTCTAACTCTGGCAAAGGAGGCATTTCTTGCTCTCCACCCATATAGGTCCAAACTACTCCNCCACGCTCGACACATGGATAAGATTGTTGTTTAACTTTGTCCCTAAAGTTACTTGCTTCCGGCTCTGAAGGCATATCCAANCAAGTACCATCAGGAGCAAATTTCCAGCCATGGTAAACACANGCCATACCACCATCTTCGTTCCTACCGAAAAATAAAGACGCATAACGATGAGGACAATGTTCTCCAATCAGCCCNACCTTCCCTTNATTATTGCGAAAGGCAATTAAATCTTCACCAAGCAACCGAACTCTTTCAGGAGGNCCATCTTTTTCAAGCTCATACGAAAAAAGAAATGGTAACCAAAACTCCCGGAAATACATCCCCATGGGTGCATCTCCAGTCACGCGAGTCACAAGATCATTAGCTTCTACAGTAAGCATGGAAATTACTCCTATATAGGTAATTCTGTATCGTTATGCTAAGCTCGTGAATTGTACATCCAAAACGTTAATTCTGCATTATTGGGGACATAAAGTTGGTAGCGGGGCCAGGACTCGAACCTGGGACCTTCGGGTTATGAGCCCGACGAGCTGCCACTGCTCCACCCCGCATCGGAATCCTGCAAACAAGTTCCACGCTAACAAGAGAATTCGAGTGAGTAGATTTTTTGGTCAAGCCCTCGGTCGATTAGTACCGCTCAGCTGAATCCATTACTGGACTTACACTTGCGGCCTATCAAGCAGATAGTCTCTCTGCGACCTTACCCCTTTCGGGTGGGAAGTCTCATCTTGAGGCCGGCTTCGCACTTAGATGCTTTCAGCGCTTATCCGTTCCGTACATAGCTACCCGGCGGTGCCCCAGGCGGGACAACCGGAACACCAGAGGTACGTCCTTCCCGGTCCTCTCGTACTAGGGAAAGCTCCTCTCAAACTTCCTACGCCCACAGCGGATAGAGACCGACCTGTCTCACGACGGTCTGAACCCAGCTCGCGTGCCGCTTTAACCGGCGAACAGCCGGACCCTTGGGACCTTCTTCAGCCCCAGGATGCGACGAGCCGACATCGAGGTGCCAAACCTTGCCGTCGATTTGAACTCTTGGGCAAGATAAGCCTGTTATCCCCGGGGTAGCTTTTATCCGATAAGCCACGGCCCTTCCACACGGGACCGTAGGATCACTTTGGCCGACTTTCGTCCCTGCTCGGCTTGTAGGCCTCGCAGTCAAGCCCCCTTCTACCAATGCGCTCTGCGGGTGATTTCCATCCACCCTGAGGGGACCTTTGCACGCCTCCGTTACTTTTTGGGAGGCGACCGCCCCAGTCAAACTGCCCGCCAGACACGGTCCCCCTGCTTGTTCAGGGGTTAGATTCAAAAACAGAGAAGAGTGGTATTTCAACGACGGCTCCGCCCAGACTGGCGTCTGAGTTTCATAGCCTCCCACCTATCCTACACAACTGTATTCTCGGATCAATGTCAGGTTGCAGTAAAGCTCCACGGGGTCTTTTTGTCCTGCTGCGGGTAACGAGCATCTTCACTCGTACTTCAATTTCATCGAGACCATCCTTGAGACAGCGCTCCAGTTGTTACGCCTTTCCTGCGGGTCAGAACTTACCTGACAAGGGATTTCGGTACCTTAGGACCGTTATAGTTACGGCCGCCGTTCACCGGGGCTTCGATTTGCAGCTCTCACCGCGCCTCTTGACCTTCCGGCACTGGGCAGGCGTCAGCCCCTATACATCGTCTTGCGACTTAAGCAGGGACCTGTGTTTTTGTTAAACAGTCACCAGAGCCTCTTATCTGCGACCCCAAAACGCTTCTCCCGCAAGGGGGTACACGTCCCAGGGCACTCCTTCTCCCAAAGTTACGGAGTCAATTTGCCGAGTTCCTTAAGGATGGTTCTCTCGTCCGCCTTAGTACATTTATACCAGTCCACCAGTGTCGGTTTGCGGTACGGACACCCATAACTCTAGCTACGAAGTTTTTCTTGCCGGTGTAGCATCAATAGACTTCCCTAGGGCTAAGCCCTAAAGTCGCATTACCCCTCAGCTCAAGCCTCGGAACGGATTTTCCTATCCCGAGATCACCTACAGGCTCCGACGCACCATGTCCAATAGGCACGCTCCACCTAGCTTCCCGTGTCCCTCCTTAGCCTTAAAACGATCCATGGGTGGCGCTGGAATATTAACCAGCTATCCATCGTCTACGCCTTGCGGCCTCGACTTAGGACCGACTAACCCTACGCCGAACGACGTTGCGTAGGAAACCTCAGACTTTCGGCGGATGCGGTTCTCACGCATCTTTACATTACTCATGCCGGCATTCGCACTTCTATACGCTCCACCCAACCTTACAGTTGAACTTCAGCGCATATAGAACGCTCCCCTACCCCTCCGCGTAAGCGGAAGCCACAATTTCGGTAACAGGCTTTAGCCCCGATAAATTGTCGGCGCACAGTCCCTTGACCAGTGAGCTATTACGCACTCTTTAAAGGGTGGCTGCTTCTAAGCCAACCTCCTGGTTGTCTGGGTGACCATACTTCCTTTGACACTTAGCCTGTATTTAGGGACCTTAATTGGTGGTCTGGGCTGTTTCCCTTTCGACAATGGAGCTTATCCCCCACTGTCTCACTCCCTAGGCATAGACAGAACGGCATTCGAAGTTTGATTGGGTTCAGTAAGCTTGCGCCCCCTAGCCCATTCAGAGCCCTACCTCCGTTCCTCTCCCTAGAGGCTGCACCTCAATGCATTTCGGGGAGAACCAGCTATCTCCGGGTTCGGTTGGAATTTCACCTCTACCCACAGCTCATCCCAGCACTTTGCAACGTACACGGGTTCGGGCCTCCACCTCGAGACTATCGAGGCTTCACCCTGGCCATGGGTAGCTCACCCGGTTTCGGGTCTACCCCGTGCGACTGAACGCCCTATTCAGACTCGCTTTCGCTACGGCTCCGGAACGTATAAATTCCTTAACCTTGCCACACAGGAGTAACTCGCCGGCTCATTCTTCAATAGGCACGCCGTCACCCCGATAAATCGAGGCTCCGACCGCTTGTAGGCCCACGGTTTCAGGTCTATTTCACTCCCCTTCAGGGGTTCTTTTCACCTTTCCCTCACGGTACTTGTTCACTATCGGTCGTCAAGGGTATTTAGCCTTGGAGGGTGGTCCCCCCAGCTTCCCACGGGATTTCTCGTGTCCCGTGGTACTCACGAACACACCCAGAGTCTGAATTCTTTCGCTTACGGGGCTATCACCCCCTATGGCGGTCCTTTCCAGGTTCCTTCAGCTAGAAAACAGATTTGTAACTCTGCGCAATCTTTGAGGTTCATGCTGGTGTGCCGTACAACCCCGGCAAGGTATAGGCCCTCATGCCACTAAACCCTGCCAGTTTAGGCTGATCCCCTTTCGCTCACCACTACTTAGGGAATCGCGGTTGCTTTATTTTCCTCAGGGTACTTAGATGTTTCAGTTCCCCTGGTTACCCCCCTCAGCCTATGTGTTCAGCTGAGGATGTCCTAGTTTCTCTAGGACCGGTTCCCCGATTCGGGAATCCCCGGTTAAGCTTGCTTGACAGCTAGCCGAGGCTTATCGCAGACGTGCTACGCCCTTCATCGGCCCTTGACGCCAAGGCATCCACCGTTGGCCCTTAATAACTTGACCTAACTCTAACTATCTACATAAATGCAGATTTGATTCTCTTGGCTCAATGATCATCAAATTGATGATGAAGTTGCAGCCCATCCATCCTGTTTGATGGACTGCTGCTCGTACTCACTCGATATTCTCTTGTTAACGTGCAAAGGCGGTGGACGCTCAGGCGTGCCACCGCCTTTATTTATTCGGTAGCGAAGCCATTAGGTGCTAAGTGTTGCTTATAACCTCAGTCATATGTTTGGCAAACTCCAATAGTCCTAACGACAGCCAACCTAGTATACGGAAGCAAAGGTAATAGTGTCAACGCCTCTAACCTATAGATAAACTCTTGTATTAATCATTTTTGCTGCAGTGTAGAGCAATCTACCTGCTTGACCTCTATGCTCCATATGTGATATCCGTAACAAGTCAGATAATTATCAAGTTTAGTACGTATGCAATCCAAAAATCATTTTGCTAGGCACAACAAACTCAGAAGCTCTTTTCTAAAACGCTTCTATTCATTAATCCCATTAGCTGGTTTATTCCTGCTACTTGCGGCATGTGACACCCCTCAAAATACATTTGTCACTCGGTCTGATTCCACTCAACGAATATATGACATATACATCTTCGTCATATGGGCCGCAGCTCTGGTGGGGGCTTTTGTTTTAGTCGGGATGGCCTACATATTAATAAAATTTCGAGCACGCCCTGGTCGTAAGGCCCAACAGATTCATGGTCATACAGGTCTAGAGATTACCTGGACGGTCATTCCTATTCTGATCTTGTTATCTATTGCCATTCCAACTGTTCTTTGGGTTGCACAAACTCAAGATGAACCTGATTCTAATGTCCTAGAAATAACAGCTGTAGGAAAACAATGGTGGTTTGAGTTTAAATACCCTGGGCTGGGCCCTGATGGATCCGAACTTGTAACCGCCAACGAACTCCATATCCCAGTAGGGAGGCAGGTCGCAATCACTTTAGAGTCTGACAATGTTATCCATTCTTTCTGGGTCCCTCAACTAGTAGGAAAGACTGATATGGTTCCTGGTAGGCAGAATAAATTAGAAAAATTTACTGCCACTGAACCTGGTGTTTATTACGGTCAATGCGCTGAGTTCTGTGGATCGGCTCATGCATTAATGCGGTTTCGAGTGCATGTGGATACAACCGGAGGATTTGACCGCTGGGTAGAAAGTATGAACGCGATGCCCAGCACNCCTCTACCTGGCAGCGTAGAGAGTTTAGGGAAAACTGTTTTTGAACTCGCGGGAGGTTGCTCTGGCTGCCATGCGATTAACGGTACCCCTGCAATGGGTATAATCGGTCCTAATTTAACCCTGTTTGGAGAACGAGGTACTTTAGGCTCCGGAATCCTAGATAATAATGGATCTAACCTTAAACAATGGGTCTCCAATCTTCGAGACTTAAAACCTGTACCAGAAGAAGGAAGTGGTTTAATGCCTACCTTCCATCNNGGTAACCCTGAAACTGATTTATTAACTGAAGCACAAATTGACCAAGTAGTCGCCTACTTGCAAAGTCTGAAGCGCTAGGCACAAGCGGAGTATTACTGAAACATGGCAGCTAATTTAGGTAGTTTGGTAAATATAGGAGTCATCAAGCGCCCCGTATCAACTTCAGGAGTCTGGGGTTGGATTACTACTGTTGATCATAAACGAATTGGCATCCTCTATGGCGTGAGTGCTTTCCTTTTCTTCATCCTTGGAGGAATTGAAGCTTTACTTATGCGCATTCAATTATCTTCTGCAGATAGTACTTTCATGAGTGCTGACACTTATAATTCTCTTTTCACTATGCATGGGACAACGATGGTCTTCATGGTTGTCATGCCAGCAGGAGCTGCTTTTTTTAATTTCCTTATCCCTCTAATGATCGGTGCCAGAGATGTAGCATTTCCTAGGTTAAATGCATTCAGTTATTGGTTATATCTGTTTGGTGCGCTTTTAATGAACTTTAGCTTCTTTGTCGGAGCCTTTCCTGACGTAGGTTGGTTTGGCTATGCGCCTCTTACTACTAGTGAATATACGCTTTCTAACAGTACGGATTACTGGGTTCTTGGGCTTCAGATTATGGGTATCGGAACCACCGCTGCAGGGCTAAATTTTGTTGTGACTATACTCAATTTAAGAGCTCCCGGTATGACACTCATGCGAATGCCTATTTTTGCGTGGATGACATTAATCATCTCTTTTTTGGTTATCTTCGCTTTTCCGCCTTTAACCATTGCTCTTACGCTTCTGACCTTCGACCGGTTCTTCGATACTAACTTCTTCGATACTGTTGGAGCCGGTGCTGATCCCCTTTTGTGGCAGCATCTCTTCTGGGTTTTTGGTCATCCTGAAGTTTATATTCTGATACTGCCAGCAATGGGTATCGTCTCTGACATCCTTCCCACCTTTGCAAGGAAACCATTATTTGGATATGCCACTATTGTTTTTGCTGGGGCAGTAATTGCATTCCTTGGATTTGGAGTATGGGCGCACCATATGTTCACTACAGGTATCGGCGCATGGGCAGTCGCAGCCTTCGCTTCAGCCACAATGGCCATTGGAGTTCCCACAGGAGTAAAAATTTTCAATTGGCTTGCCACTCTTTGGGGTGGGACTATCCTCTATAGAACACCTCTCATGTTCAGCTTAGGGTTCATCAGTATGTTCATGCTAGGGGGATTAAGCGGTGTAATGCACGCTGCAGTACCTGTGGACACGCAGCAACAGGATACTTATTTTATCGTAGCCCATTTCCATTATGTCCTNTTTGGTGGCAGTATATTCGGGTTAACAGCAGGTCTTTATTACTGGTTTCCTAAAATGACTGGCAAAATGATGAATGAGAAAATTGGGCACTTTCATTTTTGGTTAATGTTTATTGGNTTCAATATTACATTCATGCCCATGCACATCCTTGGAGTCTTAGGGATGCCCCGAAGAATCTACACCTACACTGCAGATCAAAACTGGGGAGACTTAAACCTACTTGTCAGCATTGGTTCATTCTTAATTGCCCTATCTATTCTTGTCCTAACCTATAACATTGTTACTTCTATACGTTCAGGTGCCACGGCAGGAATGAATCCATGGAACGCACCTACTCTTGAATGGTCCATTCCTTCTCCACCTCATCACTATAACTTTGCAGTGGTTCCCACCGTGGAAAGCCTTTACCCTTTGTGGGATGAAGAAGCGAATGTAGTTGAACCACCAAAACTCCCTTCTCACGGAGAGCCTCATATGCCAAGTCCTTCCTACTGGCCACTAGTAATGGCCTTTGCCGCTACTGGAATTGCAGCAGGTCTTTTGATCTATGATGCTTATTTCTGGCCAGGCATTGCAGTGATGGTAGGTTTTGGCTATCTTCTTTTCCGTGGAACATACGGTTGGGTTTTTGAGCCCATTACGGAAGAGGGACCTGGACATTAAATTATGGCTTTGAAGGAACTATTGAAATAAATGCGATACGTTAGTGGCATAGACGATCACCGGACCTCTACCGGTCTAGATAACCGAAAACTCCTTATGTGGGCTTTTCTTGGTTCGGACGTCATGTTCTTCGGAACCTTGATAGCTACGCACCTTATTTATACCGGACAATCTCTCAGTGGTCCCCAAGAAGAAATCCTCAACATACCTGTAACCTCTATAAGTACTTTCGTACTTCTTATGAGCAGTTTAGCAATGGTTCTAGCGCTCGCTGCAATTCAGCGTGGAAATATGGGTTCGTTCCGTTTCTGGACAGTTGCCGTAGCCTTGCTAGGATCAATTTTTATTGGATTCCAGATGTATGAATTTGCAGAATTTAAACATTATGGACTCGTCCCGCAGACCAATTTATTTGGAAGTACTTTCTTAATCATGACCGGCTTCCATGGTGCGCATGTCACTCTAGGAATCATCTGGCTCTGGACAATAGTGTTTTCCTCCTATAAGGGGAAGATCAACCAAAATAATTCCATCCAAGTTGAGATTGCGGGGTTATATTGGCACTTCGTCGATATCGTTTGGATTGTGATATTTGGTGTGGTCTACCTTATCGGTGCCTATGGTAAAGAAGGCCATGTTGTAGAAGGTGCAAAACACGCTGGTCAATTAATCGGGATAATGTAAGGGAATCAAAGTATGGCAAACGAACATTCACAAAGCGAAAGCCACAGCCATCCAGGACCACGCGAATATGTAATTATCGGAATTATTTTGGCGGTAATTACTGCTATTGAAGTTGGTGTTTTCTACTTGCAGCTTAGCACGCTAATTATGTCCCTGATCCTTCTTGGATTATCTGCTGCTAAATTCTACTTAGTTATCATGTATTTCATGCATCTCAAATTTGATGATAAGCGGTTTCTACTACTATTCGTNGCTCCCATGATAATCATGGTAAGCATAATGTTCGTATTATTAGCTGTCTTTCTTAAATTCGCTGATTAAAAATTGATCATCTCCGCTACTGAATCGGTGTTTAAGTACTTTAACTAATGGATACTTCTATCTGGCTCAGGTGGAGCACTGACCCTGTCGCTTTAATCGGGATACCTTTAATAGGCATACTCTATGCCCGAGGGCTTCAATCACTTAAAGAGACTTCTCGGTCTCATCATTTTGGAAGAATTACAGCTTTCTATTTAGGTCTAATATCATTATTTTTGGCACTTGTTAGCCCTATCGATTACTTATCGGGTCAATTATTCCTTGTCCATATGATTCAACATATGATCCTAATCTTCTTTTCTGTTCCTGCAATCCAAATTGGAGCGCCTTTAGTTCCAATCCTAAGAGGAATTCCCAGAACCTTACGCAAGCAAGCACTTTCACCTATAGCCACATCTTTATCCATTCGTTTCATTTTAAAATTATTTTTCAAACCACTCATATCTTGGCCTTTATTCATAGGATCCTTAGCCTTATGGCATTTCCCTTTTGCTTTTGAAGCGGCAATAGAAAATGATGTGATTCATTTTCTAGAGCATTTATTCTTCCTCGCGGGTGCTTATGTATGGTGGTGGAATATTATCGATCCATACCCTTTAAAATCGAATCTATCCAAGTTAGCAAAGGTCCCATATATCTTCATTACTATTGTCCCTGGCTTTGTACTTGGCTCATTCCTTACTTTCGCACCAATGCCCTGGTACAGCACATACAGTAACACTGTACCTGCCTATGGAATCAGTCCGCTTGAAGATCAGCAAATAGGTGGATTAATAATGTGGATCCCCGGATCATTCATTATTGCAACGGCATTATTGCTTGCTCTTTACTCTGCGGTACGCGCAGAAACACAACTACAGATGCAAAAGGAAAAACTCTACCCTTCTGATTAATTTATAATCATATTCATTTAAACTGATGAGAGGTTATAAACTAGGGCAAGCGATCCTATATATGCTGGTGGTATTGCAAAGGTCAAATACTTCAACCACGCAATACTCTTAATCTTAAAACTCATCACTATCAAAAATCCTGCAGTCATCAATGCTATAGCAGACCCAGCAGCAACAAAGTGAGAATTATCCATTTCATGAAGAATTGGACCTCCTGTATAGAACAACCCTGCTATGGGTATTACAAATAAATTAAACGCACAACTTCCGTAAATATTACCAATTACGAGTGCATACGATTTACGCAACGCAGCAGCAACTGTTACAGAGGCTTCAGGAAGGGTAGTAACGATCGAAACCAACAACACTCCAATAAAACTACGTCCTAACCCGCTTGCCTCAGCGATACCATCTGNNCTTAAAGCTAGAAGCGGAGCAGCAATTAGCACGACAAAACCCGCGGCACCAAATCCAATCCATGCTCTCATTTTGCTTTTATCAGAAGAATCGACGCCTAATTCGTCCTCTTCGTTACCCCTGCCAGCATCATATACAAGCTTCATGCCCAAGAAATATGCGCCAGTTATGACAATAGCCCCAACACTTGTAGGACCTAATCCCCAATCTCCTAGGAACCCAAAACTTATTGAAATAATACCTAGTACAATCGCAGCCACGATCAGTGTCTGAGTATCTCTAGTCTGATTCCCAAAAATATTCCCTATCCCAAAAGACAACGCGACCAATGAAATAGTAAAGATATTGATCATATCCGCACCAAAGACGTTCCCAAGTGCTAAGCCTGGAGCAGGAGGATTAACTAATATAACTGCGGATATATTGGTAATTAACTCGGGAAGAGACGTGGCTACACTGACAAGGATAGTCCCCACCCAAAGCGCTCCCCAGCCAGTTACAACTGCCAAATCATCACCGTATTTGGCTAAAGCAATACCCGCAAGGACAACAACAATAGCGCTTGCAAGAAACACTGGAATGGCGACAATCAAACTATCCATAATTTTTTCCTCAACAGTATTATTCGAGTTGATTCAATCTAGTATGCAATGGTGTAGCCATGATTAAATCTGCAAGGTATGATACCCGAACTGTACCCAAAAATTCAGGTGAATCATGTCAAACATAAACGGATTATCACAGATAGCTAAGTCTTTAGTCGCNCCAGCAAAAGGCATACTCGCGGCTGACGAAAGTTCAGGGACAATTAAACGCCGTTTTGACAGCATTGGAGTGGAAAGTACTGAAAGCAATCGAAGAAATTACCGTGAAATGCTTTTTCGCTCTGAAGGAATCGAAAATTTCATCAGTGGCATCATCCTATACGACGAAACCTTGCGGCAAAATGGCGAAGATGGAACGCCACTAGTAGCCGTACTCCAAGATAAGGGTATTATCCCTGGCATCAAAGTTGATACGGGAGCAATGCCTCTCTCTGGTTGCCCCGGAGAGTTAGTAACTGAGGGACTAGATGGACTTCGCAGTCGACTTGAAGAGTACTACCAAATAGGTGCAAGATTTGCAAAATGGCGCGCTGTCATCACGATAGGAAATGGCATCCCAACTGAAACCTGTATCCAAGCAAATGCACATGCACTTGCAAGGTACGCATCGCTTAGCCAAGAAGCTGGTTTAGTACCAATCGTGGAACCTGAAGTACTGATCGACGGTGATCACTCAATAGATGTAGACCAAGAAGTAACCACCAGAACGCTGATAACCGTATACAACGCCTTAANCCTGTTTAATGTATCTCTTGAAGGAACCTTACTTAAGCCTAATATGGTTACTTCCGGTTCCAAAAACTCTAACCGTGCTTCAGCAGAGGAAGTTGCTATAAGAACTATCCAAACCTTTGATGCAGCAGTCCCTTCTTCGGTTCCTGGAATTGTATTCCTATCTGGTGGCCAACCTGACGATGAGGCGACATTAAATATGCATCAAATCGCTCTTCTCGGTCAACAAAATAACGCGCCATGGGAATTAAGCTATTCTTTTGGTCGTGGCTTACAAGCATTGCCACTTACAACTTGGCTTGGTAAAAAAGAAAATGTCGTTTCTGCTCAAAATGCTTTTATTCAGCGCTGTACATTAACAAGTGCCGCGCGCCAAGGAAAATACTCTTTGGCAATGGAAGAAGAATTAGCAAAAGCTAATTAATCATAATTTCTAGGTTATCTTTTACATACCGAGCTTTTTCTCTGGCCTCCTCAATCGACTCGCCTAGAGCAAGCGCAACCCCAAGCCTCCTATGCCCGTGTATTTCTGGTTTCCCGAATAATCGTATAGAAGTATCGGGCAAGGCAAGGGCATCAGTAAGTTGCCCGAAGCTAATCGTATTTGAATCTCCTTCTCCTAATATCGCAAATGATGCAGATGGGCCCAATTGTGTAATGCTCGAAATAGGTAAACCTAAAATTGCACGAACATGTAAGGCAAATTCCGATAAGTTTTGCGAAATTAAAGTCACCATTCCAGTATCATGAGGACGTGGAGATACTTCACTGAAATAAACATCTTCGCCCTTTATAAATAATTCGACTCCAAAAACTCCAAATCCGCCTAATTCGCTAGTTATAGCTAGAGCTATTTCCATTGCTTTTTTGTAAACAGCCACATCCATAGGGTGTGGCTGCCATGATTCTTGATAATCGCCATTAATTTGGACGTGGCCTATAGGCTCGCAAAAAGAAGTCCCTTGTAAGTGTCTAATCGTTAACAGCGTGATTTCATAATCAAATGCAATAAACCCTTCGACTATTACACGTGGGTCATCCCCTCGTGCATTATTAATCGCGTACTCCCAGGCCTTAAGTGATTCTTCGTATGNATTGACGACACTTTGNCCACGACCCGAAGAACTCATTACCGGCTTAACTATAGAAGGAAATCCAATCAGCTCTAACGCCTGCACCAATTCCTGGTGGCTGGTAGCAAATTTATAAGGAGATGTCGGTAATCCCAATTTCTCTGCGGCTATTTCTCTTATGCCTTGTCGATTCATCGTTAATTGAGTAGCACGAGCAGTGGGAATAATGTTCCAACCTTCTTTTTCTAGCAGAACCAAAGTTCCGGTATCAATAGCCTCTATTTCAGGGACAATCAATGAAGGCTTTTCTTTTTCAACTATCTCTCTAATCAAAGAGCCCTCAAGCATTGAAATCACATAGCTTCGATGCGCTACTTGCATAGCAGGTGCATTTGGATATCGATCAACGGCAATGACTTCAATTCCTAAACGCTGTGCTTCAATTACAACTTCTTTTCCTAATTCACCTGAACCTAATAGAAGTATTTTGGTAGCATTTTCTGATAAAGGAGTTCCTATAGCGGTCATCACTAATCAAACCTAATCTTGTCCAGCTGCTTCAAATTATGAATTGAATCTATCCATCTGACAGTGCCTGAACGAGAGCGCATTACCAGTGACTGCGTAGTAGCACCGCCCCCAAAGAAATGAACTCCTTTGAGCATTTCTCCAGTACTTGCTCCCGTAGCCGCAAAAAATACATCGTCCCCACCAACCATTTCAAAGGCATCATAAATATGATCAATATCAACACCTTCGTCGAGAGCTTTTTTCTTCTCTCCGTCATCACGAGGCCAAGGCTTACATTGAATAGCACCCCCGATGCACCTAATGGCCGCTGCAGTTAGTACACCCTCGGGGCTTCCACCGATACCCATTAAGACATCTACCCCACTCTCCGGTAATGAAGCTTGAATCCCTGCCGCAACATCACCATCTGATATCAACTTCACTCTTGCACCAGTCTTTCTGACATCCTGGAGTAATTCTGAATGGCGAGGACGATCCAAGATCACTACTGTAACTTCAGAAATATTTCTGCCCAATGCTTTTGCAACATTCTGCAAATTGTCCTTAACAGGAGCCGTAATATCTATTGCATCCTTTGCTTCAGGCCCGACCGCGATTTTATCCATATAAAAAATACTGCCCGGAACTTTCATTGAGCCTTGATTCGCCATTGCTATGACTGCTATTGCTCCAGGTAGNCCTTTAGATAAAAGAGTAGTACCGTCTATAGGATCGACTGCAATATCTACTTTAGGATCAGATCCATCTCCAATCTGTTCACCTANATAAAGCATAGGCGCCTCATCCTTTTCGCCCTCTCCTATTACTANTACACCGTCCATCCTGATCCCATCGAGAGTGTGGCGCATTGCGTCCACTGCAGCCTGATCTACCAGCTCTTTATCGCCTAATCCCATATACCTCGCCGCAGACATTGCAGCCGACTCCGTAACTCTGACTAATTCCATAGCGAGATTTCTTTCTACTGGTTGACGAGTTCTCTCCGACATGGCAGTCCTCCAAAAATAACGAGTGCGAAGATTCTAGCAGCGTCTACAGCTTAGAGAAACCAAATCTTTGGAATAAAATTGTATCCTTATCGTGATGAATATTGCTCAAATAACCAGCATCTATATACCAGTTCCTCCACCAACGCACGGAGGAACTGAAATGATTGTAAGTCTCGTTACTGAAGAGCTTCACAAACGGGGACACAATGTACATTTATACGCCTCTGGGGATTCTAAAACCCAGGGAATTTTACATGCCGTTACGAATGAAGCCACTTTAGATCAAAATACGTTAACCAGGTACTTAGAGAAAGAATTAGAAACTAGGAACNCTTTTGAGCTTTACCTAGCAGCCGGAGAGTATGACGTAATTCACGCACACTGGCCTGTGCTAGCTCCTTATTTTTCGAGGTTTACTAATACTCCAACAGTCCTCACTTACCATTACATTGAACCCGAATTACATCAATATTACCGAACTAACTTCCCCTCATTGTTTCCTGTATGCGTCAGTCGCCGCCAAGCCGAACTATTGGGCGACCCGGGTCTTCCTGTTATTCACAACGGGTTGAACATCGATACAATACCGTTTCTTGATGCTCCTGACGATTACCTTGTTCTTGTTGCAAGGATGGTCCCTTCAAAAGGAATAATTGAAGCTATTGAAATTGCAAAAAAATCTAAGTCAAAATTAATTTTAATCGGCCCTATTAGCTCCTACATCCCATGGAGCAAATCTTTCTATGAAGAAAAGGTACTACCTCATATCGATGGTGCTCAAATAGTCCATTATTCCGAACTACCTAATTCCAGAGTATTAGAAATCGTTTCTAAAGCAAAAGCATTCATATTTCCCATCCAATGGGAAGAGCCGTTCGGGTTAGTTCTTATAGAAGCAATGGCTACCGGTACTCCTGTGATAGCCTACCCCAAGGGATCGGTACCTGAGCTAATAGAGTCTGACCTAACTGGATTCGTCGTAAATTCTCAGCTAGAAGCACTCGAGGCCATTAACAAACTTCATACTCTGGACAGGGGGAAAATTCGTGATCATATTAAACAAAAATTTTCATATACTCGGNTGGTTNATCAATACGAATCCTTATACAAAAGTTTGGTTTAAGCCATAAAGATATCCGTAGTGATAAAATTAATCCATTCTTAGTATCGAGTTGAAATGAATTACGTAACAATTACCAGAAGGTTCGAATTCTCAGCTTCCCATCGTTATTACAGGAACGAATGGAGCCCGGCAAAAAACACAGAAATATTTGGACTATGCGCATTGCCAAATGGGCATGGCCATAATTATGTGCTTGAAGTTTCCGTTGCTGATAGACCAAACCCCACCACAGGCATGGTGATTAATTTAGTAGATCTAAAGCTGATCGTGGACAAGGTACTAGAAGAGTTCGACCATAAGAATTTGAATCTTGATACTTCTTATTTCACTGATCGAATACCTACTACAGAAAACCTCGTTACAGTACTCTGGGATCTGATTAGTACTCAATTGCTTGATGCTAAATTACATCATTTACGTCTATATGAAACTGATGACTTATTCGTAGATTACTATGGGGAGCATAGTTGACTACTCCTATCACTTACTTATCCAAGCGCTATAACTTCAGNGCTTCACATCGTCTTTATACTGACAGTCTGTCACAAGAGGAAAATGTGCAAATTTTTGGGAAATGCGCTAACCCAAATGGGCATGGGCACAATTATCGATTGACGGTAACGCTTAAAAATCCGATTGACCCATATACTGGGTTTACCTTCCCACTTGAGTCTTTAGATTCCATTGTCCTTAGCGAGGTAATACATATTTACGATCATAAATATTTAAACCTTGATGTCGCAGACTACTTTGAACATGTNCCCACCGGAGAAAATATGGCACAAAAAATCTGGGAACGCTTGGAACCCAAGTTACCCAAACTACTGTGGAATATTACGCTAGATGAAACCAACAACAACAGATTTATATATCCTGTCCATTAGAGGTAATATTAATGTCATCTGAAAAATTTTCACTTAACGGTAAAGTAGCGATTGTTACTGGAGGTTCTAGNGGTATCGGCCAAGCAATGGCATCAAAATTTATAGAAGCAGGCGTCAAGGTAGCGTTAGTAGGTCGAAGTGAATCAAGGCTCCGAAAAGCTGCCATTAACCTGCCTCCAGATATGTGGGTTCCAATTGAATGTGATGTCCGTGATAGTAAATCTATTGAATCCATGGTAGCTAGCGCAGAAGAAAAATTAGGGCCCATCGATATTCTCGTCAACTCTGCTGGTGTTTTCGCCGTTGCCTCTTTGCTTGAGTTAGACAACGACACATGGATGAACTTATGGGAAACCAATGTTAATGGAACTATCTTTGCAACACGAGCTGTACTGCCGAGGATGCTAGAAAGAAAATCCGGGTATATCGTCATTCTCTCNTCAGTTGCAGCCCACCGAGGCTATGCAAACATGACCGGCTATGCAGCGACAAAGCATGCTGTAACAGGATTTGCGCGTGCCTTGACCACTGAGGTTAGGCGAAACGGAATTAAAGTGATTAACGTTTATTGTGGCCCTGTGGACACTCCAATTTGGGAAGGCTTATCTACTCCTTTGCCTAGCGAGGAAATGTTAACCTCCGAAGAAGTTGCTAATAGTATATTTAACGCAATGACTGTCTCCGAAAAGCAAGTACTTGAAGATATTTTATTACTTCCTCAAGCTGGGCTATATTTTTAATGAACGATTATTCACTTTGGAATACTGGAGTACGTAGAGTCCGAAGAATCATTCGGCCGTGGGTATCTAGAAGGCACGATCACGANGAGGATCATCCTGACGAAGGAGCGGCTTTAAGAGAGATTGTTTTTGGAGCAAATGATGGCCTTGTCTCCAATGTCGCGCTTGTTGCTGGAATTGCTGGAGGAACCTCGGATCCCAAAATCATTATTCTTGGAGGTGTCGCCGGCCTTGTTGCGGGATCCATATCTATGGGTCTGGGCGCCTATGTATCTACTAAAAGTGAACGAGATTTTCGTTCTTCAGAAGAAGCACGAGAACGATGGGAAATTGAGCACTTACGCGATAAAGAAATCGATGAAACTAAGAAGATTTTTTCAGAAAAAGGTATTGAAGAGCCGCTCTTAACTGAAGTAGTCAATGCTATCACTAAGGATCACGAACGTTGGATAAAAATTATGATGACCGAAGAATTAGGGTTCCCTGATCATCCCCCTCGGCCTATTTTTTCCGCTCTTATAATCGGAATCGCCTTTGCCCTAGCAGCATCTTTCCCCGTAATTCCTTATCTTTTCCTAAATGGGCAATATGCTTTGATTACATCGTTCTTTTTTACTGGAGCTGCTCTCTTTGGGATTGGAAGTTGGCGGGCAGTACTTAGTAAAGGTAATGCGTTTATCAATGGGGCAGAAATGATAGCTCTTGCTGGAACTGGAGTAGCTGTAGCATTTTTTATAGGACGGTTAATTGGTATAACCCTCTAAAAGTGGTACCACGGCATTTAAAACCTCTGTTACTGTCACAAGTCCTTCAAATCGACTTTGTATGACACCATGCTTATCAACGATAAATGTCCAAGGTTCACTGGGTAACTGCCAAAGTTCCATAGCTTTACTTTTAACCAATCTCCCTTCATTACGTGCTATCTCGAGATTCCAGGGTTCTATGTGGATAAAAATAACATCATTCTTAAGCGTTTCTTTAGCTCTCGCCAAAGTATCTGTCACAGGGCCACACATCGCAGTTACGCAAAACTCGGGTGATGCAAAAAATACTACAAACGGTTCTTTGATCCTTAATGCTTCAGCAACTGAGTAGTCATGCATCCCATCATTCCCTCCTGCACGACTAGATATATCCTCAAAAGTATCAGCATTGTGTATTGTTAAATTATTAATTGGTATGGCCTGTTCCCCAATCTCCGGGGCTACTCCAACCTCCTTAACACGGAATACTGCTTCTTCAGTTGGGGTTCCATCTAATGCAACAAACTGTAACGACCATATGCCCGGCGTATCAAAGAACACGTTTTCTAGGATGTAGATGCCGTGAAAATCCAAATGCAAATGTAATTCCCCATCAGGATGAGTATGTGGGGTTACTCCTTCAATCACCTCCCATCTAGGGATAGCTTTTTGCGTGATCTGCCATTCATCTCCATTTAATTTAGCAATTCTTACCATTAAATCGGCATCTTCCAGAAATACTCCATCTTTAGAGACCATGCCAAATGGAATGCGATTATTCCCAGGCAAAAACTCCGAAGCCGCCAATATACCGCTATAACGAATACTAGTTTGTTGGTCAGATGTGCATGCGGAACAAATTAATAAACATAATCCAATTGCTGTTAGTACTCTCATCGGTATGATTCTCATGCATAAAAAATGGTGGGCGGTAGAGGACTCGAACCTCTGGCCTCCGCGATGTCAACGCGACGCTCTAACCAACTGAGCTAACCGCCCTTCCCGGGGATACATATTGTACACAGACTTTATATACAAGGTAATCTTTTAGAGCATGTAAAGGAAAATCTGTCAGTTTTAAAACACCATGCCGAAACAATTAACTCAACAAATAGGTTCCTTGCTATTCGTAGCAGGCTTTATATTNTTTACCTTACCTGGGGGATTCGCACTATATTTATATCTTTCTTCCCCTGACGAAAAAGATATTACTATATCTACAACCCCTAACTTAATGCTGCCGCCAGCAAGTGCCAATGGTTCTAATAGTCTCTATCCAGGTCATCATTTACCTGTAAGACANTGGGCCAATCCCAGAGAAACGTTTCCTCTCCCTCAATTATCTGGCGATCCTTTTGCACCATTAAATAGTAAGACTCAACCGGTTATTCATGGATCAGAAGGACGAGCACTATTTCTTCAAATTCCCGAACTTAGTCTTGCTGCTGAAGTAATAGAACTGGAGTTAGCCAATCTCGGACAAAGCCTTGAATATGAAACCCCTAAATTTACTGTTGGCCATATACCTGCAACCCCAAATCCTGGCTCGCGTGGAAGTGGATGGTACTTTGGCCATTTGGATAATCCTATAGGAGGGGAAGGCAACGTTTTCTCAAAATTACCCCAAATAGCCGAAATGTTAAAAACTGGTGATGACGTACATATTGTGTTAGTTACGGATCGGTATGAATATTTATATTCTGCCTATAAAACCTCATTGATAAAGGAATCGGATTTACAGCTAACTAACTCAANCAATGCTGAAGTGGTTCTCGTAACTTGCTTCCCTCGTTTGACTTACGAAAAACGACTCCTTGTACANGCCGAATTAATTGGTGTTCGCANGAAAATTTAATAACCTTACAATAGCTCAGTGAGACTATCGATTAACGCTGTTATGACATTTTCTTTGGAAGAAATGCTAAGGAATTACTAATCTTCTCTTGGCTATCGCGTTTGATTACGATAGCATCGAATTGTAAGCAGTAAATTATAGAAAAGGTGCACTCTCATGACGACAACACCAATTAAGCAGTCTGTCACCGTAAACATAAATGGAACCCAATACACAAAAGAAATTCCCACATATCGTACTCTTGTAGACTTTATTCGATATGACATTGGGCTTACAGGTACAAAAGAAGCCTGCAGTGTAGGCGTATGCGGAGCCTGTACCATTGAAATGGACGGGAAAATAACTGCATCTTGTATAACACTTGCTGTTAAAGCTGATGGTGCGACGATCACCACAATTGAAGGTGTCGCGGATGGAGAAAACCTCCATCCTATTCAAGAGGCTTTCATCAATCACGGAGGCTTCCAATGTGGAGCTTGTACTCCCGGCCAAATTATGGCTGCAAAGGCACTCCTTGAACACAATCCTCATCCAAATGAATCCGAAATTAAGGAATGGATGATGGGTAACCTGTGTAGATGTACAGGGTACTACCAAATCATTGAGTCCATCCAAGCTGCAGCGGAGGCAAAATAAAATGCACGATTTTCATTTCCACGCGCCATCCTCATTAAAAGAAGCACTCGATCTGCTTTCTGAGCATAGTGATGATTCTAAAATATTAGCGGGTGGTACCTCCTTGACCACTCTGTTAAAACAATCCTTAATTGCACCCTCTCATATCATTAGTCTCCACAGAATACCTGGGTTAAATTCCATAGACCTTACTGATGGACATCTCAACATTGGAGGACTAGTGACACAACGAGAAATGGAGTTATCTGCTTTAGTACAAAAGCACACCCCTATCCTTGCAGAGGCTTACAAACGTGTAGCTACTGTCCGAGTTAGAAACGTGGCAACTGTAGGAGGGGGAATAGCGCAAGCCGACCCCGCAATGGATCCTCCGTCCTCATTGCTAATCCTAAACGCAAGTATTACTGCGACTTCCTCTAATGGTTCGCGCACCTTACCTATACACGAAGTCTATACCGACTACTACGAAACCAGCCTAGAGCCCGAAGAAATCATTACTGCGTTGCATATACCTGTACAACCTGAAGGAACTAATTGGACTTACATCAAATATTTACCCCGAACAGAAGATGATTATGCGACTGTATCGGTTGCTGCAATTGGTAAAATTACTGATGGGAAAGTCGCTGATGTCAGGGTCGCCTTAGGTGCTGTTGCGCCAACAGCGATTCGTGCAAATGCACTAGAAGAAGCGCTAATTGGCATGCAGAAGTCAAGCCTTACGCACGAAAAACTTAAAGAAATATCTCAGACTGTAACTGCCATTGTTGATCCCACTGATGATCCTCGTGGCTCAGCGTGGTATAAAAGAGATATGTCTGCGGTATTTACAAGACGCGCGTTGGAAGAAGTTTTAAAGTAGGTCTATTCTTCACCACCAATGAACTTCATCTAATTCTGCATCCTTTGCCTCCGCTGCGTCCCATGGCTTCGACGGTAAATATTTCCATGCGCCATCTGAAAACATTGTNAAAATATTCCCTTGTTGCATAGTTTCTGCTACTCGAAGAGCGGTATGAAGAGTCGCACCGCACGAAATTCCTGAAAAAATTCCTTCCGAAGCGATGATTTTCTTTACTGTGGATATAGCGTCGGCACTATCAACCATAAATCTTCCATTTAAAAAATTTAAGTCCAGTAATGGAGGAATAAAACCTTCAGACAAGCTTCGAAGTCCTTGTAATTTTTCGCCTAACCGAGGTTCCACTCCTATGATCTTAATGTCAGGCCAATTCTCTCGAAGTCTTCTGCCTACACCCATGATGGTACCGCCNGTCCCTATCCCCGCTATAAATACGTCCAGGTTTCCCATTTGATTTACAATTTCTGTGCCTGTAGTTTGATAATGGCATTGAACGTTCGTACTATTCGTAAATTGGCCAAGTGCATAGTGCCTTGGCTTTAGGATCAATTCTTGAGCACGATCTAGAGCTCCTCCCATACCCGCCTTAGGATCAACCCATTCTATTTCTGATCCATACAAGGCTAATATGTCTACAATACTGGGAACTATCCCACGAGGAAGAATCACATGCACTTTGTACCCTCGTCTTGGTGCAAGAGCAGAAACCGCTATAGCCGTATTCCCGGTACTTGCTTCGACAATGGTATCTCCTTCCCGCAAAAAACCCTGTTTTTCAGCTTCTTCCATCATTGCAAGAACAATCCGATCTTTTATACTGCCGCTAGGATTTTGGCCTTCTAGCTTCGCAAAAATACGCACCTTAGGATTAGGGGATATATTCCTTAATTCAACTATAGGCGTATTACCTACTATTCCAAATAAACCGTATCTACTCAATTCGTCCATCAAAAATAAAATCCTTGCAAGTTAATAGGCCAGAATTGGAATGCCTTTATTGTTGACTCTTTTGAAATACTGGCCTTCAATAAAATAAACTAGAAAGAGTGTACTTTGCCTCCAAATAATTCTAGGACCATTTTACAGACAAGCCGGCGCAGATCAGGGTTACCAGCTCAATTTTCTGCATTGGTCTCATTCTCTCTTTCTTTCGTTACTTTAATTCTATTGGGTACTCTCCTACTAAGTCTCCCAATTTCTACGACACAAGAAGAGCAAGTGTCTATCATCAATGCGCTGTTTACAGCAACTTCCGCTGTATGTGTCACTGGCTTAGTTGTTGTTTCCACTAACACGTACTGGACATCATTTGGTCAGTTTGTGATAACTGTTCTAATGTTTTTGGGTGGATTGGGAATAATGAGTGCCGGATTGCTGATGCTTGTAGCAATTGGACGTCGCATTTCATTAACTCAGAGATTACTTATACGCGAAACCCTAGGTGGTGCCGTCGCTCTTGGGGGTGCTATTCGCTTAGGATTTATAATCGTAAGCTTTGCGGTTGCCGTTCAATTTATCACCTTTCTTTTGCTATTTTTCCGACTCCTTGTATCCTTTCCAGTGGAAGAAGCCTTATGGCAAAGTTTTTTCCATTCCATCTCCGCATTCAATAATGCTGGATTTACTATTTTCCCTCAATCCTCTAGCCTTCAATCCTTTGAATCCGATCCTTTTTTACTCCTAATCGTAGGAGTAAGTATTATTTTGGGTTCACTTAGTTTCCCAGTAGTCAATGAACTCGCACGGCGACAAGGTTTTAGGAGATGGACCCTAGATACAAAATTCGTAGTCATTGGCACCGTAGGGGTTTGGTTTATAGGCATAGTCGCCATCATACTCTTTGAATTCTCAAATCCAGAAACATTAGGAAACCTTACATTAATTGATAAAATCACTAATTCATTTTTTCAGGCTTTTACCTCGAGGACTGCCGGATTCAGTACTATAGACTTCACGAACTCTCGAGCAGGCACTGATTTCGTATTCATGCTTTTAATGTTTGTAGGAGGTGCGTCTGGCTCTGTAGCTGGTGGCATAAAAATTAATACTGCTATGGTTCTTTCAATCGCCGCGCTAGCCGCAATACGAGGAAGAGCTAATATCGAAGTCATGCGAAGAGAGATACCTTACTCTCAAGTTGCTCGAGCACTAGCTTTACTTATTCTAGCGGCAATAGGAGTCATTTTCTTTGTATTAGTGCTTACTTATACTGAATTGCAGAAATTAGACTCAGGTCTTTTCTCTTTTAAGGACGTTATGTTTGAAGCTATTTCAGCGTTTGGGACAGTAGGCCTATCTAAAGGTATTACTTCGGATTTATCAGATTCAGGCAAATTAACGTTGTCACTTGCAATGCTTATTGGCCGTCTAGGTCCTTTAACTATTATCTTAGGGTTGGCATTTAGGGAAAAGAAACCTGTATATCGGTATGCGGAAGAACGAGTTAGAATTGGGTAAATGGTGTTGATATGTCACATCAAGTAGCTGTTATCGGAATGGGAAGATTTGGAACAAGTCTCGCCCTCGAACTTTATCGAATTGGACATGACGTTCTTGCAATAGATCATGTCGAATCTCTGACACAGGAAATGATGGGGCTAGTTACTTATTCTGTAACTGGTGATTCCACCAGCATGCAATTCCTCGAAGAAGTCGGCATCCAAAATTTCGATACCGCTGTAGTTGCAATCGGAGATATACAAAATAGTGTCTTGACCACGGTTTTACTAAAGCGAACATTTGAAGTCCCAGAAGTAGTAGCCCGCGCTACTAGCGAGTTGCATGGTAAAACCCTTCAGGCAGTTGGTGCTGACCGTGTTGTCTACCCTGAACAAGAAACAGGATTAAGAACAGCTCACAGCCTTTTTCAGCGTGAAGTATTAGAATATATGGAACTTAATGATAATTTTGGATTNAGCAAAGTAAGTATTACTCCTAAAATGGTTGGACTCACACTAAAAGATGCAGAGTTAAGTACTACTACCCCTGATAAAAATGAAACCACTGTTGTTGCAATAANTAGGGGAACTCTTCCTATCTTAAGTCCTTCTGAAAATGAAGTGCTTCAAGCAGGGGATGAACTTATAATTGCTGGACCTGAGGATACTCTCGAACGCTTTGGAAACTAAAGACAGCAATCTACATTCTCTTAAAGTAGCATATTTAGGTCCTCCCGGAACGTTCACCGAGCAAGCTGCAATAAATTGCTACCCCTTAGCCACACTAAAGCCTTACTCGTCTATTCCCGATACCGCTAAAGCGGTACTCAAAAACGAAGTGGATTTAGCTGTATGTCCCATTGAAAACAGCCTTCAGGGAGCAGTAACTGACACCCTTGATGCTCTTTTACATCAAGAAGGTTTACATATACGAGGCGAATTTGCCTTGCAAATCGAGCACACATTAATGGCCAAGCCAGGTACAACTATTAAGGAAATTCAAATAATTTATTCCCACCCTCAAGCATTAGCGCAATGCCGGCAATATTTGTCAACTTTAGGCCATATAGAACTTGCTGCTGCTCTAAGTACCGCAGGCGCAGTCCAGCAAGTACTTAGCTCAGACACCCCCTCCGGAGCAATTGCCCCGATCCGCGCTGCCGAATTATACGGAGCGACTGTACTTAAGCAAGGAATCCAGGATGACAATAATAATTACACAAGATTTGTAACCCTAGCCAAAACTGATAGCCCTCAAAGTGGTAATGATTTGACTTCCATCGCTATTTCATTTTCTGAAGATCGTGCAGGGCAATTGTCTTTTGTATTAAATGAATTTGCAGATCGCGGAATCAATCTAACTAAAATCGAATCCCGACCCACCAGACTAGGGCTTGGGAAATATTATTTCCTCATGGATTTTGAAGGTCACAGAGAAAACGAAGAAATAGCAAAGCTGCTCACTACTATTTCAGAGCAAGCCTCACTTATGAAAATTTTTGGTTCTTATCCAAGAATGGCTTAACCCCATTTTTGTTTTTTCCTCCCTGAGGATTTCTTCTCTTCCTCAGGTTTATCCTTTTGCTTGTTGCCAGCATTGCTTACAACACCGGTAAAAAAATTCGCGAGAAGGCTAGTGGCGTTGCCTGCAATATTCTTAAACGAAAAACCTTCCTGAAGGGGTTCGATGATACGATTGATAGCGAGATCAGATGTACGTTCTATATTTTCAACGATACGTGCTATTGATTTGATTACCCTGAGCGCTGTCATACCAATAACCAAAACAAGAACAAACAGTGCAAGCGAAACAAATATACCCATAATTAAATATGCGCTAATTAAAAATTCAGGAATATTGTCAATGAAACTATCCATGTTTTCTCCATGAAGTCATCTTAGGCTAGCATTGATTTAGAAATGCATCAATCTTACTATGCGTAAGATATTATGTTTCTACTGTACTTTATATATCGTAACTTCTGAGTTTTCATAAAATATACTAAGGTCCTGCATTCTGGAAAATTTTTCAAGCCCGCNTTCATTAAAGTACGTACGTTCTGTTGGTCCAACATATACGTACTCCACTTCATATTTCTTCAATAATTGGGCAACTCTCGACAGATTCTCTGATTCATACATTGTATAAACATCGAATTGCCTTTGGTGCACGGAATTAGGCTNCTTTCCTCCTGCTCCTCTCTGTTGAATCTGGTGCCAATTCCACCCCAAAACCACAGGCATTCCGGCATATTTTGCTACACGAGGGTACCAGCGATAGGCATGTTCCGTAACTCCTTCAAGAAAAACAGGGGATCCTTCAACATTCGCACGAATGTATTCAATTGCAGCATAATCAGCCTTCAAAGCATACGTGCGATCATCCTTTTCANTACTAGTAGGACCCGGATCCCCATAAAATGAATGTAATTGATAAGCACGACCATCTAAGGAGTATCCTATACTCGGATTAAACCTATCTTGGATGCGCGCGTATGTTCCCATAACTGGAAAAATCAAAGAGCCCACAAATAACAAAATTAAAAATCCTAAGCCAAAGCGCTTATACATCATTACTAATTTTGTCCTTTTACTAGTTAATNCCCCGCTTGCCCATAACGTCCAAAATCCTAAACAGCCAGTGATGCCTAACAATATCCAAGCATTCAGATAAAATTTAAAAACGGTATTCATTCTGTCAATGTCATTTTCTGCAGTCACGAAATCCACGCCAATACCAATTCCTAGCCCCACCAGTGCTAGTAGCGCTAGGAATACATACAAAGGTGTTTCTTGCTTATCCCTCTCTCTAAGCCAGGAAAATATCAAGGCTACCAGACTACCCTCCACAATAATTAGAATAAAGGCATTTACCCATTCGTGATAAATGCTAATGCTTAGTCCGCATATGCATAAAAACAACATGGCGATACCGAGAAAATACTTCTCTTTGCGTAAATGGAAACGTTTAACAAATTGAACGCAGATCCATGAAATTAAACTCAATAAAAGGAGACCATGTATTGCCCAGTACTGCCAAACCTCTGTTCGCCATTGACTTATCCTCAATCCCGAAAAAGGAGCTTCGTACGATAAGTGAAATGGCAGCCACAATAAATATGCGAAGGATAAAACCCCAAGCGATCCAATAATGCTTAACTTTAAGAAGATTCCTTTACTTTGCGGGACTCTTATCAAGTACGAAAAGGAAATAATTACGCCAATTACAATTATTCCATACGTGGGTACATCCCATGTATTAATCGCGGCTAGGCTTCCAAAAACAAATGCGAGCATCCCGATAGAAGGCAAAAATCGAATCCAGTTTACCTTCGAGTAAGAAGAAAGGATAATGTTCAAACACATACCAATTACCAATATTTGTACTGGTATAGAAATCAAATGCGCGTGCAGATCTGCAAACAAAAAAGTCCAGAACGGAAACTCTGTAATCGCTATTTCCCCAGGCATCATTCGACTACTCCTCCAATAATCAAATGAGCCAAATTCCTGACCGTTAAGGAATCTAAAAAAACCTTGAGCGACTTGAGCAATACCATCTAAATTGCCTAAGCCCATCACAAATATCATCACCAGCACACCTGCTGTATACGATGAGCCTCTGGTTATTCTTAATTGACCATGTTGTTTAATTGCCCGAGCAAAGTTATAACCCACACTAAATACACTTGTGCAACCAAGTGCAAAGAAGGTAGGGATCGCTAAGTTATAAGCAACTTCGGGGACTATGCCTGTCAGTCTAATCATGCTAGCGATTATGACAAACCCAAAATAATAATAATTAATAAATCCCCCGGAAAACCACGGGTCGTAAGGTGGGAAGGTTGAGGATTTAACTACAGCAGTTAAATAAGTTAAATCCATTGGCTTTTCCCCGCCTCTCCACGGATGCCATAAATCCGGGTTAGCAGCACGAATCATTAGGAAGATGAAAAATGCAAATAGGAAAAGGATTTCTGCTTTGAGCAAATACTTCCAATTTCTACGTGCAAGTTTCACCATTAAGAGGCCTTGCCGTGAAACTAGTATTGAAGAAACTCCCATCAAAATGAAGAAACTTAACATGATGCTAGTACGGGAAAATTCCCATATCCCGGTACTTGCACCTAGCCAAACTATCCAGGAAATAATTAAGACCCCTAACGGTCGCGCAAAAATAATCCCTTTATCTGGTAACCATCTCATTACCTGAATAGCGAGGGGAATGGTAACTAAGTAAATTAACTCAATTGCTATCAGCCAAATCAGCCATGGGGCGATATTATTTAATCCCTTTTCGTTAAAAATCTCAGACCAAGTTCCCCCCGCATATTGAACAGCTCTTTCATCAGAGGTCAGCATTGCTCGATCCGACTTATTCGTAGTATTTGTCAGTAAAATTGCCTTTAACTGGTCATCATTGAGTTTCGATTTATTTTCCCAAATAAGAACTAACGGGCGATCATAATTAACTACATTTTCGTCAGCATAACCTAGCTCTATGCTATATCCGGAATGCTCTAGCCCAGGTATCACAGCAGGAGTATGGACTCCTGCTCTTCCAAAAGGGTCATGCCTCAAAGTAATACCCAAGACGGAAGGGTATCGCGAAAAGCCTTGGACCAGCTCGTAGCCTAGCTCCCCTGAAAACAAAGCATGATAGTAATTNCTGCTGTATGGATATCGCTCGGGCAATCGAGCTATGCTACCCCACGGGCGATTACTATATGACATGATGTAGTCAGCTCCAGCCAATAAACCTGTCATTTCCGCCAGCTTTGCATTAGAGTCTGCTTCATACATACGTAGTTGGGCTATCCTAAATTTGCTGAGGTTCGGAAATCCTTCATCCCAGTGATTATCCGTCAGTATCACATCCCCTTTGGAAGCATTTGTATTAACCCACTCTGAAGCTTGTATCGCTGGATGTTTTTGCTTATATATGCCTACAAAAGAAAGCGCATACAGTAATGTCAAAACCACTACAAGCGCTCCTAATATGCCAACCACATACTGCAACAGGAAAGATTTCTTTTTAGCAATTTGAAAAAGTTGTACTAACCAATAACTTCCTAGCAAAACCATGATTGGCAAAACAGGAATTACATATCTAAGAAATTTGACTTCAAAAAAAGGAATGATCCCTAGTAATAAGCAAAGAACCCATGACAATAAAAGCCATAATTTGAATGTCGGTCGTTTAACTGCAGCAATTATGCTTACTGCTAACCCAAGCCATGCAAGTAAGCCTAATGGTATTCCCATTGCCCAAAGAATCGTTTGCTGAAGTTCGTATATGCCCGTACGGGTCATACCCACATACTGGAGTGTATAAGGAACGAGCCCAGCAGTGCGAGCAATTCCCGCTTCCCAACCAAGATCGCCAAAATACTTGTAATAATCTAAAAATGCATACGGTTGCAAGATTGCAAAAACCAAAATACTTGCCGCGAATGCAAATAAAGACTTGGGTATGTTCCTGCGGAGCACCTCACTCCACCGCATATAAAATTGATAGTCCCTCCAAATTAAACTTCCGTAAAGGACTGCCAATGGAGCAAATATCGGTACACTACTACCTCTAAACGAAAATGTGACACCTATTACGATACCTAAAACGAGATGATCAATCAGGCGCTGCTTTTCGATAACGTTGAACATCCACCAAAATGCTATTAACGCTAGCAACATAATGAATGATTCAGGCCGATAAAAATGACTTACCTGAATGTTTATAACCATTACAGCCATAAGAGCAGAAGCCAGAAAGGCTACTTTTTGATCAAAAACTCTACGTCCTAAATAAAAAAGCATCCCTACTGAAACCGTATCCACAATTGCAGCACATAAACGGCCAACCATAGCTAGATCTTGCAATCTAACTTCTTGATTGAATATCTCTAAAACGAAACGGGCACCTACAAGTAGGTAAATAATTATTGACCCTAATGGAAACCAATGCGGATTGAGAGGACTAGCATCCTTATCGAAGAATGTGCCAAAGTTTGGCCAGCCAGGTTCATCGAGTGGAAAGTCTCTATTCTGACAAGACTGCCAGCCTGCTCGTTCGGTTAACGTTATATGCATACATTCAGCGCGCATATATATCGAACGCTCGTCAGGATGATAAAAATTCCCACCATCCCAATCCAATCCCTGTACACGCAAAGCAAGAGAAAGTAAGAGTATTAAACCCAACGCTATTTGGGTTTTTCTCTGTTTTATCACAGAACGAGGCCTATCCAAGGCAATACCTCTGCGAAAAAATATAGGTCGCGAAAGAATATCTTTCTACGTTATGTATATGCTTTAAAACCCTTTTTGGGCGATCAACGCCGTCAAGTCTGAAGTGCGGCACGAATAGCCCCATTCGTTATCATACCAACCTAAAACTTTAACCATAGTCCCTTCCATAACCATGGTTGAATCTGCATCAAAAATACAGCTAGCTGGATTCATCTTTATATCACTACTTACAATTTGGTCTTCTGTGTATTCCAAAATCCCTTTGAGCCCACCTTCTGCCGCGCTTTTAAATGCCAAGTTTACTTCTTCTACAGTAACTTTTTTACCAAGATCCGCAACAAAGTCTGTTATAGAGCCTGTTGGAACAGGTACGCGCAACGCCATACCGTGAAGCTTTCCATTCAATTCAGGAATCACTACCCCTACCACTTTAGCGGCACCTGTATTAGTGGGAATAATATTCTGAGCGGCTGCGCGTGCACGGCGCATATCCGAATGTGCTTGATCTAGAATTTGTTGATCGTTCGTATAAGCATGAACAGTGGTCATCAGGCCATGCTCAATCCCAAACTCATCATTCAACACTTTTATTAATTGGGCTACACAATTAGTTGTACAAGAGGCATTAGAAATCACATGGTGCGCTTTAGGATCGTATTGATCTGCATTTACACCTAATACTACAGTCTTATCTTCTCCAGATGCAGGAGCAGAAATTATGACTTTCTTCGCGCCAGCTTCAATATGCCCTGCTGCTTTGTCCCGTTGGGTGAAAATACCGGTAGATTCAATAACTATATCCACCCCAAGATCACTCCAGGGAAGGTCTGATGGATTTCGTTCAGACAACGATTTTATTAACTTTCCGTCTACTTCTATTCCGCCATTGACCGTCTGGACAGTACCAGGGAATCTCCCGTAGTTGGAATCATATTTGAAAAGATGGGCATTAACTTCTGGAGACGCTAAGTCATTAACGGCAACCACTTCTAGTTCATTAGGATGACGCTCTAAAGTTGCCCGCAATACTTGACGACCGATACGCCCAAAACCATTAATTCCAACTCTTGTACTCATACTTAACGTTCCTCCTTAACTCTAATTAATCGTCCGCCTAATGCTACCTAGGCGCCTTCAATCGGACAAGAGACTTTATGCTTTCCATCCTTGAAAGGGCTCTAACCCCGCATATTGTCCACGCCCAATCAATTCATCTTCAATTCTCAACAATCGATTGTACTTTGCTACGCGCTCGCTCCGTGCAGGTGCTCCTGTCTTGATTTGCCCAGCAGATGTGGCAACTGCAAGATCTGCTATTGTTGTATCTTCTGTCTCTCCTGAACGGTGACTTATAACTGCGTTCCATTTTGCAGATTGGGTCATCTCGATCGCAGCAAGCGTTTCAGTCAATGATCCAATTTGATTTAATTTTACGAGAACTGCATTGCCCGCATTTTCTTCTATCCCTCGGGAAATTCTCTCTGTATTCGTAGTAAACAAATCATCTCCTACAAGTTGTACTCGATTACCTAGGCGCTTGGTAAGTAGGCCCCAGCCGTCCCAATCATCTTCGGTTAGTCCATCTTCAATACTTACAATTGGGTATTTCGAAATCCAGTTTTCGTAGTATCCAATAAGTTCAGAATTTGAAAGCTTTACGCCTTCTTTTGCTAAAACGTACTGGCCATTTTCATAAAACTCGCTCGCAGCAACATCCAAGGCGATAAAAACATCCTCCCCGGGTCGATATCCAGCTTTTTCTATCGCTTCAATCAATAGCTCTATTGCTGCTTCGTTCGTCTCCAGAGAAGGTGCTACTCCTCCTTCGTCACCAACATTTGTAGATAGGCCACGTGAACCCACAATAACTTTAAGGGCTTGATAAATTTCTGCCCCACAACGCAAAGCTTCTCTGAATGTGTCGAATTTTAGAGGCATAACCATAAATTCTTGGAAATCCGTTGAATTCATAGCATGTCGTCCACCATTTAATAAATTCAACATTGGAGATGGTAGGGTAGTTCCAGCACCTAAGTAATTGAATAATGAAGCTTTTGCTGAAGTCGCAGCTGCATGAGCGTTAGCTAATGAGACAGCAAGTATGGCATTAGCACCTAAACTCGATTTATCTGCAGTTCCATCTAGTGACAACATGGCAGTATCAATCTGATGCTGGTTACTTGCGTCGAGTCCAAGGAGGTTCTTAGCGATAATTTCATTAACGTTAGCAACTGCTTTTAAGGTTCCCTTTGACGAGAATCGAGCCAAGTCGCCATCTCTAAGTTCTAATGCTTCATGCGTTCCAGTACTTGCCCCCGAAGGAACTGCCGCCCAGCCCACCGATCCGTCTTCCAATTTTATATTGGCCTCCACTGTCGGAAGCCCTCGAGAATCGAGAATCTCTCTCGCATGAATCTCTACTATTCGGGACATTCTTGCCACCGTCCATTCCTATTAAAAACTTTTACTTTAATCCAGCTAAACCTATCTCGTATTCTCTCTGACCCACGCAGCTTCGATCGCCTTGTCAACCGCTTCAGCTGAGGAGAATACGTGCTCGATATTAGTTGGCAGGTCTGCGCTCTGTGGCAATTCCCAAGTTTCCAATCCTATCACTGGTATCCCATCTGCCAACGCGTGTCCTATTTCAGACAAAGTGCCGTAGGAACCATCTATCGCGATAACTGCACTACCTGTTTTAACTACGATAATATTTCTTGCGTTCCCCATCCCCGTCATTATTGGATAATCTATAAATTCATTAGACATTTTCGCATCATTACCCGGTAAAATACCGATAGTGGTCCCGCCGCTTGATTTAGCCCCTCGGCATACTGCGTCCATTACTCCGCTCAGCCCCCCACACACAACAACTACTCCTTTTTGTGCGAGGATTTGGCCGACGCTGTAAGCCAAATCGACTGCGCGTGCTGAAGGTTCAGAGCCTCCAATAACTGAAATTATTAATGGGCGAGATTTGTTTGTTTGAAAGCTCATCTAACGCTCATCAGCTTGTAAATGGCCCCAATACCATAGTTGCGCTATTTGCCACATCCATCAATGGTTGGGGGTAAATACCTATCAAAATCATGCCTAAAAATAGAAGCCAAATTGGCACTGACGCAAGAACCGAAAGTGATACGCTCTCTTCGCTATCAGGTTTTTCCACATACATATGCCTAATAATTCGAATGTAGTAATAAAGTGAGATCAAGCTATTAATAACAGCTATCACCATAAGCCAGGTCAGACCAGCCTCAACCGCCGCAGTAAACAGTAAGAATTTCGTAATAAACCCTGCAAAAATTGGAAGTCCCGCTAGTGAAAACAAAGCAGAGGCCATAACCATTGCCAAGAAAGGCGAGCGAGTAGCTAATCCATTGAAGCTTTCAATTTTTTGTTCTCCAAATCGAGTTTCCATCGAAATAATCACCGCAAAGGCTGCAAGATTGGTAAACGCATATCNATATAAATGTAAAATGACCGCATTAATACCATTCTCGTTTAGTGAAATTAACCCGACTAAGACAAATCCCACCTGCGCAATGCTACTGTACGCAAAAAGTCGCTTAATATTTTGCTGAACTAATGCAGTGAACGTCCCTATCGTCATCGTTGCAGCAGCGAGTATCGCTAAAGGTAATTGCCACTCATCCGCTGTTTTATAACCTGCTTCAGCCAAGAATCTAATCAACAGACCAAGAACCGCGGCCTTTGATAATACAGCNATTAAAGCNGTTACAGGCGTAGGTGCCCCTTCATAAACATCTGGCGCCCATAAATGAAACGGCACCAAAGATAATTTAAACCCAAGACCCCCAAAAAACATCGCCAAACCTAGGATCACTGTCATCGAAGTATCTGTTCCTTGATGTCCCAAAAAGGCGTACATAATACTTTCCATATACCTAAAGGTGGTTTCGCCTAACGCCCCGTACAGTAGTGCAACACCAAAAAGCATTAGGGCCGAAGACAAAGCCCCTAGGAGGATATATTTAACTGCCGCTTCAGCGGAGCGACCATCTCCTCTGCTAATCGCAACCAAGACATATAAACTAAACGCCAAGACTTCAACTGATATGTATGCTGTTAACATCTCCCCTGACGAGGCAACCAAATCTGCCCCAAGGACCGCAAGAACTATTAATGCATAAAATTCCCCAGGGCTTCTAACTTTTCGATAGACATAATCAATCGATGTGAGAATGACAGCAGCACCAACACCCATAGCAAAAACTTTAAAAATTAATGAAAAATTATCAATGAAAATTAGCTGATCGTACAGAAATTCTGGCTTTGAGCCACGGGCAAGAATACTGTATATCCCAATCAAAATAAGCCCAGATGATGATACTAATGCAAGCATCAGGTTCTGAAACCTTCTCGAGCGCCACGGGATTGAAAAATCCGCAATCAGTACTCCAAGTCCTAGACCTGCAATTAAAAACTCTGTTGCCAAAAGCCCGAAATTAGGCATANCTAAGAAATTCCTCTCATAATTACGTCTACACTTGGTCTAATAACATTTAGGAATGGAGCCGGGAAAATTCCCACTCCCACAATCGGGATAATTAAAAATGCACCTACCGAAAATTCTTTAATCGATAAGTCCGTTAACCCTTCCCATTGTGAATCTATACGTCCGAAAAACACACGTCCTATAAGACGTAAAATATATGTAGCCGTAATCGCGGCACCTATAATACCGAGAATCCCCAGTAATGGCTCCGTACGAAATGCCCCTATAAAGACTAATAGCTCGGAAACAAATCCGCTTAAACCTGGCAATCCTAAAGATGCTAGTCCCGCAAGAATAAAAAACCCTGAGGCCCATCCCATTCTTGAAGCAAGGCCATTAAGTACTAAAGTATCGCGCGTATGTGTACGCTCGTATATTGCTCCGACCATCGCAAAAAATAATGCGGTCATCACACCATGAGAAAACATTTGTAGTGATGCTCCCGCTAAGCCAACAGTATCTGCCGTACCAATCCCCATAAGGACATACCCCATATGGCTCACACTTGAGTACCCGATTACATATTTTAAATCGGTTTGCGAAAGGGCAGAAATAGCTCCGTAGACAACATTAATCGTTCCTAGTATTAAGAGCAACAACGACCACGTTTCGAAACCTTCAGGCAAGAGGCTCATCCCAACACGAATAATCCCAAAGGCCCCAAGTTTCATTAGCACGCCAGCATGCAACATACTTACAGACGTCGGCGCAGCCACGTGCCCATCCGGAGACCAAGTATGAAATGGCCATAATCCTGCCAGAAGACCAAAGCCGATCATCATCATTGGGAAGACTATATTTTGAAAATCAGACGAAAGAGGATTTTTATCTGATTGTATCAACGCACTCAATTCCAAAATATTAAAAGTCGCCGCACCTGCCTGGACGTAAATGGTAATAACCCCAATCCAGACTAGAACGCTTGCCGCAACAATCATCAACACTAGCTTCAATGCTGAATATTCTTTAGTTCGAGCGAAATCCTTAAACTTTGAACTGGCTCCCCACACAGCAATGAGCAAGTACATGGGTACAATTGCTAACTCATAAAAGAAAAAGAAGAAAAACAAGTCAATCGAAACAAATGTACCGTAAACTCCTGCAATTAAAGTAAACAAAAGAATGTAGTAATTTTTAGGCTCTTTCGCTACATTAGTTGCTATTACAAGTCCTGTAATGCTCACTATTCCAGTGAGTAACACCATTAAAGCAGCAAGTCCGTCAACGCCAAGACTAAAACTTATTCCAACAGTCTCTANCCACTCATATTCCTTNATGAATTGAAAATTAGAAGCAGNTCCGTTTTCTTCAAACGCAAAAAACACNTACCCTGAGAACCACATCAGCAACGCACCCACAGCAACTGATATNCCTCGGATCACNCGTATCCAAGAAGATGGAATCAAGATCAGAACAAAAGCTGTTAAGACCGGGATAAAAATCAGGCTTTCAAGAATATAACTATCCATACTAGCTAACTACCTAACCTGATAAAAAGCACTAGAACAACAACCCCTAATGCCATACTCAAACCATAATCAGAAAATAGCCCTGTTANGTGTTTCCGTAACCTATAACTGANTCCCATTGTCAATATCCCTGAGCTATCTACTCCTAAATCATTCACTATTTTTCTATCAAATCTGCCTAGAAAATCACTGCATTTATTTATAATTTTCCGAACAATCCATTCATAAAAATGATCTACATAGAAGCGGTTTTCTAATATTTCTCTGTATCGATTAAGTTTAACTCGAAGCTGATCCAATAAGTCATGGTCTCCTGCATATAAACGATAGCCTAATAAAATACCCAAACCTGCTAAGGCAATACTTATTGTCATCCAAAGAATATTTACTTCAAAAGCGTGTGCATGACCTGATGAATACACAAAAGTACCTATCCCTTCGTAATCACCAAACAACGGTAATGCCAAAAATCCTGTCCCTACTGTAAGAGCAGCGAGGAAAACAACCGGGGCTGACATTAACTTAGGTGCTTCTTGCACTCTTTCATTATCTTTGCTTAGCGTACCCCCAAATACGATCCACGCCGCTCTAAACATATAAAGCGCACTTAAAACAATCGCCACGAATAAAAAAATCACGAAAATTGGGTTAAGGTTCTCTGTAACTGCTAGAACAATTTCATCTTTACTCCAAAATGCATTCAATGGCGGGACCCCTGCTAAAGATAATGCACCCAATGCAAACGCTGCAGCAGTGATCGGCATTCGTNATCGCAGTCCGCCCATTTTTTTAATGTTCGTCTCATCATGCATGGAATGCATAATTGAACCAGCCGTTAAAAATAGCATAGCTTTTGCAATCCCATGCATCAGCAAGTGAAATACAGCTGCAGTATAGCCTCCTGCACCTAGCGCGAGCATCATAAACCCAAGGTGGCTCATTGTAGAATAGGCAAGAATTCGCTTAAGATCCGTCATGACCAAAGCCATACTTGCACCAGCCAAAGCAGTAACAATACCCACAATTGCAATCGCTAATTGTGCACTTTCAACGGCTTCAAACAAAGGAAATAATCTTGCGACCANAAACNCACCAGCGGTAACCATTGTAGCCGCATGTATTAACGCACTTACTGGAGTCGGGCCTTCCATCGCATCTGGAAGCCAAACATGCAGTGGAAACTGCGCAGACTTTCCCATAGCTCCCAGAAACAGTAAAAATGCACTTGCCGTAACTACAGATTGGCTAGCCTCCCCTGAGGTTACGCTATCCAATATAGTTCGAATGTCGAACGAACCCACTTCTACCACAAGGAGAACAATTCCTATGAGCAATCCTACATCACCGATACGAGTTGTAATAAATGCCTTTTTAGCAGCCTGTGAAGCGGCCTCACGCTCATACCAAAAACCAATCAGTAAATAAGAGCAAAGCCCTACTAGCTCCCAGCCGATGTACAAAAGAAGAAGATTGTCTGCTAATACTAGTGTCAGCATACTTGCCATAAAGAGTGAATGTGCCGCAAAGTACCACCCTATCCGAGAATCATCTTTCTCGACACCGTTAGCATGATGGCGCATATACCCTAATGAATATAACTGTACTAGAAACGAAATTGATGTAACTAAAATCAACATCACTGCGGTAAGAGGGTCTACAATAATACCCCAACCTATTTTTAAAGATCCCGCGGTAAACCATTCTCGGGGATAGTAGTAAATATCTGTACCGCTACCAATTAAATCAAGTACAACCACCCATGACCCTAAGAAAGCCAAGAAGGCTGCNATCACAGCAATGTGCTTACCCTGCCAGGGNAGGTAATGCCGAAAAAGTGCAAGAATTATAAACGCACTAATCCCAAAAAGAGGTATTATCCAAGCCTGTTCCACGTTACCCTTTCATCTCTGTAATCTCATCTATATTTACGGTATCTTTCGCTCGGTACAATCGCATCACTATTGCTAAGGCAAGTCCAATTTCAGCCGCGGCAACAGTAATAACAAAAATAGCAATAACTTGCCCCGTAGCNACACTCCCTTTACCAAATGCCGTAACAGCAATGACATATACGTTAACGGCATTAAGCATCAACTCTATCGCCATCAAAACCAAGACACTACTTCTTCGTGCTAAAACTCCATATAGACCAATGCAAAACAAAAAGGCAGCTAGTAACTGAAAATGTAATAGCGTCACTCTGCACCTCTGCGTCGTTGCCTTTTAGCCCTGGATGACTTTACAGGCGAAGACCCATCATTGGTCGACTGAGTTGATCGAGTANNTATTGAAAGAAATTTGATTGGCGGTTCTATCTCTGGGAAAATCTCATCTTCTTCTTTGCCCGTTCTGCCAATTAGTACAGCACCCACTAAAGCAATCAGTAGGACCAATGACGCAATCTCAAAGGGGATTACCCAATCCACAAACAAAGCAGTGGCAAGCGTTTCCAAATCGATGGAATCAACTGAGGAACTTTGGAATCTGTTCGCATCCACTACGAAGGCGAAAGCCATAACTGCGAATAGTGTCATTGCGGCAGCAAAAGCAAAGGGGCGTCTCTTATTGTCGGATTGATGCTCAAATTCTTCTGTTTTAGTGAGCATAAGAGCAAACAGGATAACAATNGTAACCGCTCCGCCATAAATTAATATTTGTACTAAAGCAAGAAATTCCGCATACAACAGCACAAATACTCCAGCTATCCCAGCTAGCGTTAACAAAAGAAACAAGGCAGCATGAACTACGTTTCTTGAACTTACGACTCCTACTCCGGCAAGCAATATCACTCCGGCGGCAATATAAAAGGCTACTTCGACCATTTACTCACTTGCCTCCGTAGATTTTTCAGTGCTTGATTTCAGTAAAGTCACAGGAGAAGCGGTTGATTTCTTATCCAACGCAACAGCAGCGACGTTCTTTTCCGGGTTCGCAGGAACCCAGCCACTTGATTCCATATATTTTCGCCCTTGCGATAACAGGGTTTCTAAATTAGCTCTAGCGCCAGCCCTCACAAAACTGGCTAGCTCATGTTCATACGACATCTCAATGGCATCAAACGAACAAACGTCCACACAAATGCCGCAAAGAATACACCGATTTAAATTTATCTCGAACTCTTGAATAATCTTTCTTCTGTGACTACGACCCTCTGCGTGCTTAGGGTTATCGTACATTACCGCTTTCATGCATTGTGTAGGACATTCACGAACGCAAACCATGCAGCCTGTACAAAATGGTTCTTCTGCCGTGTTATCCGTTAGTAAGGCGGGGAACCCCATATATCGAGCTTGAATTTTCAAATGCTCTACTGGGTAATGCGCTGTTACTGGTCGCTTAAACAGCCATCTTAATGTAGTCAAAAGCCCTCTCATACTAGATATCATTAAGTTGCTCCTTGGGCTTTTCTATAGCAACGACTTCAACAGAGCGTTCTGCATAACGTCGAGCGATTGCAACCGCGTCATTACGCTGATATCGAATTTGGAGTATAGCAGGCACAATGATTAATACCACTGACATACATGTTAAGGTCCAGAGAGGCCATCCATAAAAAATTTGAATTGCCGTAACAAAAATACTCGCGAACGCTAACGGGATTAACACTTTCCATCCAAAGCTCATTAATTGATCAATCCGCAAACGAGGGTATGTCGCTCTTATCCAAAAAATTACTCCCGCTAAAAAATAAGTCTTGGTCGCAAAAATACCAAGCGCAACAATCATTGGAGGGTCTGTTAGCGGCCAACTCCAGCCACCTAAGAAAAGAAGTGTGCCCAATGCCGCTATTACGAAGGTATTGACATACTCAGCAAGAAAAAAGATCGCCCAATGTGCTCCACTATACTCAACAAATGGCCCTCCAACGACTTCTGATTCAGCAAAGTAGATATCGAAAGGCGTCCNTCCAACTTCAGCTAAGCCAGCAATTAAAAAGATCAAAAACGCCAGTGGCTGAANAGCAATATACGGTATAGTTGATTGTGCTTTCACCACCTCAACAAAATTCATGGAATCCGCCATCATCACCACTACTATTACCACCATAATTATCGNGATTTCATAGCTTACCAATTGAGCAGCAGATCGAAATCCTCCTAAAATTGCATATTTACTGTTTGAACTCCAGCCCGCTAGGACCAAACCCACAATGCTAATTACAGAAATTGCCACAAAGAAAAACAAGCCTAAATCCAAGCTTCTCACAACCAAGCTTGGGGTTAACGGAATTGTTACCCAGACTACAAAACTAGGTACAAAGACTAGTAAAGGCGCCACATTGAACAAAATTTTAGAAGATTTTTCTGGGGAGACATCTTCCTTAGCTACAAGCTTAATTCCGTCGGCCACCACTTGTAGAAGACCAAAAGGACCCACTCGAGTAGGNCCTACTCGACCCTGTAAATGCCCCAACTCCTTCCGCTCTAACCAAACCAGTGAAATACCCAGTATGGTAACCATCGTAAGGAGTGCCAATAACGNAANTACTAGCTTAATGAGAATCGAAAAAGTTAGTTGATCCCCTGGTTCCCCTAGTAAATTTATACTAAGTACAAATGCCGAAATAATTGCAAAAAATCCTCCCAGAATTAGCGCAAGTAAAAGCAATTGAACTGGAAGGGTTCTCATCTATCTACCTCACCAAGGACAATGTCTAATGAACCTAGGATCGAAACTGCATCAGCTATGTATGCCTCTTTCATCATTGGACGTAACCCAACTAAATTACAAAAAGATGGAGGGCGAACCTTCACTCTGTAAGGCTTATCACTTCCATCACTAACCAAAAACACGCCAATATCTCCTCGGGGATTTTCTCCATGAACATATACTTCACCCTTGGGGGGGCGAACTATCCGTCGCATTTGCGCTACAACAGGACCTTCTTGTATTTGTTCGAGGCATTGGCGAATCATTGAGATCGATTCCTTACATTCAAGTACCCTCATGTAGTACCGATCCCAGCAATCACCGTTCTCACCGACAGGAACCTTGTAATTAAGATATCGATATATTTCGTAAGTATCATCTTTGCGCACATCGTAAGGAACGCCACTTGCCCGCAAGCTTGGTCCTGTTATCCCACAAGAAATAGCTGTGCCAGCATCGATCTTGCCTACTCCCCTAGTTCTCGCTAAAAACACCTCATTAAACGTCAATAGCTTGTCTATCTCGATAACTCCATGCTCAATTTCATTTAAGGCTTCATATGTACGGCTTAGGAAGTCCGGAGGAACATCCTCCTTTATCCCGCCAATTCGAATAAAATTGTGCATCATCCGGGCGCCAGTAACTGACTCAAACAGATTTTCAATCCTCTCTCGTTCTCGAAATCCATACATGATCGGAGTCATGGCACCCAAATCAATCGCATATGTTCCTATAAACAACAAATGACTTGCCAATCGATTTAGTTCTGCCAAAATTACTCGTATATATTGAGCTCTTTCAGGAACTTCAACTACCATCAACTTCTCTACGGCCCTGCAGTAAATCAATTCATTATTTAAATTTGCCACGTAATCAAGTCGGTCAAATAAGGTTATAACTTGACCATATGTTTCGTTCTCTGCTAATTTTTCGGACCCTCTGTGTAGATATCCAATATGCGGAGTAACATCCACAACTTGCTCACCATCTACAGTAAGCATCATGCGAAAAACTCCATGTGTAGCAGGATGCTGAGGTCCCATGTTCAGCATCATATCTATAGTTTCGAATGTTTCTTCAATAGCCAAGCTACCATTCCTCGTAGTCANGGAGAGGAAAACTACGAAGACCAGGGNTCCCTTCAAAGCCTTCGTACAGCAATAGGGGCGATGTATCTACGCTACCTATAAACTCCACGCCAAATAAATCACGTGTCTCTCGTTCAAACCAATTCGCAGAAGACCAAACGTTTTCAACAGTGTCTAATTGCGGATCTTCAGCAGACACTCTTGTTTTTATTAACATTTTTCTGTCATGGGAAATTGAAAAAAGTATGTAATTAATTTCTATACTTTCTTCATAATCTACAGCAAAAAGACAATGCAACATATCCATAGAAAGGGATACTTCTGTTTTACAAATTTGTGCAATCTCTAAAAGATCTTGCTTGCCGACATTGACACAAGGCATATCATCCCTGCCGTCGACCGTTAGTGCGTATGACTGAAATACTTTTTTAATAGCACCTGCAAGAGCATATCCTTTTTCATTTAGTTCAGGATCAGTAGCTTCGGAGCTCCCTCCTTGAGAGGATTGGGTAGTAGTAATAGCAGCAGTATCTAGCTCCTGATTTTCAGTCGGCTTTTCCGTCATTTATTCCTTCTTCAGCATTCGGGCTCTCCACATAAACTGGATCACTTCTATACCCACTCTTGGCATCGTCTTTAATTTTGTCCTGTAATTTCATAATGCCATCCATTAAAGCCTCTGGCCTAGGTGGGCATCCCGGTACATACACATCAACTGGTATTAAATGATCAACTCCCATCACCACGCTATACGACCGATAATAAGGTCCGCCGCTAGTTGCACAGGTTCCCATTGCTATAACCCACTTTGGGTCCGGCATTTGCTCATAAAGCAATTTAATAGGGTCAGCCATTTTTTTTACCACTGTACCTGCAACAATCATTACATCCGATTGGCGAGGAGATGGCCATGTAACAACCCCAAATCGATCTAAATCGTGGTGCGCCATATGCGTAGAAATCATTTCTATTGCGCAACATGCAAGGCCAAACGTCAAAGTCCATAAAGAATTACTTCTACCTAGTGAAGTTAATTGATCTATCGTTGTAGTCACAACCCCTGGAGCAGAGTTTTTCAACAGGTTCGGCGCAGGGGTATTTCCTCGCCCCTCAGAAATAAACGCCTTCTCAGGAGAATCGAAAAAACGACCCTTTACTTCTCTATCCCAATTAGACGGGCGGAATACCTGAAGTGGTTCGTGATTATTTCCTATCGCCAATTTAATACTCCCTTTCGCCAGGCATACAAAACGCCTAGCAATAACACTGCTATGAAAATAATCATTTCATAAAATACATACGCAGGAATTCCAGAATCTGCAAAAATTACGGCCCACGGGAAAAGGAATACTGCCTCAACGTCAAAAATCAAAAATAAAATACCGAATATGTAATACCTAACGTTAAATTGTGTCCAGTTTAGCTTGGTCGGAAGAATTCCAGATTCATACGCTATTCCCTTTTTTTCTGACGGTCGACGGGGCGAGATCAAAATTGATGCTAGCAACATGATTGCCATCGCACCTAATCCAACAAGAAAAGCCAACGCTACCGCCGTCCAATTAACTACATACGCATCAGGCATTATGGGTACACACCAAACAATTTAACTTGTTATTTACTATAACCGAATCTTAGAAAATATTAATAGCTATTTTTGCGTTTCTTAGAGGGTAATCATCAATCCATATTCATAATTGTATCTAAATCTTTGTCGCCACGTCCGCTCAAGCACACCAATACATTCTGGTCTGAACCAAGTGTGGGGCCAAGGGAGTTCAGGACGTAAGCCACTGCATGAGAGGATTCTAAGGCAGGAATAATTCCTTCGTATTCGCAAATTAACTTAAATGCTACCACCGCTTCTTCATCCGTTACGCTTACATATTCTGCACGCCCGGTGTCCTTAAGCCATGCATGCTCCGGACCAACTCCCGGATAATCCAAACCCGCAGATATACTATGCGTGTCTTCAATTTGGCCATCNTCATTCTGGACAATAAATGACATAGCCCCATGTAAGACCCCTATTCTCCCCCCACCGATAGAGGCGGCATGTTTCTTTGTATTCAATCCGTAACCAGCCGCTTCAACGCCAATCAGCCTGACTTCATTGTCCGAAATAAAGTCATAGAATTGCCCCATAGAGTTCGAGCCTCCACCTACGCAAGCTACAACGGCATCTGGCAGTTTGCCTAGCTCCTCTAAAAATTGCCGCCTTGATTCTTTGCCGATAACACGCTGAAGATCTCTGACCATCATTGGGTAAGGGTGCGGCCCTACTGCACTGCCTATTATGTAATGCGTATCGTTAACGTTAGTGACCCAGTCTCGAATTGTTTCGCTCACAGCCTCCTTCAAAGTACGTGTACCTGAAGTAACTGCCCGAACCTCTGCACCTAGCATTTTCATACGGTATACGTTAGGCGCCTGTCTTCGTATATCCTCCTCTCCCATATAGACAATACATTCCAATCCTAGGAGAGCACAAACAGTCGCAGTCGCAACCCCGTGCTGGCCAGCGCCTGTTTCGGCGACAATGCGCGTTTTCCCCATACGTCTTGCAAGTAAGCCTTGGCCTAGAGCATTATTTATTTTGTGAGCTCCTGTATGAGCGAGGTCTTCACGTTTCAAATAGATATTAGGGCCACCTCCAAGTTCAGTTAATCTGACTGCATAATGCAGAGGTGTCGGGCGCCCCACGTAATTTTTTAGAAGGAAAGCCAGCTGTTCTTGAAATTGTTCATCTTCGCGGGCAACCTGCCATGCCTCTGTCAATTGATGTAGCGCTGACATCAAAGTTTCAGGAACATATTGCCCCCCAAAAGCACCAAATCGACCCCGTTCATCTGGCAAAGAAGACATTAATTTCTCCTAAACAATCTAAAGGGACCTTTGCTTTTTTTATCAGAATCTTTGCCCTTGACTTGACTAATAAAGGTAGCTATTTTTTCGTGGTCCTTTTGACCCTGTGTTTCCACTCCGCTTGAAGTGTCTACCCCCCAAGGTCTAACTTGATCTATCGCTTGTCCCACATTCTGCGGCGATAACCCTCCTGCAAGAGTCATAACAAAGGATTTAGACAAATCAGCGGCTACATCCCAGTCAAAACTAGTGCCAGTCCCCCCATATGCTCCAGGCATCTTAGTATCTATCACAATTCGATGGCCGGCTAATGAATGCCTTTGCTGCAGAAGCATGATCCTTGGCATCTGCGCTGAAATAGGAACTAATGGATCAATGCTTATAACCTTATATATGGGACTTTTAATTTTTGAGCAATATTCCATACTTTCACTCGCGCAAAGCTGAACAGCATCTAATTTAAGTTTTTCAATATATTCATTTACGGCATCAAATGGTTGGTCCGCAAATAACCCTACAATTTCAGGAACTCTCTTAGAGGAACCTTTAATGTCTCCCAGTAGATTTTCAGCCTCGCGAAGATTTAAGGTACGATTCGTACCTTCTACAAAGACAAGACCTATCGAGTCTACCCCAGCCTCTATAGCAGTAAGAACATGTTCGCTCTTTTGAAACCCACAAATCTTCACGTGCGTCACATCAAACTCCTGATAACTCTTGAACTTTCATAGCCAAATTATCCGATCTCATTAACGCTTCACCAACTAAAACCGCATTAATCCCTATTTTTTTCAATGGCGCGATCTCGGTAGCTGTAGAAATCCCGCTTTCTGCAATAATGATTTTTCCCGGAGGAATCAACGATCGCAACTCTACTGCTAAGTTAGGATTCACATCAAATGTTTTGAGATTTCTGTTATTAATCCCTATTATTTCCGCGCCATATTTTAATGCAATTTCAAGCTCAAAATTGTCATGCACCTCAACCACGCATTGAATCCAATTTTTTTTGGCGACCCATAGCATTTCACTTAATTGTTCTTCACTCAGTGCCGCAACAATAAGAAGTACCGCATCCGCTCCGTTAACCTTAGACTCTAAAATCTGATAAGGGTCTAAAAGGAAATCTTTTCGCAAAACTGGAACTCTATAGCCCTGAGTGATAGCTTTTACTTGCTTAAGATGGGCTAAGTCCCCTTGAAAAAAATCTTTTTCGGTTAAGACCGAGATCGCAGCAGCTCCATTTTCGCAATAAACTGTAGCCAACTCTGCCGGATTATAGTCTGGAGCAAGTAATCCTTTTGAAGGGGAGGCTTTTTTGACTTCAGCTATCAACCTAACTCTCTCCCCCATTAAGGCCCCACTTAAATTCAAGGGGAATGGTATTGCCTTAACCTGTTCCTCTAATTCATTAAGCGAGGTCTTCTTCCGATGCTTGTGAATCTCTTTTCGCTTAGCGGAAAGAATATTGTCAAGAAATGTACTCTCTGCCATCCTACGCAATCCCCTGTGTAAACTCTGCCAATTGCGCTACTTTATCCCTAGCAGCACCTGAAATTATTACTTCTCTCGATAATTCAATACCTGAAGATAAATTTCCCGCCAAACCAATAGTTACTAAAGCGGCTGCTGAATTCAATATAACTATGTCCTGCTCAGGAGAAGAAGCAGAGGATAAAGCTAGGTCAAATTTTTGGATTCCTTCTTCTGCTGTCTGAATTTGTAGCTGTGAAAGCTGACTATATTCCAAACCTACTTCCCTAGGATCGATGCGAAAATACTTAACCTGACCCTCACTAACTTCCCAAATTTCAGAAAAATTTGTTGTAGTCAGCTCATCCAAGCCATCCCTTCCACGGACCACCCATGTTTTTTTAGTTCCAAGGTTAGCTAAAACATTAGCTAGTGCTTCTGCAACGTCATAGGTGGCGTCATCAGGTTGCGCTACACCTAATAATTGATATGGCGCACTTGCAGGGTTCGTCAAAGGTCCCAAAAAATTAAAAATAGTTCTAATGCCCAGCTCTCGGCGAGGAGGGCCTGCATACCTCATTGCCGGATGATATGCAGGAGCAAACATAAAACCGATACCAATCTCTCCTATGCACCTAGCAACTGCACCAGCAGATAGCTCTAACTTGATCCCTTTACTTTCTAAAATATCTGCAGCCCCCATGTTCCCAGAAGCTGCTCGATTACCATGCTTAGCAACTCTTGCCCCCGCTGCAGCGGTAACGAAAGACGCCGCCGTGGAAATATTAAAAGTATTTAATCCNTCTCCACCTGTTCCTACTATGTCGATGACATCCTGGTTTACATTAACTTTGATTGATTTCTCTCTCATTACCTTTGTCATACCAAGAATTTCATTTACGGACTCCCCTTTAATCCTTAATGCCACCAAGAATCCTGCAATCTGAGCAGGAGTTGCTTCTCCTGACATAATTGCTTCGGCGGCTTTAGAAGCGTCCTCTTCGGTAAGCGAATTTCCCTCAATTAATTTATCAATCGCATCTTTAATCATCTAAAGTTCCTAAGTTAACGTGATCTAATAATGGGATATTCTCAATTTCGCCTGACCAGACCGAAGGTTGTTTACTCAAACTCAAGAGNCTTGAAGCACCTCTTAAAGTAACCCGCGACTGGCCTTGGCCACTTCCCTGAACTGTCACTTCTAAGACTTCGCGTCTTTTTTGTACAGGAATACCCAATCGACTCAAACCTAATCCGCCTAGGATAACCACTCCTAAAAGAGGAGTAGAGATAATCCCTCTTTCCGCCCATATATCCTCAGCCAACATGACAAAGATCCCTAGTGTTAAAAAAATAGCTATCGAAAGCATAATCTTACCATTACGCCTTTTCTTCGAAGTTAAATCTATCTCACGGCAGGCGTAAAATCGACCTTCAAAATTGGAGGCAGAAGTTCCAGCTGGCAAGGAGTCAATTAATTCATATTTACGCTTCCTGAACTGCTCCACTAAGTGCTGGAGCACTGCGGCCGGAGATGAATTAAGCTCTCTAACTTCTTCCCAAGGGTATTCTGTCGGAAACATATTAACCATCAACTTCAATTTCTATGAAGTTCTGTANTAATTTTTTACCATACTCTGTAATTATTGACTCGGGGTGAAATTGTATTCCTTCTACTTTAAATTGCTTGTGCCGGATACCCATAATAACTCCCGTATCTGAAGTTGCTGTGACGAAAAGCTCTGGAGGAATAGTGTCTTTTCGAACTGCTAACGAATGGTACCGTATCGCTTTAAATCCGTTAGGTATCCCTGAAAATACTCCTTTACCGTCATGGTTTATCCTACTGGTTTTACCGTGAACAATCTCACCCGCACTATCCACGCTTGCACCATAAGCAGAGGCAATACATTGATGCCCTAAACAAACTCCTAACACTGGCAAGTATTGACCAACAGCGATAATCAGATCCATTGAGATTCCACCTTCGAAAGGGGTACCTGGACCAGGAGAAATTACTACTCTTTCTGGGGCTAAAGATCTCACTTCATCGACAGTTATTACATCGTTACGTACGACCTGCACATCTTCACCTAATTCGCTTAGATATTGGTATAAATTAAATGTAAAGCTATCGTAGTTATCTATCAGTAATAACATTGTTGACTCGCTTTCACTGAGACTGTTGCTCTGCAAGTGCAATTACACGAAGAAGCGCATTCATTTTGTGAAAAGATTCTTGTCTTTCAAACTCTGGATCCGAATCAAAAACGACTCCACCGCCTGCTTGAACATATGCGGTTCCATCTTTAATTACCATTGTTCTTATCGCTATTGCAGTATCCATATTACCTGAATAACTAAAGTAGCCTACTGCTCCCGCATACACTCCACGCGCCTCCATTTCAAGCTCAGAAATAATTTGCATTGCGCGTATTTTTGGAGCACCTGAAACCGTCCCTGCAGGGAAACAGGCTCTAAGAGCATCAAAACAGGTCATTCCTACTCTTAGCTTACCTTTCACGTGNGAGACTAAATGCATCACGTGTGAGTATTTCTCAATCTCAAGCATAGCTGTTACTTCCACCGTGCCCGGCTGACTCACACGACCAATGTCGTTTCGGCCAAGATCTAAAAGCATTACATGCTCAGCTATCTCTTTTTCGTCCTGTAACAGCTCCTGTTCTAGAGCCTTGTCTTCTACTGCTGTCTCCCCACGACGCCGTGTTCCAGCTATGGGGTGGGTTTCAACCATCCCCTCTTCTGCACGCACCAGCATTTCAGGAGAAGCGCCCACGATAGCCATCTCATCTAGCTGAAGAAAATACATATAGGGGGAAGGGTTTACTGCTCGTAAAGAACGATAAAAATCAAAAGGTGCAGACTTGACCTCTATGGCAAGTCTTTGCGAAGGGACAACTTGTATAATATCACCTGCAGTTATATATTCCTTTGCTCGTTTAACCATTTCATGATATTCATCTGCCGTCTTATTTGAATCGTTACTAAAGTCAGCTATTTGAGAATTGAAATCTAGTCCAGTAGATATGAGGTTTTCCCCAGGTGGCAAAGGATTATTCAATCGACCGATTAATTCATTAATACGTTCTATTGCTTGATTGTACGCATCTTCTATCGCCACATTTTCAATTCTTGCTAANGCTATTACTTTAATCTTATGTGTGACGTGATCAAAAATTAACAACGAATCCGTCAGCATAAAGACAGCTTCCGGGGCAGAATATCCGCCCTTATCCACAATCCTTACCGTCGGCTCAAAGTTCCNAATTCCCTCATAAGACAAAAACCCAACGGCCCCACCTACAAAAGGAGGGAGGGCACTATTTTCAGCTAACCTAAATTGCGTCAGTTCTACTTCGAGCTCGCTTAGTGGGTCTACACCTTGAGACGTAGAACCTGCTTTCAATATTTTATAGGGATCTGTCCCCATGAAACTATAACGCGCGAGCCGCTCTCCCCCTTCAGCACTTTCCAAAAGAAATGAATTCTTATTCTTTGAGCCTTGGGCTATTTTTAGATAGGCTGAGACCGGGGTTTCAAGATCGGCTAAAACTTCTTTGTACACAGGCACAAGGTTGTAGCCTTTCTCTGCTAATTCACGAACCTGATCAATTGTTGGAGCATATTCCGTCATATTGGTTCCCAAGAAAGTTAACGAAGCGTCCCTTTCAATCTACCAGCTTACTATTTGCTCTTAAAAGCGCATCTCGCTTTGCGCGCTGTTGCTCTCTCGGCAAAGGCGGCGCAACATGTGGAAGTGGCGTGATTTTTCGAAATTTTGGCAAATATCTGCCCCAATTATTTAGCACTTCTTCAGCTCGTTGACTATAAGTGCGTTCCGCATGACGCCCAATTAAAGCCTTTAATAATTCTTCATCATCCGGATCGGTAATATCTGTAGCNCCCACCATTTCAGGATTTAAATTATCTTTCACTTCATCGTTTAAATCTAAGACATAACTAACCCCTCCGGACATACCGGCTCCTAGGTTTCTACCAGTTGGGCCTAATACAACAACAACACCACCTGTCATGTACTCGCATGCGTGATCCCCAACACCTTCTACTACAGTCCACGCCCCCGAGTTCCGCACAGCAAAGCGTTCTCCTGCCTTACCGGAAGCGAACATCATTCCTCCAGTTGCTCCATAGAGCACAGTGTTACCTATAATCACGTTATCATGAGCATGGAATCTTGAACTTGAAGCAGGCCTAATGACTAATTCTCCACCGTGCATTCCTTTCCCNACGTAATCATTAGCCTCGCCTTCTAAAAGCAAATGCACTCCATTAATTAGAAAAGCGCCGAAACTTTGCCCCGCAGATCCAGTAAGTCTCATCTCAATACTATTTTCCGGCAGGCCTTCATCTCCGTGAATCCGCGCAATTTCACCAGAAATACGCGCTCCTACAGTTCGATGGATATTTCGAATCTCATGCTCGATTTTTACAGGCTCTTTTAAGTTTATTGCAGATTGAACCGATGTCATCAATATGTCATCCAACACTTCATCGCCTTCATCATCGTTACGTTCAATATTTTTTGTCCTAGGTTTAGTCCCTGACGGGTCGGGAATAGCTAACATTTTTGATAGATCAACTGAATTCGCTTTTTCATTTCCAGGAATTTGTTTTTGTACCAATAAATCCGACCGTCCCACCATTTCTTCAACGGTGCGGAATCCAAGCTGAGACATTAGTTCACGTAACTCTTCAGCCACATAAAATAGATATTTTATGAGCATCTCAGGGGTCCCCCAAAATTTCTTACGCAGGTCCTCGTCCTGTGTCGCTACGCCCACTGGGCAAGTATTTAGATGGCATTGACGCGCGACTTGGCAGCCAACGGCAACCATAGCCTGTGTTCCAAAGCCAAATTCCTCAGCTCCTAGGAGTGCCGCAATAGCAACATCTCGGCCTCGCCGAAAACCCCCATCAGTCCTAAGCGTAACTCTACCTCGAAGATCGTTCATTACTAATACTTGATTAGTTTCCGCCAAGCCTAGCTCCCATGGTGAACCTGTGTACTTAATTGAAATCCATGGAGAAGCTCCAGTACCTCCATCTGCACCAGAGATCAATACGTAATCGGCATAACCTTTAGCCACTCCTGCAGCGACTGTACCAACTCCAGCTTCTGCAACTAGTTTTACTGCAACAGTTGCTCTTGGNTTTACAATCTTCAGATCGTAAATAAGTTGCTTCAAATCTTCTATCGAATAAATATCATGATGAGGTGGCGGTGATATCAAAGGTACTCCTGGCTGTGTTTGCCGTGCACGAGCTATTATCTCCGTAACCTTGTGACCTGGAAGTTGGCCTCCTTCTCCAGGTTTTGAACCTTGCGCCATTTTAATTTCCAAAACTTCAGCCATAGCCAAATACTCGGGCGTCACCCCAAAGCGACCAGATGCTATTTGTTTCATCTTGCTTCCGGTTTGTTCTCCATTTCGAAGTTCTCGAAACCTGCGAGGGTCTTCCCCTCCTTCGCCACTACCGCTTTTACTTCCGATTCGATTAAACGCAATGGCAATAGCTTCATGAGCCTCAATGCTTAGTGCTCCAAACGACATTGAACCACCATTAAATCTCTTNACGATTTCTTTAGCAGGCTCGACCTCCTCTAGCGGAATGGGGGCTCCCTGGGGAGAAATATCAAGCAAGTCTCGAATTTGTATGGGGTCAGTATTGCCTATTTGTTCTAAATAATTGTTATAGCCTTCACGACCTGTTCCATTCTCTTCTAAAGATTTGTGCAACGTGCGAACGCTAATAGGTGAAAATGCATGCGGTTCACCATTTCTCCGATACCTATAAAACCCAAAGTCGTCTAACTTTAGTTCCCCGTCGGCAGCAAATCCAGATTGGTGTAATTTTAGGCTTTCATCCGCAATCTCTTTGAATCCAATTCCNCCAACGGGAGACGTAGTCCCNGTAAAGCATTGGTCTATTACTTCTTGATCTAAACCAATTGCCTCAAAAATCTGGGCTCCGTGATACCCCGTTATAGTTGATATACCCATCTTGGACATTATTTTCAATAACTGCTTATTAATCGTCTTTACGTAGGTCTCAAGAGCTTTACTTTCGCCCACTTCTTGATCATGCCCCTGATCAATTAATTCTTTAATTGTTTCAAATGCCAAATACGGATTGATCGCGCTTGCACCATAGCCTATCAATAGTGCAAACTGATGCATTTCCCTAGCATCACCAACTTCAGCAATTAACGATGCCTGTAGGCGTTTTCTGGCCTTTATTAAATGCTGATGTACCGCACCTATTGCGATCAGCATAGGAATTGCAGCATATTTGTTAGTGACACCTCTATCGCTTAATATTAAAAGTTCTACGCCTTGATCTATCGCATCCTCAGCGTTTTTACATAAATTAGCCAAAGCCTTTTTCAATCCATCTGAACCAGAACCCACTTCAAACAATGTAGAAAGAGTAATATTACTTAATGACTTTTCATCCGCTTTAATTGCGCTCAATTGATCATTGGTCAATATTGGTGACTCTAATCTAATAAGCCTTGCATGATCTTCAGAGTCAGTAAGTAATGACTTCCGCGCTCCTAAATATGTAAACAACGACATAACTAAATGTTCACGATAAGAATCTATTGGGGGGTTCGTGACTTGAGCAAATCTTTGCCGGAAATAACTGTAAATCAATCGTGGTTTTGTCGCTAACACAGATAGCGGGGTATCATCTCCGAGTGACCCGACAGGCTCAACCCCTTCAAGGTATAGCGGGCGAAGAATCAAGTGCGATTCTTCCGTGGTATACGCAAAACTCTTTTGAATAGCATGTAAATCAACTGTTGAGCTATCTTGAGGCTTTTCTGTTCTCAAGTCACCAATTGGAATCATTTTCTTTTGTACCCAATCCCCAAATGGCAGTACTTCAGCTAATTTTTTCTTTATCTCTTTATTTTTTAAAACCTTACTATTTAGGGTATCAACCGCAATCATTTCCCCTGGTCCTAGTCTACCTTTCTCTATGACCTTGGAGTCATCAATTGTGGTCGCTCCTACTTCCGAAGACATAATAAAATTATTATCCTCATCTATTTTATACCTCGCCGGTCTAAGACCATTACGATCTAACACGGCGGCAGCAGTAATCCCGTCGGTGAACGAGACCGCAGCGGGGCCGTCCCATGGCTCCGTAAGGCATGCACTATACTCATAAAAGGCCCGTACCATAGGATCCATATTAGGCATATTTTCCCAGGCCTCAGGTATCAGTATTGCCATNGAGTGCAATAACTCTCTACCTGAAAGTGATAATAGTTCCAAGGCATTGTCCAAACTTGCGGAATCGCTAAAGGCTTCTTGGATTACGGGAAAAAGCTCTGTGACCTCAGAGCCCCAAATCGATTCGGCGAATTCACGAGCGCGCATCCACCCTCGATTTCCTTCCAGNGTATTAATCTCCCCATTATGTGCAAGCATCCGAAATGGTTGCGAGAGCTCCCAATTTGGGAATGTATTTGTACTATAACGTTGATGTAATAGCGCTATTGACGTATGGAAGTTTTCATCTGCTAAATCGCGATAAAATTCTTGCAATTGCGGTGCAACCAAAAGCCCTTTGTATACAATCGTACGGCTGGATAAAGAGGCAATATAGCAATCAATTTCATTGCTCAAGAGCTCTCTTTCGGCAATTTTTCTTGCAACGAATAATTTTCGTTCGAACCAAAGATTGTCGTTCTTTTGAGGAGTAGAAACCAGCACATGCTCTATTTTAGGTAGGGTAGCTAATGCTTGCTCACCCAAAATAGACTCATCCACTGGAACTTCACGCCAGCCAATTACNTTTAAACCCCTACTTAAAATCGCCTCATTTATTATCTTGCGGGATTCAGTTTCTCTACCTTGGGGAAGAAATATTACGCCTACAGCAAGATCTCCATCATTCTTCACATTTACATTAAACTTCTGGGCAGCCGGAACAAAAATAGCCGACGGTATTTGTGTTAAAACTCCAGCCCCATCTCCAGTTTTAGCGTCAGCCAAAACAGCACCACGATGCGTAACATTAACAACGGTTTCAAGCGCCTTATCCAAAACATCGCGGCTTTTAACACCTGCGATATTAGCGACAACACCAACACCACAAGCGTCATGCTCGAATTTGGGTGAATATAATGTTTTTTCTACTTTAGGGTAATTCACAAAAATACTCCGTGGTCCCACTCCCTCTAATTACAATGTTGGCAGATATCGTTTAAGCTCGTAATCAGTAACTGCCGATCTGAACCTATCCCATTCAATGCGCTTATTTTGGAGAAGGGACTCATACGTATATTGCCCCAAAGCAAGGGGTAAAATCTTACTAGTTTTTGCAATTTCTAGTGCCTCATACAGGCTACCGGGAAGAGGCATTATCCCTTTCTTCTCGCGCTCTGCATCACTCATTTCATTTACATCAGTATCCGCAGCCTGAACAGCTGGATACTTATTCACAACACCTTCAATACCAGCTGTAAGCATTGCTGCGAATGCTAAATAAGGATTACAGGCAGGATCTGGCTGACGAAACTCTATTCTAACCGAGCTTTCTTTCCCTGGACGATATGCAGGTATTCTTATTAAATCAGACCTATTCACCGGAGCCCATGTTGTAAAAGCAGGCGCTTCAAACCCCGGAATTAAACGTTTATACGAATTAACCCACTGATTACAAACACATGCAATTTCTGGTGCATGACGCAAAAGCCCCGCAATAAATTGTTGCGCAACCGATGANAGTTTGTACTCTGCAGAAGCATCATAAAATATATTTTTTTCTCCTGTCGACAGCGACATATTCACATGCATGCCATTACCATTCTGATCTTCAAAGGGCTTGGGCATAAAGGTGGCATAGACACCACGGCTCATCGCGACTTCCTTTACCACTTGTCGATACGTCATGACGGTATCAGCCATCGTCAATGCATCCGTATGGCGCAGATCTATTTCATGCTGACTATTAGCCACTTCATGATGGCTATATTCAACAGGAATGCCCATCTCCTCTAAGGAGAGAACAGTTTCCCTTCTTAGATCAGANGCGGTATCCAGTGGCGTGGTTAAATCAAAGTATCCACCAAGATCAAGNGGAATTGGCTCTTCTGCCGATTTTAAATAAAAATGCTCTAACTCGGGGCCTACTTGGAACTGAAACCCTAAATCGGCTGCTCGTCGAAGAGCTATTTTTAAAACGTTTCGCGGATCCCCTTCAAAAGGCTCTCCTGTAGGTCGGAGAATATCGCAGAACATTCTAGCAACAGCGTTTTGCCTTGGCCTCCAGGGCAAAATAGAAAACGTAGTAGGGTCTGGCATTGCAACCATATCGCTCTCGTCACGNCGAGCAAATCCAGCTACCGTTGAGCCATCAAACGACATGCCCTTTTGCATGGCTCCTTCAAGTTCGGCAACAGTAATCGCAAATCCTTTTAAATTCCCCAGAATATCTGTAAACCAAAGACGAATAAATTTAACGTCATTTTCCTGGGCACTCTTAAGAACGTACTGTCGTGCTTCTTCGTTATTGTTGGTGGCCATAGCTCCCCATTACATTTGACCAAATAAGAAAACCGGGGCGTCGCCCCGGCGCTATAAAATCCTAGGAGATTGTCACTCGTGTGTCAATTATTTTGTGAATTATATCACAAATATATGCTATCTATGATGCAGAAATTAACCCTAATGCGCTCTGTGCAGCTGCAAGACGTGCAACGGGAACACGAAAAGGCGACGCACTAACATAATTTAGCCCCAGTTCGTTACAGAACGCGATACTCGCAGGATCACCTCCATGCTCACCACAAATCCCTATAGAAAAATCGGGATGGAACTTCCTGGCAGCCTCTGTCGCCATAGACATTAATTTCCCAACTCCTGAAATATCAAGGCTGTTGAACGGATTTTTAGGAAGAATGTCTTTCCCAACATACTGGTTCAAAAATTTACCCTCGGCATCATCCCGGCTAAAAGCAAATGTCATTTGCGTTAGATCATTAGAACCAAATGAAAAGAACTCAGTTTCTTCAGCTATTTCCCCTGCAGTAAGAGCTGCGCGCGGAACTTCAATCATCGTGCCGAACAAATAGGTCATTTTTACACCTAATGATTCACGTGTTTCACTTGCAACGCTTCTAAGACGCGGACGTAACCACTTAAGCTCATTAACGTGTGAAACGATAGGAATCATTATTTCAGGAGATACCACCACTCCCTCTTCCACGAGCCTGCACGCAGCTGTAATAATCGCGCGAACTTGCATCTCATAAATCTCTGGCATTGTTAAGCCTACTCTGCAGCCCCGGTGACCAAGCATCGGATTTGATTCGTGCAATTTTTCAACTAACTCAAGCATCTCTTCTCTCTCGCTGAGCATCCGAAGTAATTTTTTCTCACTAACCACATCCACGTGGTCAGCATGCTCTGCAAGCCAATCAACTATTCTTTCTCCAGCTTCAATTGTCATCAACTCATTGGCAGCTTCACCTAGAAGCGCCCTCCCCCTGGCAACCCAATCCGATGCTTTTCCTTCTCCTTCTAATCTTCGTTTTAAATCGGATACTTGATGCAGCAAAGACTCATAACTAGGCAAGAATTCATGGAGAGGAGCATCTAGCAACCTTATGACCACAGGAAAACCTTCCATTGCTTTAAATATCCCATAAAAATCTTCTGTTTGGAAATTTTCCAATTTCGATAATTCCGCATGGAATTCACTTACAATTGAGGATTTTTCAATGCTTTCTTGAGTATTGTTAATTTTTTTCTGCAATGATGCACGCTCCGACGCAGGAGCGTCGTGCAATGCTTGTTCAAGGCCAGACAATTCGTTGATTAAACTCGAAGCTTCCGGCCCAATCGCTAAGAGTCTTTGTATATGGGGCAATCTTTCTTCTGCAAAAAACATATGCTCCGTTCTACAAAGGCCTATACCTTCTGCCCCATTAGCTCTAGCTATAATCGCGTCTTCAGGAGTGTCTGCATTGGCCCATACTCTCATACGGCGCGCCTCATCAGCCCATCCTAATAGTTCATTAAGTTCTAGCAAGTCCTCAGGCCTAGGGTCAATTGTTGGAACTGAACCTATCAATACTTCACCTGTGGCTCCATCAATACTAATTAAGTCTCCTTCTCGAATAGTTTTCCCTCTCGCCGTCGCAGAACGACCATCTTGCTCAAAATGTAATTCCTCACACCCGACCACGCATGGCTTTCCAAGGCCTCTAGTCACTACCGCAGCATGGCTAGTCATTCCTCCTCTGCTAGTAAGTACTCCTGCCGCCTTAATTATTCCATGAACATCGTCAGGGTTGGTCTCGTGGCGAACTAAAATAACAGTTTCTCCTGTCAATGCTAAAGACACTGCCCTATCAGGATCCATAACTGCCACGCCCGCTGCGGCCCCAGGTGAACCACCTACACCCACAGCAAGTAAATTCCCTTCATTTATCGAATTTTTCTTTTCATTAGGATCAAAGTGAGGCATCATGACTGCAGATACTTCGGAGGCTTCAATCCGTCCGAGCGCCTGATCTCGCGAAATCACTCCTTCATGTACTAATTCAACGCCTATACGGACTGCCGCCGGGGCAGTCCTTTTAGCTGCTCTAGTCTGAAGAATGTAAAGCTTGCCACGTTCAATAGTAAATTCAATATCTTGAACGTCTTTATAGTGCTCTTCAAGCGTCCGTGCAGTTTCCTCTATTTCATGAAATATCTGTGGCCATGTTTGCTGTAGGCTCTCTATCCTAAAAGGAGTCCTTATGCCTGCTACCACATCTTCACCTTGTGCATTGGGCAAGAACTCTCCGTAAAGTGTTTTCTCCCCAGTTGCAGGGCTTCTAGAAAAAAGAACACCCGTTCCGCTATCTTCTCCCAAATTCCCAAATACCATAGCCATGATCACGCACGCAGTGCCAACATCATGTGAGATACCTTGAAAGTCCCTATAGGTGATAGCTCGAGGATTGTTCCAAGAATCAAATACCGCTTGCACTGAAGCTCGAAGCAATTCCCACGGATCTGAAGAAAGGTCCTCTCCCGTATCTTCTTTAATTATTTTCTTAAATTCGTTAATTAATTCTTTGAGCGCGTCGGGAGTTAATTCATAATCGAATTCCACTCCTAATTCTGTTTTTTTCTTCTCCAGGGTGCTCTCAAACCGACTCTTCGCAACACCTAAAACAACATCGCCAAATCCTTGAATTAGTCGTCGCTGAGCATCCAATGCCGGGCGCTCATTACCCATCATACGTGCAAGGCCGGCTACAGTACTATCGACCACTCCCATGTTAAGAATGGTATCCATCATGCCTGGCATTGAAACCGGGGCGCCTGATCGAACAGAAACGACTAGTGGAATTTCAGGGTCTCCAAATTTACGCCCTGTGTCTTCTTCTAAAACTCTAATGTGTTGAACGATATCTTCCCACAAGCCTGCAGGAAATTCATGATCTAGCCGGAAATATTCCAAAGAAGTTGCTGTGGTTATGACAAACCCTGGCGGAACAGGAATTCCTATTCTAGCCATTTCGCTCGCATGTGCTCCTTTACCACCGAGAAGATTCACCATGCTTGCACCGCCTTCACTCAGGCGGTAAATCATCTTGCCGACCGAAGAGGTCGTCATTCAATTGCTCCCTTTAAATATTTTTATGCTTCACATACGCGTGATAGTTAAGAATTTTTAGATGTTCTCAACGGCAGGAAATGCTAGCACTTACACCTCGCGCAGTCTAGCGTTGTCTTATCTGGATAGAAAAGTCATATATTCTGCAATTGTTAAGCATTTTCCTTTTTATATGCCCCTCTATAACTAGCAGGCAGGAGCACTGCAATATTCCTCATAATTAATCCAGTATTGTCTTTGAGTTTTGTTCGGTTAGAAGTTTCTTCTGGTAAACGGAAGGGTTCGCCAATACTGACTTTTATTTTTTTAAAATGAAACGGGATCCTCAATACATTTTTTATTTCTTCTGTTCCAGTAATTGCAACAGGGAGGACCGGTACCTTGGTGCGGGAAACAATATATGCTATACCATCATTCCCCTCCTTTAAGTGATATGGGCTTCTAGTACCTTCAGGAAATATTAGCAACACACGGCCAGCTCCTAAAATAGCCTCAGCCCATTTAATTGCATCTATATCCACACCTGTTCTGTTAACAGGATACATATGCAATGCGCGCAAGAAAAATGAAACTATCCGTGTTTTAAACAATCCTTTTTTTGCCATAAAAAATACGGGCCGATTAAATGCAAAAACAATTAGAGGTGGATCGGCAATACTCTGGTGATTGGACGCAATTATAAATCCTCCATTGCGAGGAATATGCTGTTTCCCTGCGACTTCAACCTGACCAAAGGTTGGAAGGAAAATAAATGTTAATGCACGCCCCAAACCATATAAAAACCCCAAATTAGCCCTCTAGATTAATTAGAAAATTTCTCAATAATTAGTTCCGTAACTTCAGAAATTGTCATATTCGTCGCGGATATAACAATTGCCCCGTCAGCAACTATAAGTGGATCTTCCTCTCGCTCCACATCTTGCTTGTCTCTTGCTACAACGTCTTTTTTGACCATTTCTTCAGTAACACTAAACCCTCTAGCCTTAAGTTCGACAAATCTTCGGCGGACTCTTTCCTCAATTGTTGCGGTTAAAAAAATTTTCGCAGCATCTGGTACGATTTTTGATCCAATATCACGACCCACCATAACCACGTTTCCTTGATTAGCAATAGCTCTTTGAACGGCTAATAGCTCTTGCCGCACCCCCGGTATTTTTGCAATTGCCGAAACGATTTTCTCCACTTGAGGGCTTCTTAGTTCTGCGCTTATATCATCATTTCCCAAAAAAATTTTCTCTCCATCAGGGGACAATGAAAATTTCGTGATACGAGCCATTTCAATTAACGCAAGTTGATCTGTAGATTCGATTTTTTTCTGAATGGCACAAAATGCCAATGCACGATAAAACAGGCCTGTATCAACAAACCTATACCCTAAAAGTACTGCAAGTGCTCGGCCTACTGACGATTTCCCCGATGCTACTGTTCCATCAATCGCAAATACTTTCGGATATCCCATGTCTGCATCTTGCGTTGCTGCTATTTATCCGTCAAGTACACAAGTATAATCAAATTACACAATATATAAGTATTTCCTTTGACCTACACTCGTATATTTAGTAGAATATGGCACAAATAAAGTCTATTTTCTTTCTGTAAATTTAATAATATGCAGTTCTACAGTTAATCGCATACAGGAGTCTCGGATGCCAAAGAAAAAAGAGGATCAGTATAGCGCTAGCGATATTCAAGTCCTTGAAGGACTTGAAGCAGTGCGGCGGCGACCTGGTATGTACATTGGTTCAACTGATCACAGAGGCCTGCACCATTTAGTTTATGAAATTGTTGACAATTCTATTGATGAAGCAATGGCAGGTTATTGTGATCATATCTTAATCACCTTACATGCAAATAATGAAATCTCTGTTCAAGATAATGGCAGAGGGATCCCCATTGATCAGCATGAGAAAACCGGACGGCCTGCGGTTGAAACCATAATGACAACACTGCATGCTGGCGGTAAATTTGATAGCCAAGCCTATTCGGTATCTGGGGGACTACATGGTGTTGGGGCTTCCGTAGTAAATGCATTAGCTGAAAGCATGCGGGTTGAAATTCGAAGGGACCGACAGCTTTACTCCCAAGAATATACTAGAGGCGTTCCCACCGGTGATTTAGTAGCTGAGGGCCCTCTTTCTGGAGATGATCCCTATGACCGTGGGACGCTTGTACGATTTCAAGCGGATTCTGAAATCTTCACAACAACTAATTACGATCGTGATGTCCTTGTCCAGCGTTTCAGAGAAATGGCCTACCTAAACAAAGGTGTTCGTATTTCCTTTGTATCGGAAACGCATCCGGAGGCAGATAGAACTTTCTACTTCGAAGGTGGTATCGCTAGTTTTGTCCGTCAACTAAACCAAAATCGAGAAGTATTGCAAGATGAACCCTTTTACTATGAGGTTGATATTGAAACGGGTGTTCCTAAAGAAAATAGTAAAGCAAAAGTAGAAATTGCCCTCCAATACAATTCTGGTTTTTATGAATCGACCTTAACTTTTGCAAACTGCATTAACACCGCAGATGGGGGGACACACCTTGTTGGCTTCAGAACAGGCTTAACTAGAGCTATCAATAGCTACGCGAAAAAAAGCAAAATTTTCAAAGACGATTTCGTTAATTTCAGCGGAGACGATGCACGCGAAGGATTAACTGCAATAATTAGTGTGCGTTTAGAAGAGCCCCAGTTTGAGGGCCAGACTAAAGGTAAATTAGGTAACGCAGAGATCAAAAATGCCGTAGAACAAAGTGTTGTTCAAGGTCTCGAATTCTATTTGGAAGAACACCCGCATGAAGGTCGAAGAATTTTAGAAAAGTGCCTAACATCACAAAGAGCACGAGAGGCAGCACGCAAAGCCAGAGATTTAGTGATCCGCAAAAATGCCATGGAGGGCGGCTCCCTTCCCGGAAAGCTTGCCGATTGTGCTGAGCGAAACCCCGAGTTGTCTGAGCTTTACGTAGTAGAAGGAGACTCAGCAGGCGGCTCAGCCAAAATGGGACGTGACCGAAAATACCAGGCTATTTTACCTCTACGAGGTAAAATCCTAAATGTTGAGAAGGCTCGTCCAGATAAAATGCTCGCACATGAGGAAATACGTGCTCTTATTACCGCACTAGGGGCTGGCTTAGGAGAAGATTTTAATCTAGCTAAGCTAAGATACCATAAAGTCATAATAATGACTGATGCAGACGTTGATGGCGCTCATATCCGTACATTGCTATTAACCTTTTTCTTCCGCAATATGCCAGAATTAATTAACTCTGGGCATCTTTATATTGCCCAACCTCCGCTTTATCGAACCTCTAAAGGTCGATCCGTAGAATATAAGTACTCAGAAAATGACAAGGATGCCTGGCTAGCAAAACAACTATTTGGCAGAATTGCCGTCTCCTCTAA
>VFHU01000003.1 GCA_009391465.1 SAR202 cluster bacterium
AATACAAACTCTCCGTCACCAGGTCTATTTTCAATATCCACGCGAGTACAACGGACCCCATGAGCCTTCAGCATGTGACCAAGGTCGTCATATTTTGACCCTATATCCACACCAGTTAACCAATCACCACTAGGTAAAGCGTCAAGAATATCTCGAACCAAAACCAACTGCCGTAAAGCTGCAGGTTTCGATGCAAACTGAATTCCTTCATACTGAAGGTCTTTATTTAATATTTCATCAATATTTATAGTCATTTTTAACCGTGTTCATCTATCGTAACAGCTTAAGAAAATAATATGGAGCAACTAAGCAACTAACGTTTCTTTTAGGTCTCTGTCGCCATCTCTAGTGCGCTTCCCATTAAGCAATCTCCCTGCCCATGTATAACGCACGGCAAATCGATACATCACATACAACATCCCCGCCGCAAATAGGCACTGTAATAGAAATTTTGCAATTAATGGAACAGGGATAGGGATAACGATCCCTTGAAGTAAAACAAGGACTGGCAGGTGCATGAGATACATAAAGAATGAAGCATCCGACCAGTAGCGAATCCAATATTTACCTGCAGAAAAATACCTGTTAAATAAGCCAATAAAACCAAAGCAAAAGCACCAGCAAGCAGATATATGTACCACGCAATAAACAAACCACCAAACTGAAGACTTTGTGAAATCTGTTAGTNCGAAACTAAAGGTCAGCAGGATTAATGCTACAGACAAGAGGATCTTCCATTTATTGCCTATCCACTCAATAAGAGGCTGTNCTGATTTGGTATTTTGGCCAAACAGCAATGCCCCAAAGAGAAAAAACCCGAAGTAGTAGGTAAACATTCTCCAGTTNANGAGNCTATACGTATCAACCTCAGGAGTGCCNTCTCGAGGCATAAAAAAATAAGGGATAAGCANNAANAATGGGATGNTAAGCATCAACACTTTGCGTAAAGTGAGCAGCAATGCATTAGACATTCTGATCGATTTCAGAAGTTTCATCATGAATGCAAACGTCCCAATAAACAGAGAAAGATACCAGAGGAACCAAAGGTGCATAAGGTCAAATCCTCCAGATTCCCCACCGTCTTCCATTTTTGTCTCAAGTTCTTTCATCTGATCAAGATCAATAATTGCCATAGCCATAAAGCCCGCAAAATAAGCTCCAATTATTGACATTAAAATAACTGGATAGCCTACCGCAAAAGGTAAAACAACCCTCCGCAATCGATGCCGAATGAATCCTGCAATTCCTCTGCGATTAAGAAGCATTAATGCAAAAAACCCACTAAGTAAAAAAAACAGCGGCATCCGGAATGAATGAATCGAACCCATAAGAATGTCAATGAACAATCCTTGAGCCGAGTCATCTCCAGATACCGACCGCCANGGGAATAAAGGCATGCCAGCATGGAGAACAATTCCCAGTAACATAGCAAAGGCTCTCAATGCATCTAAGTAATACAGTCGTTGCTGGTTCATGATTAAATTATAAGTAATCGGAATTACTTATATGTATATTAATGACTTAATTTTTGATAAATCTTCTCTGCTGTGACAGGTGCATCTGAAATTCGCACTCCGCAGGCGTCTTGCACTGCGTTAGCCACTGCGGCAGCGATCCCCTCGATTGAGTACTCTCCAATACCCTTTGTTTTNTAAGGTCCACTTCCTTCATCGGTAGTAACCAAAGCCGTAACAAGCTGCGGCATGTCGGTAATTGCAGGTAATTTATAATCTGCAAAACTCAAAGTCTGCACATACCCTTGATCTACAATGAGTTCCTCCATCATTGCCTGACCAAGCCCTTGTGCCACTCCTCCGTTAATCTGGCCTTGATGACCCGTGGGATTGATCACTACTCCAACGTCATGCGCAGAAGTCAATTTCAACAGGGTTATTCGACCAGTTTCTTTATCAATCGCTACCTCAGCAATTTGAACCATTGCCGACCCTATTGGAGACCTTTCATGCTCTTCATTAGTAAATCTGCCCACAGCGGGCGAAGAGTCCACTAATTTAGNCCATGCAATTTGATCACTGTGACCAATCCTGCTAATGAAAGTACCATCTAATTGAAGTTCTTCAAATTTGCACTCCATCTCAACAGCCGCTCGATTAAGCAATTCAGAGAGTGCCAACTTGGCTGCTTCGTAAGCCGAAGGACCTGAAACTCTAGTTACACGGCTTGCACCAACCCCGCTATCAAAAGGTCCATCGTCTGTGTCCCAGGGAATTACAGTAATCAACTTAGCGTCTATTCCAAGGGCCTCTGCAACAATCTGACTTAATGCGGTATATGTACCAGTCCCTTGTTCNAAAACCGAAGTATTCAAAATAATTGAGCCATCTGCGTTGAATGTAACCGCCGATGAGGAAACTCCTTCACCTTGATCCTTAAAACAAACTGCTATACCTCGGCCTATTCCATTAGGTTTTGGGTTTAAGTAACCAGAAGCATTAATCGCNGCATCCAATGTTTGTTCTGGCTCCATCGAAATACCTGGAAATCCATTTGGTAAATCCTCTAGTTTTTCTACAAGATTCTTCCGTCGAAGTTCCAATGGTTCTATACCTAATTTGCTTGCAATTACATCCATGTGAGATTCCATTGCAAATGTCGCCTGTACAGCTCCAGGGCCTCTAAAAAATCCCCCAGGGATAGAATTGGTGTAAACAATGGTCGCCTCAATTCGTGAATGAGGAAAACGATACATACCTGCTGCATGAGCAGCACCAGGTAAATTTACTCCTGGTACAGGTTTGTACCCTCCATATGCGCCACTATTGAATAAAATTTTCGCCTCGTGTGCTAAAAAGGTTCCATCTTTTTTCATTCCAGTGCGCATCCAGATTATGCTTGGATGCCGTGGGTTAGCTGCAGAAAATTCCTCCGCGTACGTTAAAACCGTTTTGACTGGCCTGCCAGTCTTTTTGGCAAGGAAATAGGCCACCGGGATATCCATTGGTGACCCTTTACCCCCNAAATCTGCTCCGATTGTTGAATGATGAACAACAATTTTCTCTAATTCGAGTCCAATTGCGTCAGCTAAATTGAGCTTTAATCGATGCGGAGCCTTATTGGGTGCCCAAACTTGAACCCTGCCTTCTNCATCAATCCAAACAATCCCTGCATGAGGTTCAAGGTATGCTTGATGTGTCCGCTGTGTAGAGTACGTTCCTTCGATTATGACTTCAGATTCCTGGAATCCTATTTCGATTGACCCTCTTCCCCAAACATCTTTCACAAATCCATTGGTGGGGCGATCTAGTGGCTTTGGTAAACCAGCATATTGCTGAATATTTTCATGTATTATCGGCGCCTCAGGTTGNAATGCTTCAATGGGTTCAAAAACCGCAGGCAGTACTTCATACTCAACATCAATAAGATCAACTGCCCGTTGCGCAATTTCAGGATCCATAGCAGCAACCGCAGCAACTCTCTCNCCGACAAAACGCACTTTTTCGTAAGCTAAAACCGGTACATCACGCATTCGACGACCGTACAAAACTCCTTTGACGTCTTCTCCTGTCAAAACTGCATGTACCCCTGGAAGAGCGATTGCCTTAGACACATCAATACTAATTATTCGAGCGTGAGGATATGGGCTCCTCAAACACTTCGACCAAAGCATGCCCGGAAGAGATTTATCAGTCGTATACCCTGCCTTACCAGTAACCTTCGCATACCCATCTACACGAGGAGAAGGGTTCCCCAGAACCTGATGTGTGGTCATAATTTTCCCTTAATTCTTAACTCAAATTGGGTAGCTCTGCAGAAGTTATTTCCCACCAGTTGTAATCTGGATCCGATAACAAAAACCAGCACTCGCTACCATCGTCAATTAATTCACCTAATTCTGATACGCCCTTACCATCAATTGAAAGTGCATGGTGTGCGGCAATTACTTCCGAGCGATTAGCAATTTTTAATGTATACCTGTTGGTCGGTCGCAATTGAATTCGATTGCTAGATGGAAGAACAACTATATACAGTGGATGAGAATCGAGGCCGATATAGGTAGATATATTTCCTCCACCAACTACCTCAAGTCCCAAAACTTCAGTATAAAATCTGTTGCTACGCTCTGGATTATCACATTCGAGAGTTCCATGTGACATAGCCTGAGGAATATATTCTTTACCAGGGAAATAAGTCTCCGTTAGTAACTGGTCCCAATGCCCAGACGCAATTNTTCGGCCATGAGAAGCAGCATTTGGGTTGTAATACTCAAGCTCGAGAGTATTCCCTCCGGGCTCTTCAATATAGACAGAATAGGCGAAATGACTTGCCTGAGGGCCTACGACGCTTTTTAGTCGGTATTTACTTTGATTCTTTAAAAGGTAATCAGCTGCAGCTTCAATCTCCTTATGATTCGCGACTCTAAACCCATAATGATTAGCATGGGGCTTATCAGGTATGCCCTCATCCATTTCATGCAAAATTAAAGAAACGGATGTATTGGGGTGTCTAATCAGTGCTATTTTTTCGTGCTTTTCTGTGAGCTCGCATGCGAATAAGTCGACAAAAACTTCCAAACTGTCGTTTAGATTTCGACATTCATAATGCCCNTANCTAATTTTCTCAGGGCTGATTATCGACATTCCCGCTTACTCCCATCTAAAGCATTTGGTCGGATTATCCCAAAGTAATTTCTTTTTTAGCTCATCAGATAATTTGCCCCAGCCAAGGAACTCGTCAACTGAATCAGGAAACCTTGATTCAGCATGGGGGAAATCAGAACCAAACATCAAAACGTGTTCTCCCATAAAATCACTGACCATTTTGACCATCTCTTCACCTTCATGTAAAACCACAGCGGAGAAGAATCGGCCTCCAGTCATGTATTCTTCCATGGTGCTTTTCAGGTTTTCAGAAACGTAGCCCATATAATGCACTTGATCTTCCATGCGCTTCATCCAAAAAGGCAACCATCCAAAACCTGACTCTAAAATTGCAAGATTTATATTAGGATAAGTGTCCATAAGCCNAGATCCCATAAATGCAGCAACCATGCGCATTGCGCCCCAAGGATGAGAGGCTGTTCGCCCGATGAAAGGACTATCCCATAAATCCCTGTATCCTGGATAACCTGAAGCAAAGCTATGATGAATAATTGTCAATCCTAATTCGTCAGCGGAGCGCCAAATTGGACGTAAATCAGGATGGTCAATTGGGTAATCAATTGGCAAATCCATAATTATCCCTCTTGCCCATTTTGTCTGTCCCCATTTACGGATTTCAGATACAGCCGAGTCTACATCCCGAGCACTAGCAGTAATCATAGAAGTTAGCCTGTCCGGATATCGATTACACACGTCATCCAAAAATCGATGCAAGGTTTCTATCATTCCAATGTCAACCGAAACGTCCTTGTACCCTGTGAATGAGCCTGGAACTAGAAGCTCCACGTCGACACCTTCCTCATCCATTTCAGCAATTCGTTGATCGATATCCCAATCTTCAGAGTAACGGGAAGGGTATTTAGAGCCCATAAAGTTTTGGAAATGACGCTCTTCCTTTTCCCGTGGGCCTGCTTCTCCTAAATGACGGGGCTTTCCTGATCCCCAGCCTCCAACGTTCTCAAATCGGTACCAATGGTTGAATGGGGNATCAAGAATTTGGCCTGCACGACCTGTTTTAACTTCTTTTAAAAATGGTTCAAGTTCTGCTTTTCGGCTCAGAAGAGTACTACTCATATAAGGAAATAATGTTTCAGCCGAGGGCTGTAAATGTGTATCAGCATCAAAAACTTTATATCCGTTTCGCATCACACCCCCAACATTAAAATATTTATTTTTACTCTTAATTTCGCTTGAAATAATTCCGAAATAACGTACGTATCCATATAATTAGTATAGCGATATTTTCGCAACATACATCCTACAAAGTTTAGGTCTAACATAATGCAATTTTTCTTATTCAGTTCATCCGGTATCAAAGGAGCGTCTATAGGTATCTTACTCTGGCTTCTAGTCATTACAGGAGCTTTCTCTGTTGCGCCCGCGCTTTCTGAAGTAACAAGTGGGGAGCAAAGTGAATTCTTACCGCCTAAAGCTGAATCTGTTTCCGCCCTAAGCCTAAAATCAAAAAAATTTCCATCAGATGATGGAGTGCCCGCCCTAGTGGTATTTAGCTCTGGCCAAGAAGCTACAGGACTGCAAGAAGCTATCTCGACATTCACTAACGCAATTAAAACTACCGGTGCGCCCGAAAGAATTGCATCCGTATTCTCTCCTGCTGACTCACCGGCAGCAGCAGCAACATTAATTTCGCCCTCTGGTACTACAGGAATGGTAGTAGTTGGGATAGGTGGTGCTCCTTCAAATGATGATTTCCAAGAAGCCGTTGATTGGTTGGTCACTGAATCTCGAAAAGCAAGTGATATGTTCAATGTTCAATCTGCCGTTACAGGACCTGCGGGTATCACTAATGACGCAGTAAAAGTCTTTAGGTCAATTGATTTAAAAGTAACTCTGTTTACAGTAGTTCTAGTTCTTGTACTTCTCCTATTAATCTACCGTTCGCCGCTTTTGGCAATTGTGCCATTAATTGTTACGGGAACATCTCTAATACTGGCGCAAAGCATATCTGCCATTCTAGCCAAAGAATTCGGTTTAGCTTTGAACCAGCAAGTAACCTCAATAATGTCTATTCTGGTTTTTGGTGCGGGCACTAACTACGCAATGTTTATTGTTTCTCGTTATAAAGAAGAACTCACCCGAGAACCAAACAGATGGACTGCAATGCATGCAGCTATGTCCAGCGTTGGGCCCTCAATCGCGGGGTCAGCAGGTACAACAGTAGTTGCCATGTCCGCGCTCAGTTTTGCATCTTTTGGATCCTTTAAATCGCTAGGCCCTATGCTAGCTATGGCAATCGTCGTCGTGCTAATTTCGGGGTTATTTGTTATCCCCNCAGTAATCGCCCTCATAGGAAGATGGGCATTTTGGCCAAACAACAACCTGATCCCAGAAGACGGCGCGGGAAAAGTAATTGCCTTAATACTAAGCGTCATATTTTTACCTCTTCTGGCAGCATCCATAATTATTTCGCTTGTTTTAAGAACCATAGGGAAAGTATTTCGTAATAATGATGGTCTTCAAAATACACACAACGGAGTATGGGATAAGGCGGGCAGGTTAGTTAGCTCGAAGCCACGTGTGATTTTTACTATTACTATGGTTGGAATTGTTCTCGCAACTCTCCCAGCATGGTCAATGAAACCTAGCTACAATTTCCTTGATGGGTTTCCTGACGATACTGAATCCAAGGTAGGCTACACTCTTCTATCAAACGCATTCCCTCCAGGACAATTAGCCCCAAGTGAAATGTTTGTAGAGAGCAAAACGGGAAACATAATGGAGTCCTATCAAGACTTAGAAAATTTGACCAATCAAGTTGCGCTCATTGACGGGGTCTCCACCGTCACCGGTCCTACAAGGCCAATAGGTGTTCCTGTAACCATGCCCGAGGCTTTAGCTCAAGGTGCGGGAAGGTTTATTTCGCCTGATGGTTCAACAGCACGCTTAGAAATATCTCTAGCTGATGACCCCTACTCTTCAAGAGCACTTGAGCTTATAAACACCATACGTACTGCTGCCTCTGCTTCATCAATAGGNATGGACAATGATTATCAAGTGCTCGTAGGTGGAGCCACAGCATTACAAACTGATACCAAAGCATCAATTGACAGTGACATAAGTTGGCTAGCGCCAGTTTCTCTATTAGCTATCTTCTTAGTACTTGTGCTTCTATTAAANTCCCTTGTCGCCCCCTTATATCTGGTATTTAGCGTAATAGTAAGCTTCGGGGCAACTTTTGGAATTGCCATCTTTATATTCCAAAACGTGTTCTCCCATACCGGGGTGGCCTATTCAAATGGGGTCTGGATGTTTATTTTCCTTGTAGCGCTAGGGGCCGACTACAACATATTTGTAATGTCGCGTATCCGAGAAGCGGTTAAAGAAGAAGGAATGAGAGCAGGGATTGCCACCGCTGTAGGAAGAACCGGGGGAGTAATCACTTCTGCAGGGATAATTCTAGCTGGTACCTTTGCGGTGCTTACAACATTGCCACTTAGGGATCTTTTCCAATTAGGATTTGCTGTCATGTTAGGAGTATTAATTGACACTTTCATTGTTCGAGCATTTCTTGTTCCAAGTATGACAGCCATACTTGGTGAATTCAGCTGGTGGCCAAGGAAAGAAAAAGGTTTTACTGATTAAGTAATTCTTTCTAAATTTTTAACGAATTCTGTCAATAAAAATAATTTACATTACGCGTTTGAAAGCAGACCATAGGTTGGCTCTGAATTAGAGTCAGCATACAAGGGGGAAATAATGCTTTCGAAAAAACTTACCGGGTATTTATTAACTATAGCTCCAATTTTAATGATGGCAGTCTGGATAGGGCTNTGGCCTGCACCAGAAGGAGCAAATCCAACTTATATTGAAGAAATTGCGGCTATTCAAGCAGACGATCTTGCGCCTTACTTCATGCTTTTAGGCATGAGTTCATGGATAACAATGTTGATTGCGTTAGTCTTCCTGAACCGCTCCATGAACACCGGGGGTAGCGTAGCTTCNGACCTAGCGGGACTTGGGGCAATCGTAGCTCTTCTTGCTGCTGCAGCTAGCGCTGCAAATATAGGAGTTGGAATAGTTGCAGCGGACACCACTTTCCGCGGTTCTCAAGAACTTATAGCGGCCGTAAACGATGCAGGTTCCTATGCGTTTCCTATACTTTTGGGAGCTACTGGAATTTTCACAGGGCTTGCAATATATCTATCCCAAAGCCTGAATAGAATTATTGGGATAATCAGCACCTTATTAGGATTGGTACTGTTTAGCAGCGCAGTAATCTCCTACCCAGAGATTGCAGATGACATGGACCTGGCTGATCTTGGCTTCATGCTCTTCACGCTAACAGTGGTCATTATGGGTATTCTAACTCTAAGGTCCAAAGACGAAGCTTAATCTAAATTTNACGCAAATAAAACAGCGCACTTATAAAAACAAGTGCGCTGTTTTATTGCATAAAGAACCACTAGATATGTTTCACAAAACTTATAGTTTTATCTCGTAATTTTAGGAGTACCATGAACGTTACTTTCATTGGCTTAGGCTTGATGGGAAAGCCAATTGCCATCAATCTTCTCAAAGCCGGAATTAATCTTACTGTTGTAAATCGAAGTCAAGGTAAGGTTGAAGAACTAGTAGCCCTCGGAGCATACAATGGAGGAAGTCCTGCAACAGGCTCTAGTAACGCAGATGTAATAATGCTTTGCCTGCAAGGCGAAGAGACTGTTGAAGAAGTCCTAACTAGTAATAATGGCGTACTCTCAGNAGTTAAATCAGGTGCAATTATCGTTGATCACAGCACAATTCACCCTGAATCGGCCAAGCATTTNGCAAAATTGTGCAAAGGGCATAACGTCGCATACATCGATGCCCCTGTTTCTGGAACAGGAAATGTAGCATGGGAAGCTAAATTAACAATCATGGCTGGTGGCGATGAGATAGCTTTTAACAAAATAAAGCCATTACTCACGCATATAAGTAAAGCCGCCCATTTGATGGGCCCTGTCGGAAGCGGGAATATTACAAAGCTACTAAATAATCTGATTGGCGATGTTAATCAGATCATCATTATGGAAACGTTCGCACTAGCGGCATCACTGAAACTAGATATGGACCTTTTACTACAGGTCTTACAATCTGCGTCAGCTAACAGTCGCCAACTCGAACGCATTGGCCCTAAGTTGCTCCAGCGAGATTTCGGGAACCAAACATCTCATCTCTATGGACACCATGTAAATCAGATCCGTACCCGATGGCTCTGCGATCAAGTTGGCCTGCACCTTCCGCTCCGTGAGTTCGCTGAAATTTACTGGGCAAATGCTATTAACGCTGGGTACCGCGACAGTGATCCACTTGAGTCAATAAAGATGATTGAGTCTCAGAATGGAGTCATCGTCCGTGGCTCTGATCTAGCTATTAATTAATCCAGGAGTCTTGATGCTTTAAATCTCCCGTTTTGAAAATCTCACCCATGCTAAAACNGCAAGAATCGGAGTTGAGATAATCGTAGTAATTAACGCATCTTGCCTGAAATGTGCATCTAGGGGATATGAAACCCCAAGAAAACTAATATATCCGTTACGTACTTCTGAATTAGTAACACTAAGAAACCCTGTAGCGTCTTCGAGTGCAGTTGGCCACCATAGCAATACTCTTGCAACGTAAGAAGTAGTTTCCCAATCTGCAAGAGGTATTTCGATTAATCCTCGCATAAGTAATTCTAATGAAATAAGCGTGCTCCCAATTAGTGGCAAACCTAAAATAACAGCAAGCGTCAATAACACAGAAATGACTGGTCCACGAAAAATTGAAGATGTAAATAACATCAACGCTATATAAAAAAGCTCCTTAATCAGATAGAGGAGCAATCCCCATAAGACCCACTTAAACGATAAATGATCACTTATATCGAAAAGAATTAATCCTCCCAATAAGGCAATCAAGAATCCAGTTAAGAACAAAGTGACAGAAAGAAGAAAATATACCGTAGCTTTGGTAAGCAGGATTTGTTTCATTGAAAACCGAGTTCTTAAAAAGATAGATGAATCTCTGTTTCCATCAAACGCCAATGAAGAGACAACAATACCCACAAACACAAGAGNCCCGACTATTACAAACGTTATGTACCAATCAATAGCCTGTGCATATGGGAACGATCCATTTGCTCGCTCAATGAAGAAACCAACAAGAAGAGAAACAATAGCTGCTAACAAAAACATTCCCGACAGCGTCCAGCCGCGCCAGCTACGAAATAAATGAATTAATTCCATTTTCCAAAGATTCATTATGATCCTCGCTCCGGTTGAATCAAATCTAGAACAGCATGTTCAAACGATTGCCCTTTGGTTTTCTTTACTCCAGCTACTGTTCCATCATATAGAGCCTTACCATGATCAACCACCGTAACTGAATCACATATGTCCTCTACATCGCTAAGAATATGTGTCGAAAAGAGGACAGTTGCTCGGCCTTTTAATTGGGAAATAGTATCCAAGACTTCCCTTCGTCCAATTGGATCNAGTGCAGAGCATGGCNCGTCCAATAAAATCAACTGTGGTTGCCCAATCAACGTAACAGCTAAGCCAAGGCGTTGCTTCATGCCTCTTGAGAAACCCCCGACGCGACGATCAATAGCCTCTAATAAACCTACCTGTTCTATAACGGAAGCCACCGCAGCATTATCTATTTCGTCCCTAAATGGATACCTAGCCAAATCAACAACCTCCCTTGCTGTTAAAAGAGGGAAAAAATCTGGCGTATCAGGCATTAGCATCATTTTATGATTAGGCACTCCAAAGGTTATTTCCCCCGAGGTTTTGCGCCTAAGCCCTGAAACAATAGATAGCATCGTTGTTTTCCCGGCCCCATTAGGACCAACAAATCCGTGAATAGAACCAGCTTCCAACGTGAAGTCCAATGCATCCAACGCATGAACATTTCCAAATATTTTCGTAACCTTTGAAAGTACTAGAGCAGGGGGCATATCTCTCCTTACAATCCTGGCGCATCATTCGTAATTGATATAGAAATATTTTCAATGTGCATTGAAACTAAAAATATTTTAGCATTGTCCTTCAGAAAAGAGTTAATTGGGGTACATTTATCAATTGTAAAGAAATTTATGATTTGCTTTCCCATATATAGGAGGAACGTATGACTGAACGAATTCTGTCACTCCACGCCGGATACGATGCTGAAGGAAACTTTGTCGATGGTTATGTTGCACGACCTGCTGACTCTAATACTCATCCTGGTCTAGTCGTGATTTCAGGGATGGGAGGACTCAATTGGTTTCAGCGTGAAATCACTAGAACTTTTGCACGACAAGGTTTCGTTGCGGTTTCACCAGATCTATACAACGGGGAACTACCGGAAGGTCATGCAACTCAGCTCAGGTATAAAAATTCGTTAGATATAGACAAATCCATCACAAACATTAATGCAGGAGCAAATTTCTTACATTCCCTTCCATGGGTAGCAGATAACTCTCCTATAGGTGTCGTAGGGTTCTGCTTAGGTGGCGGACTTGCCCTCCTTGCGCTCGCTAGATCAAATACTTTTAGCGCAGGTGTGATTTATTACCATAGCCTCTTTCCTGATGGAGCTGAATTAGAAACAATAGATGCCCCAATGATGTGCCACTATGGCACCAATGACCACACAACCCCTATTGAAGAAATTAATGCGTTTCGTACTAGCTTAGATTCCTACAAAAAAGAATATGAGCTTCACATGTACGAGGGCGTCGGACATTCTTTTCTCAATTCTAAGCAAGATTCTTCGCCACTTAGAGCTACCGCGGCAGAGCAATCTCTAGAAAGAACTGCCGATTTTTTCCATTTATATTTAGGTACTTCTAATAACAGAAATGTGCGTAAACCCAAACCGAAAGTGCAAAAAACAATGCTGTAAACATATGAAACGAAAAGGTAGTGTATTATCAACCTAATGGATAACTCGCTGATGAACGAGAGAGAAGCCTTCCTTTTACAAGCAAATACCTTTGGTATTAACGCTGATAGATTACATTTAGATGCGCTATTTAATGACGTACAAGGAATCCTCAAAAAAATTGAACTCTTGCAACACGCAGACATCTCAAACGAAGAGCCGCAACATTATAGGCCAGTCAGCTGATGAACCAATTTGTGTATCAGGCAAGCGTCGCTGAGCTTGCGAAGCTGATTAGCTCGCGAGAAGTATCTCCTGTCGAAATAGCGGAGGCTTTTATCGCTCGGACCTCAAAAGTTGATCCAAGTTTAAACGCATTCATCACTACCACATACGATCAGGCGCTAATAAATGCCAAACAAGCTGAGACTGAAATAGTTAACGGGCGCTACAGGGGCCCCTTACATGGAATTCCTATTGCCTTAAAAGATTTATTTTGGACTAAGGGGATTCGCACAACATCAGGATCGGCCATCACGGCAAATTTCATCCCGACTGAAGATGCAAGTGTTGTAACAAAATTACTACAAGCTGGATCCTACTCCATCGGCAAGACCAACATGGTTGAGTATGCATATGGAGGAGCCGAACATAACGAACTGTACGGTGCACCACTTAATCCTTGGGATACACAACGCGTCACTGGTGGATCGAGCAGCGGATCTGCAGCCGCAGTAGCCGCAGGTATGGTACCGNTTGCACTAGGGTCAGATACTGCAGGTTCAGTTCGGTCCCCAGCATCCTTATGCGGAATATCTGGACTGAAGCCAACATATGGATTAGTCAGTAAATATGGAGTTTCCCCGCTTTCATGGAGCCAAGATCATGTTGGCCCAATGGCGAAAACTGTAGAAGATTTAGCCATCGCCTTAGATGCTATGGCTGGTTATGACACACGTGATCAATCGTCTGTAGATCAACCTCATCAAATTTACGCTACGAGTCTAGAAGCAAATTTGCACGCCTTACGTATTGCAGTGCCTAGTAATCATATTTGGGACGTCATGCACCCGGAGGTTCGTAGCGCATTTGAAGAATCAATGAAAACGTTCTCTGGACTAGGAGCAAAAGTCGAGTACCTAGAAATCTCAGAACTCGATTACATATCTATTGCTCAAGTAGCAATCACTCTGGCTGAAGCTACCTCTTATCATTCAAAAATGATTCGTAGTCACCCAGAAATGTATCATCCTGGAGTTCGGAGACGAATTGAATCTGGGTTTTTCTTACCTGCAAATGCTTACGTGGATGCTTTAAGAGTGCGAGCACTAATGGCTAAGAAATGGGCTAGTTTATTCAAAACCTATGATTTGATTGCTACTCCAACTAATCCTATTTATGCTCCTAAATTTGGCGAACTNGAAGTAGAAACCAACGATGGGCCGATCACAACAAGAGAATTAGTGCGCCTCACGCGATTGTTCAATCCAAATGGTTTGCCAAGTCTATCGATACCTAATGGTTTCAGTTCAACCAATATGCCTATCGGGCTGCAATTAACCGGAAATCTGTTCTGTGACAAGAACGTCCTAGTAGCAGGACATACCTTCCAGCAAGCAACAAATTGGCACAGAAGGTTTCCTGAAATATAACCCACGTTAGAATACTAGCTATTGCATAAATTTATGGGAAAATGCTTTTCCCATATTCTCTTAATGCACGTATTGGATTAGCCTTATTGACCTGTACTCGAGCGATAAAATGATTCTGCCCTAAACTACTTCCTAATTCTTTAGTTCTAACTGCAGCTTCTTCTGATGTCCCGCATATAGCTATCGCCTGAGAGAGTTGTTCTGCCTGATTAGTAGAAAGTTTGGAATAATTTTCTATTCCTTCTAANGAAGGAATCTGTTCCTTCATTACTTGAGAAAAAACCCTTGTAGATTTCTTAAAATTAGAAAAGGCATACGGAAGTGCATATTCAATAGATTTAACTCTCGACTCAGAAATAAAAACTGGAAGTCCAAAAGCAACGGGGATACTTAGAGGATCGCGGGTATTTTTTCGAGCGCCATCGTGTATATGCTCCAGAGCCTTATTTATGATCATTGGATCTATACCAACCATCGCGTACACCCCATCAGCCGCGTAACCACCTGCTTCTAGCATTTTGGGACTACTCGCATTAATAAATACCTTGATTCCAGTGTCCATTAGGCCGGTTTTTATTTTATTAACTGCATCTATCAATTCAGCGGTGGTAGCAGGGCGTCTTCCAAAAAATTTCACAGCATTATCCCCTCCACCTAAAATTAAACGTATACGACCGGGCGCTACTTCGTTTAATTTTTTGGACCAATCGATCAATTCACTAGTATTGCGAGTAACAGGATTGGTCACTGAAGGGAAAAGCGTTACCTTTTCCGTGATACACGCTGCTTCAAATAAGCGGANAAACACGTCTTGTCCAGTGTGCGGATGATCGGGCATCCCAACACCATCAAACCCCAGTGATTCCGCTTCCAATGCAAAATCTGCAGAGTTTTCTTTAGGAAGTTCCGTAGCATCGTTAACTTCTATACGTAAGTTCATTCAGATGAGCCTATCATTAAAGACTGTTGAAAAGCATCGAATAAATACTCTCTATATTCAAACGATTGTGGGCCCATTAACATGCACAATACAAATGGTATGAAATCTTAATTGTATTAGCGTATTTTGCGAAATAGGCATACATTAATTTCAATCCACTAACCGCATCTGGCTCATGGAGATTGAAATGACCANAATTGGAAGCAACCTGCAATTTGTAAAACAACTAGTCGACGAAGTAATTATGCCCGCTTCAGATAAACTGATTGGGAATCAGTTTTTTTCAGATCTGCGTAACGGCAATCTCACCATGCGTCGAATACAAGGCTACGCACTGCAACATACTTGGTTTAACCGTGCGTTACTTAAAGGCGGAGCGATTCGGATGATTAAAGCTTCTGACAATCCCCGAGCTTTTTCCGACATGCTAGAGGGTATTGTTGCAGAACATTCTCACCCAGATATGTGCCAGCAATTTGGTATGGATATTGGCCTAACTACGCAAGATTTCCTAAATGTAGTCCCCATACATGAAGTTCTTTGTCATACGAGCGTAATTGTTGCCTCTTCATTAATTAATGATTGCCCAGCTGCCAGAAGAACATCTGGTTTAGCCAATGAAACTATTGTTCAACGGTACTCAGCAGAATTTTATGAATATCTCCAAAATCCTCCTTACGGTATTAACCCAGAAAAGCTAGAGTTCTTCAGAATACATGGAATAGTAGATTTAGATCACGCCCAGCGAGCAGGTGAAATCGTTGCCAGTTTGATTGAAACGAGACAAGATCGCGAGCGTGTTTGGAAAGCTGCCGAAACTCAAGTACAGTTAAAGCTCGCAAAATTCGAAGGTATATACAACGCATACGCGTAATTTTAAAAAGGTGAAATATGGCAGAGCCATTACGAGTTGGAATCGCAGGCCTAGGATTTGGAGCAACAGAATTCATCCCTACTCTTGAAAGAATGGAGGAAATCAACATAGTTGCAGGTGCTGACTTACGACCATGGGCATGTGAAGAATTTGAGAAACGCTACCAAGGAATTGCTTATAACAGCGTTGAGCAGTTATGTGCTGACCCTAATGTGGAAGCGATATGGATAGCAACTCCAAACCATCTGCATGCTCAAAATGCTATTACCGCTGCAAGAAACGGGAAGCATATTTTGGCCAGGAAACCTCTTGGCATTACTATGGAAGAGTGTCTAGAAGTTCTAGCAGCGGTTGATTCTGCAGGCGTAAAATTACTTGCTGGAGGTCAAACACAGGGTACAAGTGCGTTAATCCAAGAAGCTCGTAAAATTATTACTTCCGGTGATTTAGGGCCTCTACGTGCCATAAATGTGATTGCCTACACAGGCTGGATGCTACGTCCAAGAATGCCTCAAGAAGTAGATGACTCAATGGGTGGAGGAGTAATTTGGCGGCAAGCACCTCACCAAATTGAAACAACCCGCTACCTTGCAGGAGGAATGGCCAAAACTGTCAAAGCTTTCACTGGTAGCTGGCGCCCAGAAAGGCCCAATGGTACAGGCTATTACACTGCCATTATTGAATTCGACAATAACGTCCCAGTAACAATGACTTATAACTCTTATGGGTATTTTGACACTTTAGGATTAACTACCTGGGCAGAAGATAAAGGTATTGAAAATCGAGCACAGTCACGAAGCAGGCTACTGAATAATGAGATAGATGAAGCAAAAGAAAAAGAAAATACCCGATTTGGAGCACCGGGTGAAGGAACCGTTGTAGGTGGTGACCCAGGAAGGCCGTGGACGCCAGGTAATCTCGGTATTTTCCTAATCTCATGCCAAGACGGTGATATAAGAATGTCTGAAAAAGGCTTGATGGTTTACGATAATTACGGAAGTCACGAAATTGAAATCTTTCAACCTGGAGGCGCTGGTATGGCTCTAGACTCTGAAGTTCTTGAGCTTTACAACGCCATCAGGCATGGAAAACCACTATTCCATGATGGCCCTTGGGGAATGGCCACTGCAGAAGTTCAATGGGCAATTATAGAATCTAGCCGCCTTGGTCAAGAAATAAAATTACGGCACCAAGTCGCTGTTCCTCTAAATGAATGATCGTAGAAAAACAAATTTTGTATAATATGGCGAAGAGGAGAAAAAAATGATTTCAATCCTTCGAGNGTTAAGAGGATTTTTTGCAAGGTCTCAAAATCAAGATCTTGGGGATAAACAAGAAAGCCTCAACAAATTCAGGCAGCAAATTCAACGCAATTTAAATGACCGTATCGTGAATATTATCAACAGCTGTTGTCAGTCATTTCAAAGATGCTGCGAAATGAAATACGGTATATGCACAAATAACTGTATATCAGTTAATTGCTGTTCCCAGTAAATAAAANCCTAAATTTAGAAACCGTGGGCAAATCTGGTGATGTGATCCAGCCTAGGAATAGCAGATCTTCGTTCTACATGGTCGTTATGTGCTAGAGAGTTGGTGACCCGCCTCGGACTTGAACCGAGAACACGCTGATTAAGAGTCAGCTGCTCTGCCGATTGAGCTAGCGGGCCACTTCATATAAAGGGTATAAACCTAAAACCAACTCGTCAAATGCTTAATGAAGAGGTTCATCGACCAGGGTTCATTTCTGGCAATAAATGATCTCTCCAATTAACATCGGAAGGTAATACCGTATCTATAGCCCGCAAGTTGTAATAACTGGAATCAGCCCCGGGAGGATTACCACCATCTTGGACAGTCTTAACAGCATCAGCAAGTAATTTACGGGCAACGATAATAGCCTTATCAGCAGGACCTAAGTGCTCTTTAGAGCGATCGACAATAGTGCCCATCATTTCCTGTATCGCACGATCTTGCGTATTAATTCCACGTATGCCTGAGAAGGTTTCTGTTTTTTGTACAGAGCGATCAATTTCCCACCAATTAGACCTATTCCTAACAGAGGTGAAGCCATTTTCGACATTAATATCTTCACCATAACCATTTCCAGATGCCTTTAGACCAGCTTCTCCGTCACTGACCAATCGTTCTTCCCAGGTGTAATACCAATTCCAAACTATGCAGCGTTCATCATCAATCGGCACCCAGTGATGCCCATGCGTCTGATTAGAAACTCCTCTACCTGCAGGTCTCAGTTGTGTCCATGGCATCACATAGTGATATCCGCGCGCATATTGCTCATCTGAACCCAAGCGGCGAATTCCATAGTATCTATACCCATATTCTGTTTCATCAACCTCCAAAGTTGGAGCCTCTCCTTGAACAAAGACATCGTTAATTGGAATCCCTGGCTGAGCAGGGTTTTCCTTCAGAGCACGATGCAAAATTGGAGCATGCGAGGTATCTATACCACCTTCCAAAGCTTGTAGCCAATTACATTCCTCTACAACTTTTGTCACGGAACGCTGGTGGGTAGCAGCCCGCGTCCATTCAAAATTAGGTGCAGCAGGCTTCTCGCTAATCGGTCCCATATAGACCCAAATCACACCTCCAAGTTCTAAGGCTGAGTATGATTTAGCTTTTATTTTTTCTGCGAATTGTTTCGGCTCATTCATTTGGTCGACACACTGTCCAGAAATATCAAATTTCCATCCATGGTAAACGCATCTGAGCCCATTTTCTTCGTTTCTTCCCAACCAGAGAGAGGTGAGCCTATGAGGGCAATATTCATCAAGTATCCCGATCTGCCCACTAGTATTACGAAAGGCAACTAGATCTTCCCCAAGCAAGCGAAGCCTGACTGGAGCACAGTCAGGCTCTGGTAGTTCCCAATCTAGCAATGCAGGAATCCAGTACCTACGCAAAAGGTCTCCCATTGGAGTACCGGGGCCAACATGAGTTAATAGCTCATTTGTTTCTTTAGTAAGCATTTGAANTTTTAAGCGCCTCTAAGAAGAAAATAACTTTNAATATTGAGTAAAGTCAACCTTCTGGTAAAGCCTCAGGGTCTCCTTTTGCCAAAATATAAGTATTGATACCTAACGTGCACATCAGGGTAAGGGAAGCTGAACCGGCGAGCATGATAAATACCCATTGGACACCAGGACCATCTGCTAGGATCCCNCCGCTCACCCCAGCCAAAGACCCTAACCCAAATCCGGTTAACGCAGTGAGGCCATAGGCTCTTCCNTGTAGCCGTTCAGAAGTGTAATCCGAAATCATTGCTACTGAAGTTGGCTGAGCCATGAAATTAAAGAAGACAAACACAGAAGACGCCATTAGAAGTAACCAGCCTGCACCGAACGACATCAAAATTAAAGNGGGAATAGTAAGAGCCACAACAGGAACTATGAGGCGTTCTCTTTTNAATCGCTCTCCAAGCTCGCCNCCAATATATTGTCCCACTACCCCAAACAAAAGCGCAACAGTTGCAACAGTTCCTCCAACTACAACCGGCTTGAGCCCAAAAACGTCTAAACCTAAATTTGTAGACAAGTGCAGTGGCAAAAATAGTGTGAGTCCGCGAAATATAAAACCGAAGCTAGCGTTAATAACAAATATTAATATTAGAGGAATTAAAAAACTTTGCGCCCTATGCTGAGGCTTTAAAGAATCGGCTTGATTTGCATCGGGACCTATCGAAGATCGCAGTGCAATTAAGGTAATAATAAATGAAAGTAATGCAAATACTAAAAATGCACCACGCCAGCTCCATACTCCAGCAATTGCTGCTGCAATAAATGGTGCCAGTGCAGTTCCTAAATTTCCTCCAGCTCCATGAATACCCAAGGCTCTTGCACGCTGTCGAACAGTTCTACTAATAAATGAAAGCCCCGCGGGATGATACATCCCTCCAAAAATTCCCATCAAAACCAGAGCAAAGCCTAATACTTGGATGTTAGGTGAAATTGCGGCAATCAATGCAGCAACACCTGCACCTCCCATCGAAATCGCGACTGTATTTTTAGAGCCAAACCGATCGGCAGTTGCACCAGCTGGCAAAGCAGCTCCCGCATATGCAAGCGAAGAGATAGTCCCCAAAACTCCGAGCGCGGCAATAGTAACACCGAACTCAATGGCAACTACTGCCAAAATAGCCCCGTACACTAGTTCGACGGCATGGTTTAATCCATGTGCGACACCGGTGAACGCCACAATTTGGCGTTCACCGGTGGTCATACGATCATTAACAGATTTCTGTGGCAAAGTATTAAAACCTAGAGCCCGCGGCCAGCACTAGCATCTAGTACCGCACCTTGTTCCTCATTCTCATCATAAGTCCATTTATAATGAGGATCCTGGTATACCTCTTCAGGCATAAGGCTCTCTAGCCCACGTTTACCAATTTCCTCTTCATACATTTTTCGGACCCATGGCTCCTCAACGGGATATTCTATTTGATCNAGTAAACGATTATTTCTTTCAGCACGCATTTGTTTAATTGGTGAAAGAGCTAAGTATCTTGCAGGTTCAACGCTAACGTTAAAGTGCTGATGGAACCAATTATTTGGCGGGACAAACATACTGGCTTCATGCCATGGAACAATTACCTTCTCTTCTCCTTCAGGCCACATGATTGAGTATCCTTCACCTGCAGGGATCATAATGAACACCCCAGGTCCATGTCGGTGGGCCTTTTTGTAAGTCCCTGGAGGGAATACCGACATATGTCCCCCCATTTCTGAGTGAGGGAAACGGATGTCTACTACATGCCCACCACCACCTCTCTGTCGATGTGGAACGAGTCCATTCCAGGCAGCAAGATCAGTGAAAAAATTACCGTGCCAACTGGCACCACGACCACCAGGGGCTCTTTTTGCAACTGAGTAAAGTTCATCTTCACTAGTTTCAAGCAACTGAGTGTCCTGATAATCGTTATTGAAAAAATAGCTTGGGTCAGGGACCAAAGACATTCCGACAGGTAAGTGCGTATTACTAATCAGTCTTGCTGGCTTATCTCCCCTAGCATTACTGAATTGTCGAATCGAACCACGTGGTATAAGAAATAGGCTTCGTGGACCCCATTCAAAGGTTTTCTTACCGACACCATCCGCCCATATCGTTGTCATTCCCTGTCCATCCACTACATAAACAGCTTCGTCTAAAGCAAATCTATACGGAGCGACAGTCCCACCTGGCGCAATCTCTGTAACCCTTGCGTCTACAATGCCTTCCATCCCCGCAAGTTGAATAAATGCAGCATTGCAACCAAGGAAGTCCCAAGGTGCTGTTTCAATGGTCCTGCAATCTTCTATGAAATATCCTGTGTGAAGAGGAAGCCCTAAACCTTGCACCCATTGATCGTATGGGAGTGTGGACCGAGCATCCGTATCAATCTTCAAATCACTAATTAATTTAGCCGGTTTATCGTCTGCCATANTTTTCTCCTTTTCCAATTAGCTAGTCCGACTTTCGCTCCCCAAAGTAAATTCGTCAAGACTAAAACCTCATTTAGCTCCCCAAACTTTTTCTGCTGTCTCTAGGAGCACTTCGAGTTTTTTCCACTGAATATCCTCGGGAAGTGAATTTCCCACCCCACTTGCGAAACCACATTGAGGGCTTATAGCTAATTGATCAACATCAATATACCTCGATGCATCTTCTATGCGTAATAATAACTCATCCACAGATTCAACTCTAAGACTTTTTGTCGTAACCAAGCCTAGGACAACAATTTTACCCTTAGGTACAAATCTCAGTGCTTCAAATGAGCCCGATCTCTCATCGTCGTACTCAAGCATAAAGCGATCATGATTTAACTGTGTGAAAATTTGCTCTGCAATAGCGTCATAAAATCCTTCACGGTGCCATTGTGGCACTATTTCCCCGGTAATAGGATCTACTGCTCGTTCATTCCCTTTACAAAAATGAATACCTGTGGCTACATTTTTTATACCTTCAATTACTTTATTATCTGCTTCAATGGACATTGTGAGATTTGCAGCAGGGTCTTCCCCGCGAGAGCGCATTTTTTGAAGTGATGGCTGGTCAACGTAAGCCGTATAACCTGGAGCATCAATATGTATATATGGACAGCCTGCCTCTAGCAATTCCATAATCATTTCATGTTGAATCAGAGCCACGTGACTTATGAAATCCTCTAATCCATCGTAGATACCCTTTGAGGACTCCCAATCAAATCTCTGTGCCACGCGATCGGGTCCGATGAGGGTCACTTTGGCAGGCATATTTGCCATTGCAGAAACGTATTTATACTCTTCTAGAGGGATATTACGCTTCAATGAAAGCCGCTGTAGTACCGGTCGTCGTGTAACCACAGGAGGCCCAGGTATTTGCGGCCCTGACTCGACTCGCTGGGTAAAATCAGACTTATTGTTTTTTTGCCATTGGGAATAAGTCTTATTTGTTAAAGGGGCATCATAGCCAGCAACAGCATCTCCAAAGCTATCCTGAAAATTCCTTCGCCGAAATTCACCATCGNTTAAAATCGGAAATCCTATTTTCTCTTGGCTCTTAATGACCGCTAATATTAGCTGGTCCTCTAACTTNATGAGATCCTCTCGCTCAATTAACCCGGCATCGTATTTTGCCTGAGTATCTAGAAGCTTAATTGGGCGAGCCAAACTTCCTATGTGCTCCACGCGAAGTAATTCCATAGTCCCCCCAACCTTTAAGAGAAATATACATCAATGTAGCGTAATATATGCCTATGGAACTATCACTGGAAGAACATCTTGCGATTCCTTACCGATTNGTCATGGAATCATTCGAAGATAGTGACGGGGAATGGAGGCGGCGTGCTTCTTATCCGGAACTACCCGGATGTACTGTAATTGGAGATTCGGTCGTTAGCATCATCGAAGAACTAGATCACCTTAGAGTAATCATGATTCAAGAAATGCTGGAAAATGGGCAACCAATTCCCGTGCCACGCCCTCCACTTAAATCAAGGCAACCAATTTTAGATGAGGCACGGTTAGGTTTTGTGAAATATCTTTTAGAAAAAGGAAGGCTTTCGGAAGATTAAATAATTCCGCAATCTTCGCCTATCAANGAGAAATGTCATGGCGCAAACTGTCCTAGGATTTGCCACTTCGCATGGACCGCAACTAAGAATGAGCCCTGATAAATGGGGGCTATTGAGGGAAAAAGATATCCACGATCCCCGATTCGACTACCAAGCGTTATTAGATCGTAATCTTCCTGGAATCGAAGAGGAAATCACTCCTGAGAAATTTATTGAACGTTACGAAGCATGTCAAAAAGCCTTACAAGTACTGAAAAATACCGTCGCTGAGATTCGCCCCGATGCAATCGTAGTAATTGGTGATGACCAACATGAACAATTTATGGAGGACAATATGCCAATGTTCTCTATCTACTATGGAAACGAATTACCTATTAGAGAACGGCAAGGTCCTGGTCGCGATGCAGCGCTACAAAAGGCATGGGCTAGTGGTGCACGTGAATGGAGGGATGCACAGGATCCTATAAACGAATCTTCTCAGCCAGGTTATCCTGCTCTCGCAAAGCATATTATTAAACATTTTGTCTCTCAAAATATCGATATCTCTGTCACTAACAAGCTTCGGGAAGATATTGGAGCCGGGCATGCTTTTGCATTCTTGTACCGCCAAATTTTACCCGAAGGTAATGTCCCCATCATTCCTTTCATGGTTAACTGTTTCTATCCACCTAATCAACCTACCGTAGGCCGATGTTACGATGTTGGGAAAGAGCTGCGTAATGCGATCGATTCTTGGGATAGTGATGCTCGTATTGCGATAATGGCATCTGGAGGTTTAAGCCATTTCATCATTGATGAAGAAATTGATCGGAAAACATTGGCAGCATTGGCATCCAAGGATGCTAATACTCTACGTACCATTTCCGATGAACGTCTGATTTTAGGAACTACAGAAATCCGCAACTGGGTTACGTTAGGTGGAGCCATGGAAGACAAAACTATGGATCTCATAGATTACCAACCCTGCTATAGAACTCTAGCAGGTACCGGCTGTGCAATGGCCTTTGCCACATGGAGTTAATATCTGAACTATTTTCGAATAGAATATAAGCATCCTTCTTAAGGTACAGGTTTATGGCAACTAACGAACAATATGACGTGATCATAATCGGGGGCGGAGCTGCAGGGTTAGCTGCATCAATATATTCCGTTCGTGCGATGCTTAAGACTTTAGTAATTGAACGACAAGCCTTAGGTGGACAAATTTTATTAACAGGGGAAATTGAAAATTACCCTGGTTTCCCTGAGCCTATAGACGGGCCTGAGTTGGCTATGCTTTACGAAAAACAAGCCCAACGGTTTGGAGTTCAGTTTGAATATGACACTGTGACTCAACTAGATGTCTCAGGACCAATAAAACGTGTAATTTGCCAAGGAAATGTATTTTTAACAAAAACAATAATCATTACTAGCGGAGGCGAACATAACAAGCTTGATGTACCTGGTGAAGATTATTTCTCAGGTAAAGGGGTTTCCTATTGTGCCACATGTGACGGTAANTTTTTCCGAGATATGGATGTTACTGTAATTGGAGGTGGCGATGCCGCAATGGATGAAGGTCTTTATCTCACTAGAATGACAAAAAGCGTCACCGTTATACACCGTAGAAATTCGTTAAGAGCTAGCAAAATCTTACAGCAGCGAGCGTTCGAAAACCCAAAAATAAAATTCATATGGGATACCGTAGTGGAAGAAATTAAAGGCAATGGTATCGTCGATAGTATGACTTTACGAAACCTCAAAACCAATGAGGTTTCTGAGTACGCTACGGAAGGGATATTCATATTTATTGGTTTTCACCCTATCAATGAATTCATGCAAGGGGTGATTGATTTAGATAGTGCTGGACATGTAATTACAAACATTCAAATGGAGACCAATGTACCAGGGGTTTTTGCAGCAGGAGACGTTCGGCAGTTCTCAGACAAGCAACTTGCTAATGCAGTGGGTGATGGTGTTGCAGCTGCTCTAGCTGCATATCGGTACATTAATGAAGATGAGTAATTGAGAGTGCCATGCCAATAGGTTGGGGCATAATCAGCACTGGACGCCACCCAGATTCAAAAATGGCGCCAGCAATTAACGCTTCCGGAGACTCTTATATCGCCGCTGTAGCGAGCCAAGACTCTAATCGCGCACAGGCATTTGCCTCGAAGCATAATGCAACATCTTCCTTTGATAGCGTTGATGCTCTCATTCACGATCCCAACGTTGATATCGTATATATAGCATCACCAAATTTTCTCCACGCTGAGCAAACAATTAAAGCAGCGAAGGCTGGTAAACATGTATTGGTTGAAAAGCCAATGGCTCTTTCCCTCCGTGATGCCGAAAATATGATCGAAGCTTGTTTAAAATTTTCTGTGACACTCGGAGTAGGCTTCCACTTACGCGCACACGAAGCTCATCAGCAAATCAGAAAACTAGTGAGTAACGGAGACCTCGGAAAAATAAATTTTGCTGAGGCTAATTGGGGAAGAGGAGTTCGAGGGCAAGAAAATCCTCCTTTGCGTTCTGGATTACAAGCTTGGTGGGATGATCCTAATAAAATCGGGGCCGGAGCCTTTATGGCTACTGGCGTGCACTGCGTGGATCTGTTGCGCTTTACGCTAAACGATGAGGTTACCTCTGTCAGTGCAANAACTGATGCAACCAAGAATAAGCCTTTGGAAGAATTTGCGCATCTNACACTTCAATTTTCAAAAGGCGCCATCGCTACCATTATGACTGGGAGAAAAACCCCTGATTACTTCAGAAATGAAATAGGAATATATGGAACAAATGGTAGTGCATACACCAATTCAACGATTGACATGAATCAAACCGGAAGTTTATGTGCGTCAACTGATCTCATTAACTTCAATGTCAACTATGACTACGATCCGATTAAACTATACACGCTACAAGTTGAGGCCTTCCAAAGGGCACTGCAAACGAATAGCCAGCCTTTAGCCACAGGATTCGATGGGCTTAGAACCGTTGAACTAACTCTGGCAATGCTAGAATCTGCAAAAACGATGAGGGGAGTCGAGATCAGCAATTAAGAGCATTTTGCTACCTATGATCTATGTAGCTTTGCAGAATTAATCTTACAAGCAAAGAGGGCACACGAAGGTGCCCTCTTTGCTTAATTAGTTAATTAAAAAATCTAGTGCCCGCCGCAGCCGCAGCCTCCGCCGCCACAACCACCGCCACTACCGCAGCCTCCGGCCCCACAACCACAGCCACCTGCACTAGGAGCTATATTGGGATTCTCAATAATAAATCCACTGCGCATCAATCCATCAGAGTAGTCTATGGAAGCACCTTCTAGTAAAGGAGCACTTTCGGAATCCGTGATTACCCGTACACCTGCGTCATGTAAAACAGTATCATCATCATTCATGCCGTCTTCAAGTGAAAGCATGTACTGTGCCCCGTGTCCATTAGGAACTACGATTACACGTAGCGCAGCTTCTGGCTGCCCTTCTTCTGCTAGAATTTCAGCCAATTTCTCTGCTGCTAGATCCGTAACCGTTACCATAAATGCCCCCTTAGGCTCGCTCAAACTACAGNNTTTAGGCTAGCAGTCCATGATTCTAAGGTCAAGATGAAACCACCCATCTTCGCAAGAAATTTCNCTANTTGGATTTAACGAAATTCGCNAAAGATAGTATTAATTCGTTAATATATAATCTATTAATCGTTATAAAGGCATCATTGTATTGCGATCTTCTGCATTTCATCNTAAAATTACGTTGTATTCCCTTAAGGTGCTAAATGACCATACTTGACGATATCGATAGCCAATTAATTAACTTACTCCAAAGTAACGGACGTGCCTCGAATATTGAACTCGCTCGAAAAATGGGCGTTAGTGAAGGTACAGTCCGAAGACGCTTTCGAAATTTGGTTAAGGAAGAGGTCATCCGGGTAGTCGCAATCCCTGACGCATCTAAACTTGGCCGACAGACTTCAGCCTTAATTGGATTACAAGTGGACCCCGCCTATGTTGATACTGTAGCAACTTCTTTGGCAAAAATGGACGAAGTTCAATATTCTGCTGTAACTACTGGCGCCTACGATGTATTTTGCAGAGTAGCACTTAATTCGCCATCTGATCTTTCTGATTTTCTTCGTAACAGAGTTGGAGAAATCGAAGGAGTGGTGAGATCAGAAACCTTCGTCAACCTATCTATTAAAAAAAATATCGGTGGCCCTTCGGCATTATCTGATGAATTTTAACTGCATTAATAAACAGTTTGCAGCAATTCGGATGGCTGATAGAATATGTACGCTTCATTGGAAGCAAGATTTAATTATTAATTGGAAGGTGCATTCCTAAATGGCATATGTAATTACAGAACCCTGTGTTGACGTTAAGGACGCTTCTTGCGTTGATGTTTGCCCGGTCGATTGTATTTATGAGGCAGATCGCCAATATTACATAAATGTGGATGAATGTATCGATTGTGCGGCCTGTGAGCCGGTCTGTCCAGTCGCTGCTATATTTGCATTGGAGGCAGTTCCGCCAGACCAAGCCAGCTTCATAGAGTTCGCTAAAGAACAAGGCTAAATTTACTAAATACAACAGAAAGAGAAGGCGGGCACGAATTGCCCGTTTTCTGCTTTCCTCATTTATCCTAGGCTATCTAAAACCGTCTCCGTTGTTCCTAGCAGACAGGTAAATATTGGAACATCTAATTCCGTATATGGTCGCTGTTCAGCCGAACGTAATTCCATGACAAGCTCTAAGAATCGCGGTGGATCATCCGTTTCAAACCCGAGAACAAATTCCTGGTCATCCAAACCATAGGAATAAGTAGTGTGAACTTTTACTTCCGGGTAGCGGTGCCCAACTTTGAAATGCTCATTCATCATTGCTTGCCGTTCATCAAGCGATAATTGATACCATGCATGCGTTTTCACAAACGGATATACGAAAAGGTATTTCCTCCCCATTGGACGTACTCGAGTCCGGCTTTCTCCGCTTTCATGGCTATGCTCATCTATGTAAGTTGAACGGCGGGTCATAGCTAGGTATGAATGCGTAACTGTTAAATACTGGCCTAACTGAGTACTCATTACTNGCGTTGCAAATTTATTAATACCTTCTAGGTCAGGGCTTACCATCCATAGCATAAAATCTGCATCGGCACGCATTCCCATTAATGAGTATGAGCGAATTAACAGTTCAGAAGATGATACAAGTGTGGCAAATTGCTCTTTACTTGCATTTTTCTCCTCAGGAGAAAGCTTCCTCCATGAGGAGTCGACGGTGAAAAAAGAGTACTTAACGTATTGAGGGTTTACTGGAAGTTCTGTCATAAGTCCTTTATTTAATTCTTAAATGCTTAATATATGAATTTTACCTGTTTAAAATAGTTTTAGCTTGCATATGGCCTAACATACTAGACAATAACGATATGAAACGTAACACCAAAATACTTCTTGCCACTACGATAGGCCTATTTGCCATTGCTGTGGCTCTGTCTATAGGGGTTTTCTCTATTCAAAACAAATCTAATGTCACAGGCGCTACTGAGATAACTTTGTATCAAGGGATTACTGAGTTCGATACTGAGCCAAAGAGCTTTCAAGATTTACTTGCGCTAGAAAAACCTCTTATAGTTAATTTCTGGGGAGCCTCATGTCCCCCTTGCCTTAAAGAAATACCACTATTGCAGCAAATTCACGAAAAGTATTCGTCAAAAATCACCGTCCTTGGAGTGGACATGGGGCCTAATTTTATTTTAGGAAGTCATGAACAAGGAAAGGTGTTGTTAAGCGAGCTTGGAGCAACATATCCTGCAGGNATAGTAAATTTTCAAAAATCACGCGAGCAACCAAACCATTATCAGCTAAACGGAGAATTCATTACCGGCCTTCCTTCCACCTTTTTCATGAACTCAGAAGGTAAAATAATCAAAAGATCGTTAGGTCTACTCCAAGCAGATACACTTTATGACATTGCTGAAGCGTTAATTGAATCACACTAATTGAAAGGAAAAAATGAAAACAATTCGATTTTATTTATCCCTACTATCATGGATATTTGTATCTGCTTCAATTGTGATAATGGTTTCGATTACCTCTAATATAAGCCAATTATCAGATAGCGTTGCAATATTTCGCACCCCGGCATTAGGAACTGGAATTCTCGAAGATCTAGTTGGCTCTGCAATTGCCTCTCTTGGCCTTGGTACACAAGACTCTGGGACCTATATACAAGACGCCGCATCATCCTCAATAGATGCATTAAAGGTTGTTGGCGTTATATTTATTAAAGTCTTAATTTCCATATATCTTATGTTAATAGCGTTATTTTTGAAAAAGTAAATCTACAGGTATTTTGTAGGATTCTTTGCGAATTCTTCGCGACAGCCAGGTGCGCAAAAAAAGTAAATTTGACCATCCAAACCAAATTCACCCCCAGGAGGGTTTTGTTTGTCTACAATCATTTTGCAAATCGGATCAATCGCTGTATCTCCAAAAATCAAATCTAAATTACTCATCTCCACTCTTCCTCTTGGGTAAAGGGCTCCAAGATCTCAATCTTAAACTATTAAACATTACTGAAACTGAGCTAGCCGCCATAGCAAAAGCAGCCACTTCAGGATTCAAAAAACCATTCTCTGCGAGAATCCAACGAAGATACCCGGGAACTTGATTATCTCCCAGAAAAAAATAAACAACCCCTGCAGCTATTGGGATCAAAATTATGTTATATCCAAATGCCCAAAATAAATTTTGCTTGATAATCGAAATGGTTTTTTTTGATAAACGAACGCTAGAAAGAACTCCTTGGATATTCACGCCAAGCAAAACGAAATCTGCTGCATCCAATGAAATATCAGAACTCGACGACATTGCAATACCTACGTCTGCTTGTGCTAAAGCGGGGGCGTCATTCACCCCATCACCAACCATAGCTATTTTGTGACCCTTTGCCTGCATTCTATTCACTTCGCGTTGCTTTTCAGCTGGCAAGATTTCAGGTATCAGAAATTGGATCTGAAGTTCATCAGCGACCAAACGGCCAATTCTGCTTCTATCTCCAGTTAATATACCAACTCTAATACCCATTTGCTTCAATAAAGCAATGACCTGCTTAGACTCAGGGCGAATCTGATCAGTTAGGCCCAACAACCCAATAATTTGCTCTCCTTTAATCACAACTATAGGACTGCAATTATCTTCAATTAATTGCTCGCTCTTGGCAGTAATCTCTGTATCAATGGCTATATCAGCATTCTGAACTAGCTTTAAACTCCCGACCGTGTAAGGCTCATCTGAAATGACTGCTCGTACACCTAAACCAGGAGCCATTTGAAAATTTGAAGACCTTAGAACGGGGATATCATTTTCCTTCCTGTACTGAAGAATCGCTTTGGCAAGCAAATGTTCGCTGTGGGATTCAACTGAACTTGCAAATGCAATTACATCTGATTCAGAATACCCAAACCCAAAAACTTTCTTGACTCGTAATTCTCCTTTCGTTAAAGTTCCTGTCTTATCAAAAAACACTGTATCAACCTTACCAAGTCTCTCTAACGCCTCCGCACTTCGAATCAAAATACCATGCCTAGCACCGGTACTTATTGCAATCATTATTGCTGCCGGNGTGGCTAAGCCTAAGGCACAAGGGCAAGCAATAATTAAAACAGAAATTGTGGTTAGCATCGCTTGTGTTTGGCTAATATCCGATGCAAATATGGACCAGTAAGCATATGTACTTAAAGCTATAACCATAACCATGGGAACAAATTGAGAAGCAAAGATATCAGCTAAACGCTGTATCCTTGCCTGAGAGCCTTGGGCTAATCTAACCAATCGAATTATTTGCGCAAGAGTTGTCCGGTCTCCAATACGCGTAACTCTAAAAGTAAAGCTCCCATGAATATTTAACGTGCCGCCATGGACAATAGAACCTATTCCTTTATCTACAGGAATGCTTTCTCCAGTCAGCATCGATTCATCGACAGTAGAATCTCCTTCAGTAATCTGTCCATCCAATGGAACATGCGAACCAGGTTTGACAAGTATTAAGTCACCTAGTTCAATTTCGTCTACAGGCACTTCGANNGGGATTTCATTCCGTACAACCAAAGCGCTCCGAACTTGCATGCCCAAAAGTCCTACAATTGCTTCAGAAGCCCGTCCTTTCGCCTGCAATTCAAGCATTCGTCCGAAAAGCACTAAGGCAATGATTATNGTGGCCGTGTCAAAATGCGTATCTAAAGAAGTTATTGCAACTTGTTGAAGTATAACGACAACAACACTGTACCCATATGCAACTGAAGTCCCGAGCACTATTAAAGTATTCATGTTGGACTTAAAGTGTTTTAGGCTACCCCAGGCGCTCTGGTAAAAATCTGAAGCCCCCCAAAATTGGACTGGAGTGGCCATTAGAAGCAAAACCCATCCCAACCCTATTCCTGAAAAACTCGATGTAGGGGCAAGTAATATTCCTGTACTAAACATGAATATCGCGACAGTTGCGCTAAATAACATTTTTCTCTTAGTCCGTCGTATCTCAGTTATTCGCGATAGACGAATAATCTCAGAATTGAATGCATCTGAGCCTTTAACCAACTGTGCATCAAACCCGAATCCCGATATTAACTGCAGTATTTGCTCTGCATTGAAAAGCCCTTGGATCGACCTAATTGTAACCTCAGAAGTTAAGGAATTAGCACGCACGTCTACAATTCCTTCTATAGTCTTAAGTTGCTCCTCAAGTGAGTAGGCTTCCTGCTCATTATCTAAATCATTAGAAGCAAAATTCCATTCTGAAGTCGCCACTCCGTACCCATAACTACTAATCACATGAACCGTATCGTTAATTGGGGCATCGCTATGCTTATAAGAGACGGCAGCAGTCTCCGTGGCAAGGTTCACCGAAACTTGTAAAACCCCCTCAACTGATTGCACCGCATTCGTAACAGTGCTAACACACGCAGCACACGTCATCCCTTCAATAGGTAAAACAATATATTTATTGATTGCCGAAGAGGTATCCATAGCTGATATCATTTATCCTTAGATTATGAAAAACGTTAATACTATTGCATGGATTTTACTAGCCGGGTTGGGAGTGTTAGCACTAGGAGTAATACTAATAACTCTTCTTTTTGGGCTTTCTATATGGACCGCATTACTAATGCTACTCACATTAGATGTCTTGCTATTAATTTGGGCTAGATCAAAGTTGAAAAAATCATAGTGGCATACCCCAGACAGGGAACCATTGTTTGACGTCACGTGACGTAGGTAATTGGGATCTAATTGCCTTCTCCATACGTAGCTCTAATGGATGATCGCGCCCTTCTTCAGAATCATTAGGCGCAAATGGAGTAAATGCTTTTATCCTAGGTTGATATATCCAGTAAATACGATTTTCTTTCCAAAGGAACGGATAAACTGCCGCTAATATCCTTGGCCCTATACCTGCCGCTGCCAGCCCTGCACCTGCTAAATAGGTTGCGTCACTCAATGATTTCAAATTGCCGGCAGATGTTATGACCCAAGGATGTGGGTTATCAGCATTATCAAGTGTCACTTCCCAAGAATGATCTTCCGATGAGTCCGTTAACTCCAGAGCCCGTTCTATCTCTTCCTGAGCTTGTACTCCATTTTGATCTGCAGAAGGACTCACAAGAATACCTGCACGAGAAACGGTAAAGGTATCTAATGTACCTTCCAGTAATTCTTGGGATTTACCCATGGCAAGGTGGGCTTTATCCCAATCTGCTGTTGCTCGTTTGCGAAAAAACATTAATTCTAGTCCTTAAGTTCTTGGTCTAAGAATTGTAATTTCTCAATCCTACGTGTCATTGGAGGATGGGTGGAGAATACACGCGCAAATCCATCACCTACTGCAGGCATGATAAAAAATGCATTTATTGTTTCTGCTCTCCTAAGATCTTGTTTAGGTAAACCTGTTAAAGAACCGGAAATTTTCTGCAAAGCTTCAGCTAAATCCATAGGACGTCCTGTGAGTTGTGACGCACCACGATCGGCTGAATATTCCCTGTAACGCGATAAAGCTGCAATTAATACTTGGCTTACTACCCAGACCACAATAGTAACTAAGTAGGCCAACATCATATAACTATGTGTATTATTTTCTCTGCTTCTCCCCATACCTCCAAACATCGAAGACCAAAAAAACATGCTCATCAACGTAGATGCAACTACAGAAAGGAAACTTGCATAAGTCATAACTTGCACATCCCTAGTAGCAATATGGCTTATCTCATGAGCCAAAACTCCTTCAAGTTGCCTCTTATTAAGAAGCGTTAACAAACCGGTCGTAACGGCCACAGCTGCGTGCTTTTGACTACGCCCGGTTGCAAAAGCGTTCGGAACCTGCATTTCTGCTATAGCTACTTTGGGTTTAGGTATGCCAGCAGCTAGAGATAAACGATCAATCATTTCATGCAATTCAGGTGCTTCTTCTGAACTAACTACTTTCGCCTTCATCGAAGTCAAAACTAACTTATCTGACATAGCGAATTGGAATAATACGAGCACCACAGCAAAGCCCAACATAAATACAGTCCCCACAATCGACAACAGGAACCACAAAAAGAATCCATAGACAATTCCAAGTAGTAACATCGTTATAATCATGCGAGTAACTAGCTGCGTATCTCTCCCTAAATCACTCGGTTTATTCACTGATCCCTCCTTGGCGTCTTTGGTGCTGCATTATTAACTTCTACATAATCTTATCAAATTTTGCCTTTTGGCTAATTCCCCTTGAGTTTATTAATTGCATTCCGAAACCCAGGAATTGCACCTTCCAATGTAGCATTATCCACGCAATATGAAATCCTAAAATAACCTGGCACGCCAAAACCTCGTCCAGGCACCACCAAAACCCCTTCATCTTGCAAAGCGTTGATCAATTCCATTTCATCTTCAACAGGAGACTTGGGAAACATATAAAACGCTCCTTCAGGTTTTCGTACCTCATATCCTGCATCAATCAAGGCACTATAGAGGAAATCTCGTTTTGCCTCATAATTTTTTACGTCAATGGTTACGTCCTGCAAGTTACTTACCAGGTGCTGCATAATTGCAGGGGCGTTTACAAAACCTAAAACTCGGTTGCAAAAAATAAAAGCATCCATTAACTCTTGGGCCTCATCCATTTTTGGACTTAGTGCTAAGTAGCCAATCCTCTCACCTGGCAGAGCTAAATCCTTGGCATGTGATGTTACAGTTACTGTGCGCTTATAGTGATGTTGCGGAAACGGATAATGGTACCCATCAAATATTATCTTCCTATAAGGCTCATCGCTCACTAAAAAAATCTTTGTCTTATACTCTCTTTCTTTATCACTGAGTATTTTGCCAATGGCTTTAACTGTAGAATCTGGATAGACAACACCTGATGGATTATTCGGGGAGTTCAAGATCATTATCCTTGTCTTTGGTGTAATCTTGTTACTCAAATCTACAAGATCAGGCATTAAATCATCGTGAGGCTCTACTACCACAGGTTTAGCATGATGATTAGATGCATAAAAAAGATACTCCGCGAAATAGGGACTTAGTATCAATACTTCGTCATCAGGGTTACACAATGCGTGGACAATAACATTTAGTGCCCCAGCAGCCCCAACTGACATCATCACATTATCTGCTTGATATTCGAGTCCAGTCTCACGACTAAGTGAGTCGGCTATCGATTGCCTTACAAACCCATACCCACCATTAGGCATATATCTATGAACGCCTTTAGGATAAGACTGTACGTATTTCTCTAACTCATCATGGAATTCTTGAGGTGGCTCAACGACCGGGTTCCCTAGAGATAAATCGAAAACATTTTCGTCTCCGCGTTCAGCCTTTAGCGCAAGGCCTAATTCAAACATACGACGGATCCAAGAGCTATCCCGCATATGCTTCTGGATATTCAATGCGATAGTCATATCCACCTCCATCTGTGAGGATAGGCTTGTAAAGGTAGCACCGCAAGTTGTAATTCCTTGGTAAAATATGAATGTAAATCATTAGGAGAAATATATGCCATCACAAACAGGGTCACGCTTTGAATGTAGTGAATCAGGGTCGCAGTACATGGTCACCAAGGGAGGGGATGCAGACTTATCGTGTAAACAAGCAGAAGACGGGCAAGCTGACCAATTANGCAAACGTTACATTGATAACGAAAGCGGCATCATGGTTCTTTGCACAAAATCTGGATCCTCTAATATTTACTGCAATGATCGGCGGATGGAATTAGTTGCGTCTCGAACATTACCTTCGTCTGATTGATTATTTCATTAATTCATACAAATCATAATGATCAGATGACATTCCTAAGCGCTTATACACCTCTTGAGCTGGATAATTACGCTTGTCTACATATAGACGTAAGCCAACCAGTTCAGCATTTTGATTAACTTGGCTCTTCAAATGGTCAAACATAGAAGCAAATGCACCACACTTTCGCCATTCTGGTACTACGTAAACAGAGTGCATCCAAAGTACAGTCCCATTTCTCCAATCACTCCATTCTGGTACTACCATCATCATCCCCACAGGCCCATCATGAGAGGCGACCAACCAATATTCAGCTGCTACTTTGTTCTGCAATACCGCAGTCACACCTAGCCTAATTGTATTTTCGTTTAAATGAATCCCTTCGCTTTCTACTGCCATATTCATTTGGAATTCCACAAGCAACTGCAGGTCGTCAGAATTCGCACGCCGTATACTAAACATTCCGTCTAAACACCCTTAATTCGCCATTTTTCTCATAACTGCAACTACACGTCCGTGTACCTGCACTCTATCTGCAGGAACTACAATTGGATCCATCTCCTTGTTCGCAGGCATTAGACGAACCTGGTTTCCTTCAAGATAAAAATGTTTAAGAGTAGCTTCCTCTTCAAATGGTAGCCAAGCGGCAACCATATCTCCGTCTCTGGCATCAGTAGTAGGCCTCAAAACTACAATATCTCCATCTGTAATAAAGGCGTCAATCATTGAAAACCCTTTAACTCTTAAGGCAAATAAATCTTCAGGATGGTGAGGCGTAAGGTGGGGGGATAGTGCAATTTTATCGAGGTCAGACCGATCATACGATGATGCCTCAGGGACAGGTATCGGTTGGCCAGCTGCGATGGTCCCCATTATTGGAATCATCGCCACTTCTACTAGATCCACTTCCTTCTCTTGCACTAACTCAATTGCCCTAGAAATATCAGGTGATCTACGTATATATCCGTCTCTTTCTAAGAGACGCAAATTATAATCCACCACTGACGTTGAACTTATACCGCAAGCCATCTGAATCTCACGAACAGAAGGCATATAGCTTTTGTCTACATGAAAATCATTTAAAAAATCTAAAATCTGTTGTTGCCTACTAGATAATTTCACCATAACTGCCCCCAAAATCGAACGTTAGTTCTAATCGTAAGTACTTAAACATTATCGTGTCAATGGCAAAATGACATAGAAAAAAGAGGCTTAAGCCTCTTTTTTCTATGTTCTATATAAAATTCTAGTTACTCAGAACTAGCGTTAAGACGTTTCATGAGTCTAGATTTACTACGAGCTGCTGCATTACGATGCACCACTCCCTTAGATACAGCACGATCNAGCTTACTAGCAGCTATTTTTACCGCCTGAGCCGATTCTTCATTATTCCCCCCGTGACCAAGCGATTGAATCGCTTTCTTTACAGCTGTACGTGTACTGGAACGCACGTCTCTGTTTATGATTCTTTTACGTTCTTGAACTCTTGCGGTTTTTTTTGCTGGCATACTATCTCCGTTTGTTAGGCATATATTATGCCGTTGAAATCCATTTCTGGCTAGGTCCAACGATTAGGCTTTTGCAACCTAACCGCCTATGGAGTCCTTCTTAAGCTTCTGTTAACGCTCTTTACTCCACGTACACTCTCTATTTTACTCAAAAGCCTTGATAATTGCTCTAACCCTGTAACTTGGGCAGTCAAATGTACAATCACTGTTCCTTCGTTCAGGCTTTCCGTGCTTGAACCCGCGATGTTCACATGTTCAGTGGACGTCGCACCAGTTATATCGTGAAGTAACCCCATTCTATCAATTGACTCAATCGCAATACGTACGGGGAACACATCTCTACTCTGCCCCCATTCCACTGGGACTATNCGTTCCGGTTCACTTACATTATAAATGTTTGTGCAATCTTGGCGATGAATCGTTACACCCCTAGTTCGGGTTACAAAACCTACAATCTGGTCTCCTGGAAGAGGGGAGCAACATTCTGCAGTTCTTGTAAGCAAATCCCCGACGCCGAGTACAGTGACACCTGTGGCTGTCACTGGGCCCAATTCATTTAAAGAAACATCGAGTTGCGATCCTAATGTGGCTTTAATCGCAGTTAACCGACCCGCGATTTGAGCTACAGAAACAACTCCAGAACCTAGAGCTGCATAAAAATCATTCTCGCTTGAATAACGAAACCATTTTGCTATTTCAATATCCTCGATATCGCTGTTAAGTCTCCTCAATTCTTTCCTAAGTAAATCTTTTCCACGATCAATGTTCGTATCTCGTTCTTGGTGTCGAAACCAAGATCTAATCGACTGCCTCGCATTAGCGGTTTTCACATATCCCAAATGGGGATTTAACCAGTCTAGACTTGGGCCTCTTGCAATTTTACTTGTCAAAATTTCTACAGTGTCTCCGTTAGACAATTGCGTATCAAGTGCGACCAATCGCCCATTAATTTTTGCTCCAATACACCGATGACCGAGTTCAGTGTGAATCCTGTAGGCAAAGTCTATAGATGTAGCACCTTTAGGAAGTTCACGAATCTCATTTTTAGGGGTATACACAAAAACTTGGTCAGCAAAAAGATCATTAGCAATACTCTCAACATACTCATCCGAACTACTAACCTCTCTTTGCCACTCTAAAAGTTGGCGCAACCACGCCATCCTTTCTTCAAATTGATTGCCTTTTATTTGCACCCCTTCTTTGTAACTTGGATGTGAAGCAACTCCATATTCAGAATTTTGATGCATCTCATAAGTACGCAATTGAATTTCAACAGGAGACCCATCTGCTGTCCTCACTGTTGTATGAAGCGATTGGTACATATTCCCTTTCGGGTTGGCAATATAATCATCGAATTGACCCGGCAATGGCCTCCACAATCCATGAACGATACCTAAAGCTGCGTAGCATTCACTAATCGTATTCACAATAACTCTTAATGCAAAAAGATCATGTATATCACTAATTTCTTTGCCGATTGAGGCATAGGCTTGTGCTTTTTTGTAAATGCTATACAAATGCTTTGGTCGACCAGTCACTTCAAAATGGTATCCGGCAGTACTTAGTGCTTGTTCTAAAAGAGAAGCTATTTTTTGAATATAATCCTCTCGCTCTTTGCGCTTAGATGAAAGTATGCGCGACATTCGCTTGTACTGCAGCGGTTCCAGATAGCGAAATGCTAGATCCTCAAGCTGCCACTCCATTTCCCCCATCCCAAGGCGGTGTGCTAGAGGAGCATAAATATCCAAAGTTTCTTGAGCGATTTCAATTTGCCGTTCAGGACGAAGTGCATCAAGCGTCTGCATATTATGTAAACGATCTGCTAGTTTGATTAAAACAACCCGAATATCTTCGGCCATCGCTACGAGCATTTTGCGAAGGTTTTCTGAGCGGTCGTTGCTTGATTTGGAATTTTCGTCGTCATCTTGCTGAGGAGCCTTGAGCAATTTTAACTTTGTAACTCCGTCTACCAACTTGGCAACTTCATCACCAAATCTATCCTGAATAGTTTCTAAAGGTACCTCACAATCTTCAACCACATCATGAAGCAAAGTGGCGGCAATGGTCTTTTCGTCAAGATATAAATCAGCAAGATGTATTGCCGCCGCGATTGGGTGATTAATATAGGGCCCACCAGATAATCGCATTTGTCCTTCATGAGCCTTTGTAGCAAATTTTAAGGCATCATCAACTAGTACTAATCGATCATCAGATAAATATTCTTGTAACTTAATCTTCAGTTGGTCCACTACAACATTATACGTTACAGAACGTCTACTCGCAGAAAATCAATCTCCATCGGAAGCGTAAAATACCTTAAAATTACTCAGAAATTCCTTATTTCTGGTATTCTTAATAGAATAAATAGGAGTCCCATGTTTCAATCACCCCGAGGCACCGCAGATATACTTCCTAAAGAGCAGGCTTTATGGTCATACGTGCAATCGAAGCTTACGAATTCTGCCGACCTATTTGGCTATCAGCGCATAGATACCCCCATTTTCGAAGATACTGCACTTTTCTCCAGAACAGTTGGCGAAGAAACCGATATTGTCCAAAAAGAAATGTATAGCTTCGAAGACCGAGGGGGAGCCTCACTAACTTTAAGGCCTGAGGGCACAGCAGCTGTTTGCAGAGCTTATCTTCAACATGGCCTGCATAACTTAACCCAGCCACAAAGACTTTATTACCTATGCCCAATGTTTAGATACGATAGGCCTCAGGCTGGACGTTACAGGCAATTCCATCAGTTNGGGATTGAGGCAATCGGGGAATCAGGGCCTATGATTGACTTAGAAGTTATCCAACTTGCACTTCAATGCATGGGAAGCCTCGGTCTAGACGATATGCATTTAATACTAAACAACATAGGCGACCCAGCAGATCGCATCAAATACATTACCGCGCTTAAAGAGCATCTTTCGGCTCATACTTCTAACATGGGTGAAGATGATCAACGTAGATTCCAAACAAATCCTTTAAGAATACTTGATTCAAAAGAATTAGCAGATGAATCTTTTATCAGGCTTGCGCCCAAAAGCACTGATTTCCTTGGCATTGATGCGCAAGCTCATTGGGATGAACTCTTAGGTTACTTAGGATTCATGAATATCCCATTCTCTCTAGATCACAAATTGGTAAGAGGACTGGATTACTACACGCGTACAGTATTTGAAATTCACCCATCTCTCACTGGTAGCCAAAGCGCAGTCTGTGCGGGGGGACGTTATGACGGCTTATTTGAGCAACTCGGGGGAAAACCCACACCTGGAATCGGATTTGCTGCCGGAATTGAACGCCTAATACTAAATATTCAGCTTCAGTCCTCGAATTCTCATATATCAGGGAAAAAACCAATCGTAATCTGCTATAACTCTGCCCCGGCAAAAAATAATTCATTGAAGTTAGCAGATGAATTGCGCGCAGAAAATCATCCTGTACTACTTGCGCCTGATAGAAGCCTTAAATCCCAATTAAGATTTGCTTCAAATTCTGGCGCCAAACAAGTACTTATTATCGGCCAAGACGAGCTACTTAATAACAGTATTATTTATCGTAATATGGAGAGCGGAGATCAGATATCCCTCAAACTCGTCGACTTAGTCAAGCATTTAAGCCAAAATATCTAGGATACGTCTATATTAATAGTTGTGGTGCGCGCCGCGACAAAGATACTAGTCGCAGGATTAGGCGCTTTATTAACCCAAAATTGTACTAATGCATTTGTATAACCCGATCTACTAATACTGATCGGCAATAAGTATTCACCGGTCTTCTGAATAGTGGTCGAAAACCAGAGGTCTTCTGATCCAGCTTTGGATACCTTTGCGTAAACTCGCTGGCCTTTGGAGACGCTTATCCCGTCTGCTTTAACGGTACCCTTAAATATTGCAGGAATACTGGGTGGAGTACCTTGAGATGTCCCTGAAAGCGGTGCATCAATTATGCTGACTCCCGTTTCAAGCCTTGGAATGATGGTGTTAATTAATCCGTCTACAGATGCGGCGTATATTTCACCTGTCCTCCCAATAGCAATATCTATCATATGCTGCTCATTCATCCTAATACCACGTAATCTACCCATATTATCAATCACAGCAGCTCCATCAGAGTCGCTAGAAGACAAGCCTTGCAACTGAATGTACCGCAATCCGGTATTAAAATCCTGACGCGATCCAATTACTCTTGATGAGCTCTTCTGAACCGTAGTTGTCAATCCACCTTGGCGAAGCATGATTAAAGTTGCATCTAATGCTGGATCACCTGTCGCAGTTAAGTTGAATGAAGAATATTGCTCACCAGGGCTAATCACTTCTAATAAAGCTAAATCTAAGTCATCATCCCTGCCCACTACCCATGCCCTGCCGTTTGACCCCGAAGGGGTGAAAAAGTCCGCAAGGGGGGACTGACCTAAGCTAGAAGAAGTAGTCAGGATACGAGACTTTTCTGCATCTATAAATAGTCCTGTCCATGTTTTGGTTCCAGCCACAAGCTTAGCTACAGCAGGCTCAGCTAATGATATCCCTTGTTCCAGAGTAGGAGTTGGAGTAGGTGTAGGAGTTGGCGAAGGCGTAGGAGTAGCCGTAGGAGTTGGAGTTGGTGAAGGCGTGGGAGTAGCCGTAGGGGCAGGAGTTGGCGTCACCGTAGGAGTAGGAGTTGGAGGCAGCGGCGTTGGAGTAGCTGTAGGAGTAGGAGTTGGAGTAGCTGTAGGAGTAGGAGGTGCAGGCGTAGGGGTAGGGTCTGCGCTTGTGCAGGCAGCCACAAGGCCAATCACCATTACAAAAGCTGGTGCTAACAAAGCCACTTTTAACGATTTAAACAATATCTACAACTCCATAGGTATAGATTTTACAACGCTAGAAACGTAGGATGGCAATGAGGTTCACTAGCGGTTTTTTTCAATGTGTGTATGTAAAGCTGCCTTATTTTGTAATCTGGTACCATGTAGGGGCTTCATTCGTTACTTAAATTTTCGAAAATAGAACAAGAGATATGATAGAGAGGCTAGAAAATTTCCTAAAAAGAGTTCAGGAGATCGATGAACTTTTTTCCGACCCTGAAGTAATCTCCAATCCTGAACTCTTAAGTAAACTTGCAAAAGAACGAGCAGATCTACTTCCAGTCGCAAGTTCATTTGAATCATTAAAAAATGTTCAAAAGGAACTTGATGATGCTAAAAATATGGCAAATGATCCTGATCTCGAAGTAGCTGAAATGGCTAATGAAGAGGTTGAAAAGTTGCTCTTTGAGGTCGAAAGATTAGAGCAAGTTTTACGTAACGCTTTACTACCTAAAGATCCGAATGACGATAAAAACGTAATTATGGAGATTCGTGGCGGCACCGGAGGGGATGAAGCAGCGCTCTTTGCGGGGGATCTGTTCAGGATGTACCAAAGATATGCTCAAAAAAATGGGCTAGAAGTAGACATCATCAACCTAAACGAAACTGAGCAGGGTGGCATAAAAGAAGTAGTCTGCACTATTCAAGGGGAAGCCGCTTATAGGCTGCTAAAGCATGAAAGTGGTGTACACCGCGTTCAGCGTGTGCCAACCACTGAAACCCAAGGACGCATACATACTTCCACTGCAACCGTAGCAGTACTACCAGAAGTAGACGAGGTTGATGTACAAATTCGATCCGAAGATCTGCGTATTGATATATTCCACTCCGGAGGGCCCGGAGGGCAAAATGTCAACAAAGTCGCGACTGCCGTGCGAGTAGTACACAACCCAACAGGCATTGTCGTGGTCTCCCAAGGTGAACGTTCACAATTACGAAACAAAACAGAAGCCCTTTCCGTCTTGCGATCGCGCTTGTATGAGCAGCAAATACGCGAACAAGAAGAGTCCACTTCTGCTACTCGTAAATCACAGGTGGGAAGCGGTGAACGTTCTGAAAAAATACGTACCTACAACTTCCCGCAGGACCGCCTCACAGACCACCGCATCAATATGTCAATACATGGACTTCAAGAAATAATGGTTGGGGCAGGACAATTTGGTTCATTAGTCGAATCATTATTACAAGACGAACAGGCTAGATTACTTGAAGAAGCCGAAACTGAAACTCAAAAACGTGGGTAGTCTAATTTACTTTGCCCTCCATTAAACAAGTTATCCATGAATTCCAAGCAGAATTGGCTAGAATCAGCTTCGAAGAAGCGCGTTTAGAAGCAGAATTGATATGGATGAAAATTTTAAATCTCTCCCGTGCCGAATTATTTAGCTACGGACATACCGAATTAAAGGACAAAAAGAAAAGAAAGGCAGCTATGTCCTTACTAAATCGGCGATTAAAGAACGAACCGCTAGCGCACCTTATCGGCTCTAAGGAATTCTTTGGTATTAGTCTGAAGACCTCATCAAAAGCCCTAGTACCAAGACCTGAAACAGAAATTGTCGTATCGGAAGCGCTAGAGATTCTAAAAGGGAAAGGAAATCATCTGATTGCGGACGTAGGTTGCGGAACTGGAGCAATTGCTATCTCTATTGCAAAGAATAGTCCGAAAACTCAAGTATATGCTCTAGATATTTCAAAAAATGCTATAAACCTAGCTACTGAAAACATTAGATTGCATCAGTTAGGCAAACAAATACAAATCATACAAAGCGATTTGTTAGAAAATTTGCCACGGAAAGTAAATATGCTCTTAGCCAATCTCCCTTATATCCCGACTATTGATTTACCTTTCTTGCAAAGTGAAGTTCAGTTATATGAACCATTAAAAGCATTAGATGGGGGTATAAATGGCACAGAGTTAATTAATCGATTTCTCCGAGAATCTAAATCATCTTTACTCCCAAAAGGAATAATCATTTTGGAAATAGATCCTAAACAAGTGAAGGAAATTTTGTCCTTATCGTCAATGTATTTCCCTGCTTCTTCATATAAGGTCGTACATGATGCGGCAGATAGAGCTCGTGTCATTGTTATACATACAAATATATCCTCGAGCCCCAACGGAACTAACTAGCATGGAATTAGAACCCGGCATCCATCAAATGACATTTGGCCGAGAGCCATTGCCTGGCTTTCCAGCCCCGAATTCATACTTAGTGTTCGGATCTAATTCTGCAATTCTAATAGATACGGGTTGGGAGAATGATACCGATCATTTAAGCCGGATGGCCTACTTAAAAGAGGTGGCTGCACCTCCAATATCAGAAATCATTATTACGCACCGGCATCCAGATCATAGTGGCGGGGCTCTGCATTTGCACAGAGAATTAAAAGCCCCTTTAGCATGCCACTATAAAGATTTAGAAATAATCGAAAGAGATCGANTACACAATCAATTACAAGTTACCTCATCATTATCTGGGGGGGAAACAAGGGATTTGGGAGGCCTCCAATTACACTTATTACACGCTCCTGGTCATACATTCGGATGCCTTGCCATTTATATACCTGAACGTGAAGTATTATTCACAACTGATACAGTAATGGGCATTTCTACTACGAGCATAAATCCTAATGATGGAAGTCTCTCTGAATACATGCAAACACTCAAATTGTTCCAAGAAATTAATCCGCGAATAATGTATACGGGTCATGGTGCTGCCGTAAAAAATCCCCGTGAAAGATTAAAAAAATTAATCGACCATCGTATCCAACGAGAAATCTCAATATTAAGAGAATTGAAAGGAAAACCCATGAGTTCAGCCCAGCTTAGTGATGTAATATACAAAGGATTGCCCTCTTCAAGGAAACCACTAGCTGAACGACAAATCCTGACAACCTTAGCTAAATTACTTGAAGACAATGCAGTAACTAAAAACTCTGACGATACTTACGAAGCAACGTAAAAAATTTCAATGGTGAAACCGTGCAAACGATATACGAATCAAAAGTCTTTCCTTTAAATACCACTGTGTCCGACAATAATCATTTAGAAATCGGTGGATGCGACATTGTTGAGCTAGCCAAGCAATTCGGCACTCCACTCTATGTGTATGACGAACGAACCCTGCGCACTCAGGCCCAGGGATTTCTAGAATCTTTTGGNCGGTATTACCCGAATAGCAAGGTAGTCTACGCTTGTAAAGCATTTATAAATATCCCTTTAGCACGATACCTTGCGGACTTAGGCCTAGGGTTTGATGTCGTATCAGGGGGAGAGCTTGCAATACTTAAAGCTGCGAACGTGGACCTTGCAACAGTCGATTTTCATGGCAACAATAAGACTCCGCAAGAAATTTGGAACGCTCTAGAATGGGGCGTCGGACATTTTGTGATTGATAGTTTTCATGAGCTCGAATTGCTCAATGAATTTGCTAATCAACAAGGAATAATTCAGCGTGTTCTGGTCAGGGTATCACCTTCTATTGACCCTCATACTCATAGGCTGACCACGACCGGAGTATTAGACAGTAAATTTGGTTTTCCCATTGAAACAGAGCAGGCTCATGANGCAATAAGAACCGTTCTAAAATGCTCCAATTTAACACTTGAAGGATTACATTTTCATCTTGGCTCTCCGATTTTCGAACTCGAACCTTATACAGAAGCGATCGAACTTGTTTTAGGTTTTGCTGCAGAAATGAAAAAGGAGGGACTCCTTCTAAATCGCTTTAGTCCTGGAGGTGGGTTTGCGATTGCTTATACAGAAGATGATGACCCTCCTTCCAAAGATGCCTATGCTAAGGCCATTACTCAGGCCTTGATTGAAGGTTGTAAAATTAATGGATTATCCCAACCGGAATTAACTATCGAACCCGGGAGATCGATGTCTGGGCCAGCTGGCGTTGCGGTTTACACCGTAGGTGCAATTAAAGAAATTCCCAATGTACGCACATACGTCTCTGTTGATGGGGGCATGGGAGATAATATTCGCCCGGCCCTATACGGTTCACAATATATTGCAGTTCTAGCCAACCAACCTACCGCAAATCCTACCGAAACTGTCACCATTGCTGGGAAATATTGTGAATCTGGTGATGTTTTAGTCACTGATGCCAAGCTGCCGAAAGTAAAACCAAATGACATTATTGCCATTCCTGCGTCTGGCGCGTACGCGCCATCAATGGCTAGTACCTACAACATGAATGGTAAGCCACCAATAGTGATGGTGAATGATGGTAACACGCGATTAATTCGTAGAAGAGAGTCATTTGAAGACATGATGTCTCAAGATATAACCGATCCTATGGCAAAGGATCCATTATAGTGCTGCAACTTCATGGCCAAGATTTAATTCTAGCTAGTCTTAAAAAGTCGATTGCTCAGGATCGTTTCCATCACGCTTACGTACTTGCAGGTGCATCACATACAGGTAAAAATACGCTGGCTCTTCAAATTGCACAAGCCTTGAATTGCTTAGGCCCGAATAGTCCCTGCATGGAATGCAATCAATGTACCCGAATAGCCCGCGGTGAGCATCCTGATATACATATTATTGATAACGAAACGGGTGATAATACTTCAAAAGAGATCGGCATCAATGCAATACGCGAATTCTCGAGCCAAGCCTATTTAAAACCTTTTGAAGGTAAAACCCGTGTAGTGATTATCAATCCTGCAGAAAAGCTGAATGAACACTCCTCCAATGCACTTCTGAAAATACTTGAGGAACCTCCAGCAGATGTAGTTATTTTGCTTATTTCTAACAGTACTAACGAACTAATGCCAACAATTCTCTCTCGATGTCAGCTTCTTCAATTCAAAAAAGTAGATTATCAAACAATAAAAATGTTATTAGAATCCGAATATGGATTAGAACCTAAAGCCGCTGATATATATGCAAGGCTTAGCAATGGATCGATAGGTTGGGCTATATCAGCTTCGCGAGATAGCTCAATTCATGCTTCTTTACATCAAATTTTAGAGAAAATATCAGACATAATCGAGGAAGGTATTGAATCCAGGTTCAATTATTGCGAAGAATTTAGCAGAATTCATCAAAGAAACAGATTAACTGCTGAAACTCATCTTCGATTATGGCTATCATGGTTGAGGGACATACTACTTATCCAAAACGATGTGGGGCATCATATCGTACATCTCGACTGGCGAGACACATTAGAAAAACATGCAAAATTGTTCGACCGTACAGAAGTATTAGAATGGATCGATAAAATCTATTCCACCACCGCACTAATTGAACGAAATATCAATCCTAGACTGGCTCTTGAAACAGTTTTAATTGCAGCGCCCTTATCAAGTAAACGTCTTACGCAATAGCCGAGTAATAATTAAAACCTCTCGGGGATGACTGAGGTTCTTTACGCACCCAAGGTAGGTAAATACTCCATTCCGGCGGCAATGCCCTATGCATTAAATGATCATACGGATTAGCCTTAGGGGTTGAAGGAATACTCAATAGCTGCATTTTCGCTTGCAGAGGTGTCCTGCCTGCCTTGCGATGGTTACATTGCACACAAGCTGCAACCACATTTTCCCAAATATGCGGGCCTTTTAGAACACGTGGGACCACGTGATCGAGTGTTAAATCATAGGTCTTTTGGCCACAATACTGGCACGTAAAATTATCTCTCCAAAAAACTTCTTTTCGAGAAAGTTTCTGCGCCAAAACAGGTCGTCTCACCATTGACAACAAGCGGATAACTGAGGGGACAGCGAAAGATTCAGAAACAGCATTGATCTTCTCAGTAGATAGCTCAATAGGTTGAGCTTTATCTCTAATCATTAAAATGAGCGCACGTCTCACATCGCACACATTTAGTGGTTCGTAGTTCTGATTAAGGATAAGGACAGCTCCGTCTAGCATAACCTCCTACATTGGACCAAAACCAAGTCACTTTAANCTGATAATAACGGTCGCCTCCTATAAGAACAATACAACATTATCGACATTCTTCATTAATTAATCTTTAACTTTAAACCCTTGGTTAAGAATATGGTCGATCTGATCGAATTGAGTAGGAAGTAAAACCTGGATCACTGAAGTCGCTTCCAGCAAAGGTCCAAGTAAATTAGATCCCTCAACGGAAGAATGTACTGCATCAATAGGAATAATCACTGCGATTGAGGCTACCGCAGCAACACTGAGTATTCCCACTGTCAGGCCGATAACTGCACCGACTGAACGATCAACCCATCCTAATAAGAGTAAATTTAAAATCTTTTTAACTATATTGGCCANAAACCAAAAAATGATTAACGTTGTAACAAAAATTATGGCAAATGCAAGTACCTNATCAATTCCCGAATCTACAGGAAGAAATTTAGCGCTAATTTCATAGTATCTTCCTGCAAGAACAATACCCACTATTGCCCCAGCTAAGGTTGAAATCCATTTAATTATTCCGTTTTTCCAGCCAAAAAATCCAAAGCCTGAAATAACAATTAGGATGATCAAGTCAATCCAGTTCATATCAACCTCAATTAGAATTAATAAATCAGTATAATTGTAAAGTAAAAATCATTACAAATTGCTGTTTACTCGATACTTAAAAAACGAAAATCGGATTGTCGTTAGTAATAACGCGTGTTTCTGATTCAATGCCTGATCGAAAATATTTGGGCAAATTAAACATTCCTCGATGAGCAATCCCATCATAGTACTTCAACGGGCTGGTCAATCGCTGCTCTAAACTCTGGTCCACTNTAGCTGGTTCCATGTCTTTCAATATGCTTGATCCCGTACCCCCACAGGCTATAAACCCCCACATTGTCCCGAAACTAGGNACAAAAACCCTATATTCCGAAGTATGCGCAAAAACTTGTCGCATTGTATGAGAAATGGAAGTGAATACATCCTTATAATTTGTAGGACCCGCGGCACCTGACTGTGCAATCATAATCCCCTTAGGAGATAGCCGGGATAAAATTAATTTGTAAAACTCCACTGTATACAGAAGATATGCAGGTCCCCCTTCCAAAGGGTCGGGAATATCAATGATAACAACGTCAAAAGGCTCTGATCTTTTTTGAAGAAACGCTAGTGCATCTTCGTGGTACAACTGCAAGCGAATGTCATTAAATGCACCTTGATGATGATTAGGCAAATATTCCTTACATAAACTAACCACCTCAGCATCAAGATCAACCATGACGAGTTCTTCAACAGAACTATGCCTTAATACTTCTTTGATGGTTGATCCTTCCCCTCCTCCAGCAACAAAAACTTTCGTTGGATTAGGATGTGCAATCATAGCAGGATGAACTAACGCTTCATGGTATACCCATTCGTCAGCTTCTGAGGATTGGGTCTTCCCGTCTAAAACTAAAATTCGGCCAAACGAACCTGTATCAAGGATTTGTACGTCTTGGTATTTAGTTGATCCTTCAAAAACAATTTTTTGTACACTTGAAGCTTGCACTAGCTCTGAAGTGATCTGCTCTGTATACCATATAGTTCTCGAGGGAAGCTGGTTCATAATTAATTCTATTAGGAATGAATACCTAAAACACCTCTGTGAACTTCCGTAATCTCTGGGTTCTCAGATTCTAAGTCTCGGATAATTAAATTTGCAGCCTCAATAGGATCAAAGTTTTCCCCGCAGGTAAATATATCTACTCCAGCGTAACCAAATTCTGGCCATGTATGAATACAGAGGTGAGACTCAGCGATCGCAACAACCCCAGTTACGCCTTGAGGACTAAACTGATGAAAAATCTCACCAATTACAGTGGCTCCGGTTTTTTCAGCTGCTTCTAAGAGCATTCTTTTGAGGAACTCGAGGTCATCTAATAATTTAGTGTTACAAGTTCTAAGTTCCAGTAATACGTGACGACCAAGAGCGTTCAACCAGACAAGCCTCCCTTTAACAAACCACATATTTAAATGCGCAAATACATAGACGCCAAATTCTAGCACTCNCGAGGACACGTGATCAACTACATTATGCACTCGATCAATACTTGACCATGAATCTTTTCACCCCTAGGATAAAACTATGGAAGATTATTTACGCCAATATGGTCTTATTTTCATGCTAGCAATAGTTTCGGTAATCTTACCGGCTAGCGTGCTCCTCNTATCCAAATTAAGTACATTCATCAATGCACGNCCTCATCGCCCAAACCCATTAAAATATTCGCCCTACGAATGTGGAATGGAACCTGAACAAGATCACATCAAGCGTTTTAATGTCAGGTATTATAGATTTGCTTTATTATTCTTGTTATTTGATGTAGAGATTATTTTCTTGTTCCCTTGGGCAAGTCAATCCAGCACGTTAGGATGGTCTGCATTTGGTGCGGTCTTGTTCTTCTCATTAATTATGATGCTCGGCTGGGCATACGAATGGAAAAAAGGTGGTATGGAATGGGACGAATCTCTAGCTCCTCCATATAACCAAACTTAGGACCTTTAACTATCCAAAGCTAATTCTTGTCGAAGATTTTTTTTCAGTACTTTTCCTAAGGAATTTCTTGGAAGCTCCTTACGGAAGATAATTTGCTCTGGTCTTTTAAATCTTGCCAAAATTTGGCAAGATTCCAGAATAGATTCCTCTGTTAAATTAGGATTTTCAGATGATGCAACCACCACAGCAACAACACGCTCCCCCCAAGTTTCATCTGGCAAACCAATAACAGCGCATTCTTCGATTTCGNGAATCTCGTGCAGAAAATGTTCAACTTCTTCGGGCGAGACCATTTCGCCCCCGCGTTTAATAAAATCTTTCGCCCGTCCCTCAAGGTAAATGTATCCATCTTCTTCTTGGTAACCTAAATCACCTGTGTACAGCCATTCTTCATGAAAAACCTGGCTCGTTTCCTGGGGTTGCTTCCAGTATCCAGTCATAAGTCTAGGGCTTTTGGCAATTATCTCTCCAGAAACACCATATCCAACAAACTCCCCTTCATCATTCACGACACGAACCTCCACATCAGGCAAAGGCTTTCCTATGCTTGATAAATGTTTAATCCGTAAAGCAACAAGCTCCTCACTTCCATCTAAAACATGATCTTCTGGTGGCACCATAGTAATTGTTGATCCAGTCTCTGTTTGACCAAATGCATTAATAAATTGCACATTTGGCATAAGAGGGACAGCACGCTTAATTAGAGTTGGAGGCATTGATGACCCCCCGTAAGTCAGTATCTGCAACGAGGATAAATCTCTGGTTTTAAACTCCGGATGATCTATCACTTGTTTCAACATCGTGGGAACAATTAATGCCCGCTGCACCTCGTGCTCTTCCACAAGACGCATCCATTCGCCAGGCTCGAACTGCCTTTGCATAATTATTGTCCTTCCGCCATAAATACCCGCTAAAACGGCCTGTAACCCAGCTACATGATATAGAGGAAGAGTTAAGAGTGTTTTTTCGATAATTTCAGGGTTAGGAGGTTCTAAGCTTGTCAGCAAAAAAGACGTAAAACTTGAATGCTTGAGCATTACAGCTTTTGGGTAACCAGTGGTCCCTGCTGTAAATAATAATACTGCTGTATCCTCCGGAGAGCCTTCCGGAAATATAAGCTCATCAACATCTGCTGACTCAATTATACTATCGAGATCTAGCCATCCTTGATAATGATTTTGTTCCGATGAACCAATGATTCTAACAACTGCCTGAAATTCATCTTTATACTCATCAATAAGGGGAACATAGCGTGACCCCGCAACTATTACTTTTGGGTCAGCATGCCTTAAAGGAAATGTGAGCTCCTCTCCTTGACCTCGAAAATTCAACGGGACATAAATTGCATCTAGTCGAGAGGCAGCAAAAAACGATATAACATGCGCGGGCGTATTGACATCAACTACGCAAATCCGATCACCAGGCCCCACCCCTCTTTTTGAAAGAGCATTAGCAAAACAATTTACTTTCTCTGAAAGCTCAGAAAAGGACAATTGTGATGTATCACTTACCAAGGCAATTCTGTCAGGTACTATAGCGGCAGCAATATTTAAAACATCAAAAGTATGCAGGATTCTTCTCCCTGTTCTATGAATAAATCATTTTAATCGGCTAGCCAAAATCTGCTCTACACGCAACGCATAGCTTAATGGAAGTTCTGCCCCAAAAGTAACCGATTGTTTAATATATCTAATAATATTTGCGTCATTCGCAATGACATTACGCATCTTTTCTTCAATCTCTAGCATCATGGATTCTCGATCCGCAAATAAGCCATCTACTAGTCCTATTTCAAATGCCTCGACGGCACTGAAGCTACGCCCAGTCAAAAGTAATTCTAGCGCTCTAGGCATTTGAAGTAGACTAGGCAAAGATTGAGTACCTCCTGCAGCAGGAATTAACCCTAAATGCAGTTCCGGCATACGAAACACAGCGTCTTGCGTTGCATAACGAAAATCACACAATGCAGACAGCTCTACTCCGGTACCAATACAATGGCCATGGATAGCAACTAATGTCGGCTTCTGAAGCATAGATAAGCCACCCCACACATCCCGAGAAATCCTCGCATACCTAGCTACTGTCATGGAAGGAGCTGTTCCAAATTCTGTTAAATCTGCCCCCGAACAAAAACCATCTTCGCCTGCCCCGGAAAATATTACCCCACGAATATCATCATCTTGATTAATCGCCATAAGTATCTCTGAAAAATCATCACGCATTTGAATATTAAACGCATTAATCTTCTCTGGGCGATTTAATGTCACGAATCCAATGCCATCTGCCTTAACAAATTCTATAGAACTGAAAGTACTCATCTCGACCGAAAATCAGGATTCTCTTTCCTAAAGTAGCTGCGTAAACCCTCTTTCCTATCTTCAGTTGACTGAAGTAAAACGCTTAAATCGTTTTCTAGTCGTTGAGCTTGAAAAGCGCTCAATTCCAATGATGCTTTTATTGATTCTTTGGTATACCGTGCAGCAATAGGTGCTGCAGATGCAATTAATTTTATACTTTTCGATACCTCTTCCAATCCACCAATAACTTGAACAAGGCCTATTCTAGTACTTTCAGTTGCATTAATTTGCTCTGAGGAAAGTAATAGCCTCATAGCTTGAGCCGTGCCAACTATACGGGTAAGCCTCGGTGTAGCTCCNTTCGAAGGCATTCTGCCTTGTGATACATAACTAAATTGAAAAGTTGCATCCGAAGACGCAATACGCAAATCAGCAGTCAACGCTAACTCTAATGCTTCATCTCTACAAGAGCCTTCCAAATATGCAATAACCGGAGTGGGAACCTCATCTAAAATGTTAACCAGTTTGTGATCAAAATCAGTAGAGTCCCAATCCCCGTAGAGGACTACAGCACGAATAGTAAAATCGCTACTTAGGGACTCCAAAAATTCACGATTCCAATAAGTTTGAAAATCCCTAGGGAACCGAAGTAATGCAATTTCTTTGGGAAAATATTTCCTGATTTCATCTTCTGATTTTTGCATAATTATTCCACAATATCTTACCCACGATTACACTTATCTGGAAGTGAACTCTTGACACTTAGCCATAGGTTTCTTACTATTTTTATAAGATTAGCAGTCGGCGCTTTAGACTGCTAACAGATTAGTAGAGCAAGTGCTAATGGTGCACTCTGCCTCAATATTAAGGAGGAAGGCGTGGCGCGAAAGCTACAACCCCTGGGCGATCGAATCGTTGTGAAAGCGATCGAACAGGAAAACCAGACCAAAAGTGGGATATTCATTCCTGATAGCGCAAAAGAACGACCTCAAGAAGGCAGCGTTGTTGCTGTCGGTCCGGGTCGGGTCAATGACGATGGCTCAAGAGTAGCCATGGACGTTGCCGTNGGGGACGTGGTTATCTACTCAAAATTCGCTGGGACTGAATTTGAAGAAGATGGCGAAGAGTACTTAATCATGAAAGAAACGGACATCTTAGCCAAAGTTGGCTAGAAACTACTGGCCTTAGAAGGCCTTATTAACTCAGGAGGGAGCCATACAATGGCAAAGCAAATCCTTTTTAGCGACGAGGCAAGAAAGTCGCTCAAAGTTGGCATGGACACTCTGGCAAACACTGTAAAGGTAACATTGGGACCCAGAGGTCGAAACGTAATACTAGACAAAAAATTTGGTCCACCAAACGTATGTTCCGATGGCGTAACTATAGCTAAAGAGATTGAGCTCTCGGATCATTACGAAAATATGGGTGCTCAGTTGCTTAAGGAAGCAGCGACAAAAACTAACGATGTTGCCGGTGATGGAACTACAACAGCAACTGTTCTAGCTCAGGCAATGATTGGTGAAGGTTTCAGAAATATTGCTGCCGGTGCAGATCCAATGGCGATCAAACGTGGAATTGAAAGGGCTGTCACTGCAGTACGCGATAGTGTTTCTGCACAATCAAAACCCGTAGACGGAAAAGATCAAATAGCCCAGGTTGCTTCGCTATCAGCTCACGATAATGAGATGGGCGAATTACTAGCGGAAGTGATGGAAAAGGTAGGTAAAGACGGAGTTATTACCGTTGAAGAAGGAAAGAGCCTAGCATACGAAACTGAATACGTGGAAGGAATGCAAATTGACCGAGGGTATATATCCCCATATTTCCTTACTGACTCTCAGCGTATGGAAGCTGGCATCGATGATCCTTATATACTTATAACCGATAAAAAAATTACTGCCGTCAATGACGTATTACCCGCTTTAGAAAAGATCCTTCAAGTTACAAAAAATCTCGTAATTATCGCCGAAGATGTTGAGGGAGAAGCGTTAGCAACGTTAGTTGTAAACAAGCTAAGGGGTACTCTTAATGTACTAGCCATTAAAGCTCCAGGATTCGGTGACCGCCGTAAAGAAATGCTTCAAGATATCGCGATTCTTACGGGGGGAACTGTACTCAGCGAGGAAGTTGGCCGTAAGCTTGATTCAGCCACAGTAGAAGATTGCGGACGAGCACGCCGCGTAGTTGCNACAAAAGACGAAACTACTTTTGTTGAGGGGCATAGTACTGATCAAGCGATTGAAGACCGTATCTCGCAAATCAAAGCGAGAATTGAAGAGACTACTTCAGATTTTGATCGAGAAAAACTACAAGAACGATTAGCTAAGCTATCTGGTGGTGTTGCCATCATCAAAGTCGGCGCAGCCACTGAGGTCGAGTTAAAAGAAAAGAAAGCACGCGTAGAAGACGCATTGTCGGCCACACGTGCAGCAGTAGAAGAAGGCATTGTTCCTGGAGGCGGAACTGTTTTGGTCCGAGCGGCTGAAGCAATTGAAGGATTGGGGCTTTCAGGAGATGAACTTACTGGTTCCCAGATCGTTAAGAAAGCACTCGAAGAGCCCATTCGGACTATTGCTTCGAATTCAGGACATTCTGGAGATGTAATTGTAGCGGAGGCTAAAGAATCCGAAAACAATTGGGGNTTTGATGCTGATGCTGGCGAATGGGGTGACATGTTTGAAAGAGGAATTGTTGACCCTGCCAAAGTTACTCGTGCAGCGGTGGAAAATTCTGCAAGTGTTGCAGCAATGGTGCTTACTACAGAAGCAGTACTTACTGACATTCCTGAGCCTGCGCCAGCTGCTCCAGCCATGCCTCATGGCGACCATATGGACTTCTAGTCAGAAACTTGAATGCATAAAAAAAAGAGCGCCCTAGGGCGCTCTTTTTTTATGCATTCAAGAGTAAATTTTCGAATAAGGCTTTATTATCATGTGGGCCAACTAAAGATAATCTAGCATTGCTCACATCAATATATTTATCTGCAGCTCGCATCAAATCATCTATGCCAATTGATCTTAGTTTATATTCAATTTCTTCAAGTGTTTCAATACTACCTTTGAGAATCTCTTGTGCTCCTAACCAAACCATAACTGCTCTAGAATCTTCCATGCGTAACTGTAAACGGCCTATTGAATATTCAATGGCTCGTGATAGTTCACGGGCGGAAATACCTATCTTCAACTTCGTCAATTCATACAAAATTGCAGATAACGTAGCCTCTACATTAGCACTGTCAGTGCCGCATCCCACTACCGTAGCCCCACAATCGTAATAGTGAATTGATCCACTATGAACATCATATGCAAGCCCTAATTTTTCGCGAATTTCCAAAAACAATCGACTCGTCATTCCTTCGCCTAAAACCGTACTCAACATATCCAAGGCATAACTATCTTCACTAGTAGAAGCAACCCCATTAAATGCAAGACAAAAATGAGTTTGGTCTGTAGGCTTTTCACTCATTTCTACCCGAATAGATTTTTTACTATCTGGACGGACTAGCTGAATTTGAAGTTCCTTATCNTTAGCGATTGTACCCACTCTTTTGTCAATCTCGTCAACTATATATTTGTCCTCTATATCTCCAGCAACCGCGAATACAATATTGGATAAAGCATATTGGGATCGATGGTATGCAATTAAGTCTTCTCTGGTTATGGAGCTGACAGTCTCACGGGTACCCCCAACATCTCTACCCAATGGCTGATCTGGCCATAAAGCTTGATCAATGAGTAAGTCAGCTAAAGCATCCGGCTGATCATAAGTCATTGAGAGTTCTTCAATAATCACGTTCCTTTCACGCTCAATTTCTTCATCATTAAACAGTGGATTACAGATCATGTCGGTCAATACATCCAAGGATTTATTAAAGTAATCTTTAGACACTTTTGTGTAATAAATAGTTATTTCTTTGTCAGTACTCGCATTTAAAATGCCACCAACAGATTCGATTTCTTCAGAAATCATTTGAGGCTTTGGTCGATGGAGAGTGCCTTTAAACAACATATGCTCTATAAAATGCGAAATTCCTGAAATACGTAGTGGCTCATATCTTGAGCCTGTGCCTACAAAAACACCGACTGAAACAGATTTAATTCCAGGGATTCTTTGTGACAATACTCTTAATCCGCTTGATAGAACCGTTCGCGTATACATCTTCGTATCCGTAGCTTAAGCCTTTGCCTTATTGAAAGGTTCCAATACTTTCTGGCCACCTAAATAACGAATTAGTACATCCGGTACTAGTACGCTACCATCTGGTTGCTGATAAGTTTCCAAAATTGCAATAATAACCCTCGGAAGCGCCAGTCCTGAACCGTTTAACGTATGTACTAGTTCCGGTCTTTGATCTTTATTCTTTCGAAACCGAATATTCGCTCTTCTTGATTGGAAATCTGTACAATTTGAACATGAGCTCACTTCCAGCCATTCATCTGATGCAGGAGTATAAATTTCAATATCGTAACTTTTTACAGAGGGGAAACTTAAATCACCTGAGCATAACTGTAATAGCCTGAATGGCAATGCTAAGCCTCGAACAACATCTGAAGCATGTTGTACTAATTCATCAAGTGCATCCATTGAGGAATGCGGTTCCACAAATTGATACATTTCAACTTTCTCAAACTGATGTACCCGTTTTAATCCACGAACTTGCGAACCTGCTGCGGCTTTTTCTCTTCGAAAGCAAGGGGTATGTGCCATATATTTTATCGGCAAAAAAGAAAAATCAAGGATTTCTTCGGCATGTAAACTAGTCAAAGGGACCTCAGCCGTAGGAATTAACCATAAATCTTCATCTACGTCACGATACAAGGCATCAGCAAATTTCGGTAAATTACTGCTATTTTCCATCGTTTTCCCAAGTACCAAAAAGGGGACGCTCCGCTCAACATAACCATGTCTTTCTCGATGAAGATCAACCATATAATTAACTAGCGCTCTCTGTAGTCTTGCACCAGTTTCGCCCAAGACGTAAAACATTCTGCCTGACACTTTAGAGCCTCGCTCAAAGTCCGTAATATCTAAACTCTCTGACAATTCCCAGTGCGGTTTAAGATCAAACTGATACTTTCTTTTAGTACCTTCCTCCCAGATAACTATGTTCTCCTGAGCATCCTTCCCATCAGGAACATTGGCATCCACTATATTTGGCAATCTAAGCATTTCACTGCGAAATAATGCTTCCTTCTCTCGAGAGTCTTCTTCTAAGGTTTTGAGTTTTTCCCCAATTTCCCTTACTTGTGTTTTCAATGACTCGGCTTCACTTGCTAATTTATCCTGCAAAAGCGTTGCAATTTGCTTACTTAATTCGTTCCTTTTTGATCGATGACTTTCAATTTCAGATATGATTTTCCGTCGTTGCGTATCAATTTCAATAATTTGATCAACAACAAGAGTATCCTCGTTCCTACGCAATANGGATTGCTTGATCATTTTGGGATCTTTGCGAAGCAATTCAGAATTAATCATTTTTCCCCTCATCGGATTGGCGGACTTGCGGGAAAAGCATGACGTCACGAATAGTTTGCTGGCCAGTAAGAATCATAATCAAGCGATCGATTCCGATACCTAATCCCCCAGTAGGTGGCATCCCATGTTCTAATGCAATCAAAAAGTCTTCATCCATCCGATCAAGCTCTTCTCCTTGATATTGTTTTCTCAAATCTTCTTGGTCTACCAATCTTTGGCGCTGGACATCTGGGTCATTCAGTTCAGTATATGAATTTGCTATTTCCATACCTGCGGCAAACGCTTCAAACCTCTCTGCGTATCTAGGGTCTTTTCTACTTGCTTTTGCTAATGGAGACATTTCCACTGGATAGTCAACTAAGAATGTCGGTTGAATCAAATTCGGCTCAACATATGTTCCTACCAATTTATCTATTAACCTTCCTCTACTTTCCGCGTAGGTTGCGGGAACTCCCATTACTCCCATCTGATCAGCCAGCGAACGAGCATCAAGGTATTTATTTAGATCTATTCCTGCGTACTGAACCAGCGCTTCCTGGAGTGAAATCCGAGGCCATGGCCCGTCCAATCCAATCTCGTAATCACCGTAATTAACTTTAGTTGATCCAAAAACCTCAGTTGCAAGAAAGGGAACTAATTGTTCCACCAATTCCATAATGTCTTGATAGTCTGCGTATGCTTCATACGACTCTAAAAGTGTAAATTCAGGATTGTGGTCCGCATCGATTCCTTCATTGCGGAAAACTCTACCTATCTCGTAAACCTTATCCATCCCCCCGACAATGAGTCTTTTCAAATAGAGCTCAGTCGCTATTCGTAAGTAAAGCTGTCGGTCCAGTGCATTATGCCTAGTGACAAATGGCTGAGCCATTGCACCAGCAGGGACGGGAACCAAAACAGGAGTATCCACTTCAAGGTAACCTCTTTGGTCAAAAAATGAACGCACTTTAGAAATAATTTGACTACGTGAACGCATCGCAAAATGAACATCACGATTTGACATTAAATCCAAATATCTTTGCCTATATCTTTGTTCAATATCACGCAGTCCATGAAATTTTTCAGGAGGAGGACGAAGAGCTTTGCTTAAAAAGGCTATACCTGAAAGATTAAGTGAAATTTCCCCTGTTTTCGTCCTAATTAGAGTTCCAGATGCTCCTATAAAATCACCAAGGTCAATATCGTCAATAAGCGGATATGATTCCGAAAGCAAATCACTACGTGCAAGTAGCTGCAACCTGCCCTCAGAATCATCGATATCAATAAAACTGGCTTTCCCCATACGTCTTATACGAGTTACGCGACCAGCCAAAGCAATCCCTTGAAGCTCAACTCCAGTTTGCTCTGACTCAATATATGCTTTTGAGGCAGATTTAGTGTTATGCGTCCTTTTAAACCGGGCTGGAAACGGGTCAATGCCTCGCTGAATCAACCTCTCNAGCTTTGCCCGGCGGCTCGCTAGGAGCTCATCACCGCGCTGTGGCATACAGGCCCTCCCAAATTAACTAATTTACCAAAATTATTTGCACTAACTGCGTACCCGATGGAGTTTGAAATTCTATTCTTTCCCCTTCCGAATGACCAATCAAAGCTCTACCCAAAGGAGATTCATTCGAAATTCGTCCTTCACTAGGGGAGGCTCCGTTATTCTCTACAATTGTATAAGTGTTCACTTTTTCATAGCCAAGTGACTGAACTTTCACAATTGATCCAACTTTAATAATTTCATGCTTCGCTTTTAAGCCATCATGGTCCGGAATAATTATCCCATTCAAAATTTTATCCTGAAGTTCTTGTATCCTACTGATGCCCTCAGTAAATTCATACTTGAAATCCTTACTTTCATTGGAGTTCCGAATTGATGGCATTAAGTCTTCATGCAGCTTGTTGCGTAACTGAATAATTTCTTTTTCTATTTTACGTAATTCAGTAATTGTTATGTAGGTGTCATCCTGGGACATAATACTCACAAATAAAGCCGACCTAATAGGGAAGGGGATTAACTCATTATGTAAATTTTATTTTACTAAAATACTAAAGTAAACGAGCACCTCTATACATAAGTCAATGAAACCGAGATAAGCGTCTTTCAATTCAATTGAACTTGCCTCATGATAAATCTTAAAATAGCCTCAACGAGTCGTTAATCAGCATAATGGAGAACTTAATTGCGCGTTACCGGAGGTATTGCACGAGGCTTAAACCTTGCCTCTCCAAAAGCCCCAGGGGTACGACCAACAACCGATAGAGTACGTGCAGCCCTGTTCAACATCATGTCACGTTTCTCTATCGAAAATTCGATTGTTGCAGACTTGTTTGCAGGCACAGGTTCGCTAGGTATTGAAGCCCTCAGCCGAGGAGCACAGCAAGTGGATTTTGTAGAAGAAAACCGGAGGCAAATTGAAGTGATAAGGACTAATCTTCACTTTACTGGTTTCTCTAATTTTGCCACTTTGTACCATAGCACAGTCGAAACGTGTCTACCCAGATTGCAACCCTATGACATTATGTTAATGGATCCGCCTTATACACAACCTTTCCCGAATGCAATTTTAACAAGCATAGGAGAACTAGGGTTACTAAAAAATAAAGGTATTTTAGTATGTGGGCATTCCTCCCGCATTGAAATAAATAAAAATTATGGAACACTTGAGTGCTGGGATAACAGGCGCTATGGGGACAGTTCACTAGCTTTTTTCAGTTACCGAGAAGAGGACGCCAAATGACTATTGCAATTTATCCTGGTCGATTTGATCCAGTCACTGCAGGGCATCTAGATATCGTAAGCAGGGCCTCTCGACTTTTTGACGAAATCATCATCGCGGTATTTGAAGTTCCGGAGAATCGCACTATGTTCACTACCCCAGAACGCGTTGCGATGTTTGAGGACTCAATTGGCGAACTGAGTAATGTTTCTGTGAAAAGTTTTAGCGGCCTTGTAGTCGATTATGCTCGCTCAAAAAATGCAAAAGCCATCGTTCGTGGCATTCGGATGAACGCTGATTTTGAATACGAATTTGAAATGGCTCTTATGAACCGAAAACTTGCCCCCGATATAGATGTTGTGTGTCTAATGACTGATATTCAATTCCAATTTGTACGGGCAAGCCTACTAAAAGAAGTAGCTCGTTTGGGTGGAGATATTGAAGGACTTGCACCATCTAACGTAATAACTCAACTAAATTCCCGAATAAAGAAAGATCTGAAGCTGACTGAGGAGTAATTATGGAAATTATTGAACTAGTTAATAAGTTAGAGGCAATGGCAACGCAAGCAAAAAAAATACCTATGGCAGGAAGAGCAATGGTAGATGCCGAGGCTATGCTAGATTTAATTGACCAAATTAAACTATCCGTACCTCGTAACTTACAAGATGCACAAGAAGTGCTAGATCGAAGAGAACAAATCGTAAATCAGACCATGCTTGATGCACGCAGAATTCGATCCACTGCTGAAGGTGACGCTAGGGCATTGGTAGAAGAAAGTGAAATGGTCAAGGCTGCAAAAATTCGCGTTGACGAACTCATTGCAGACGCGCAGAAAAGAGGAGATCGCCTAATTGAAGCTGCCAAAAAAGACGCTATAAAGCGACGTGAAGGCGCAAATCAATACAGCTTAGAAGCACTTCAGCAATTAGAAGAACAAGTCAATTCAATTTTATCTACTATACATGCGGGGCAACGAGCATTGGATCCAGAAGGGTATGCTTCAGATGGGCCCATTGAGAATACTGATCGATAATTACTAGTACCGTGGAAAACATTTAGAAGTGATAGTAATCATTTCATTAAATTATCATTGTGGAGGCAAAATGTCCGTCACTCTTTCATTGGCCAAGTTAATCAACAAAACAAATGCAGAAGACCTGCCAGCATGGACGATACACGAAGCAAAACGCACGTTAATTAACATGCTAGGGATTTCACTATCAGCTTCAGCTTCAGCCGGAAATCAAATGCTTCTATCCTGGGTTAAAAATGAAAACGCCGCCCCTCGAGCATCCATTATTGGAAGTAGTGTGAAAACCAGTCCATTTAACGCAGCTATGATGAATGGATTTTTGGCTCACCTCCAAGACTACGATGACACTCATTTCCCNACTGTTTTGCACCCTACATCACCAGTTTGGCCTGCTGTTTTTGCAGCGAGTGAAGATACTAATGCTTCTGGCTTGCAGGCACTAGGTTCTTTTGTTTTAGGAGCTGAAATCGCATGCAGGCTCGCTATGTCTGTTCATCCATGGCATTACGACATGGGCTGGCATATTACCGGAACTACAGGAGTATTCGGAGCAGCAGTTGCAACCGGGAAAATTTTGAACCTAGACGTACCCACGCTAAATATGGCAATTGGACAAGCTGGTACATATGCATGTGGCATAAGAGAAGTCTTTGGCTCTCATAGTAAGCCCATGCATGCTGCGAAGGCTGCATCTAACGGGCTGCAATCTGCATATTTGGCCGTAAGCGGATTCACCGGAGCAGACGATATTATTGGAGGCCGAAGGGGTTTTTGGGAGGTACTCTCCCCCAATGGTCACAACCCAGATATTTTGCTAAATAACTTCTGTGAACATTGGGAATTAAAAAATAACGGGCTTAAACCATACGCTAACGGAGTTGTTTCACATCCGATTCAAGATGCCGTAATTTTTCTTCGAAATAATTACTCAATTGACCCCTTAAAAGTAACCTCAATTACAGCGCATGTTCATCCCTTAGTGCTAGAACTAATGAACAGGCCTGACCCTAAAAGAGGACNCGAAGGTAAATTTTCGTTTCAGCACTGTGCAGCGGCAGCATTAGTCGATGGCGCCGGCCATGACGCGCAATTTTCTGATGAAAAAATTGTCGACCCTCTCATATCTAGCGTGCGAAGCAAAGTGAGCGCTATTATCGATAATTCACTTGAAGAAGATCAGGTTCACCTATCGATAAGCATCGACGACGGGGTAACACTAGAACACTCAATTGACCATGCTACTGGCTCTCCACAAAATCCAATGCCCGACTCTGTTTTAGAAAGGAAATTTATAGATCTCGCCGGAGAGGTAATGCCCGCTCATAATGTTTCTGAATTACTTCACGTCCTATGGGAACTCGACAAAGCTCCCAATTTAAATAAGATTTCACAATTGATATCTATAAAGTAATCGAATCATCCTAGTCTTACTATTTTCACCTAAATGCTCATAGAATTAACGATAAAAAATTTGGCAATTATTCATGAAGCTAAGCTTTGTTTTGGGCCAGGATTCAATGTAATTACTGGCGAAACAGGGGCAGGAAAATCGCTACTTATTGACGCGCTTGAGTTTGCCTTAGGGAGAAATTCCGCACGTGATCTGATGCGAAACCAAACTGCCTCAACGAGTGTCGAGGCAGTATTTTCCATTACTTCAACAAAACTTCTAGAAATCTTAGATTTAGAATTCGGCCTAGATTGCCATGATGATCAACTGTTAGTGGTGAATAGAAAATTGCATACAGATGGCAAAGCAATCACCAAGGTAAACGGTAGTACCGTAACCACCAAAACATTGAAAGCAATAGCGGATATTTTAGTAGATATTCACAGTCAAGGAACACATCTTTCTTTAGCCAAATCCTCACGACAATTAGAGATTCTTGATTCTTATAATAATTTACATACCGAAAAAAAACATTTTGAATCCCTTCTTCAAAATGCGCTTACATTAAAGCAAGAGCTAAATTCAATAACTGAAACAATTCAGCAAAATACCGATAAAGCCGATCTGCATTCATTCCAATTAAAAGAAATAGACGAAGCCAATCTTACCCTCAACGAAGAAGCAGTATTAACTGAAGAAAGAGAATTACTTTACCATGCATCCAAAATCAGTAATTCCTTAGAAACTGCTTATATGACACTACAAGAACAAGATGGTAATGCTATTGATCTCTTAGGACATGCACTTCTATCGCTCCAAAAATCACCAGACCCTTCAGGGTTTATAGCACCACGATTAGAGGTGCTCCTTGACTTCACAGAACAACTCAAGGAAATTTCACGAGACTTGAAATCATTCAAGGAAAGTGTCGATACCAACGATACCCGCTTGAGTCAAATTAACGAACGTATTGAACTAATTAAAACTCTCAAACGGAAATATGGCCCCACCGAGGATCATATACTCACGTATGCAAATCAAATACGTGAGTATATAAACCAAAATGAAAATTTGCTGAAATCTAAATATCAATTAAGTTTGTCATTAGAAAAGGCATGGGAAGAAGCAGGTATGGCAGCATCTGCTTTATCTGCTAATCGTCTACAAGCAGCGAAATCTCTTGAGAAGAGCACTCAGTCTGAACTAACTGAAGTTGGCTTAGCCTATTCTTCATTTGAGGTAAAAATTCATCACACCCCTTCAGCTGAAGGAATACCTACACCTGAAGGAAATAAACTAGCCTTTAATTCAAATGGCGTCGATTCTGTAGAATTTCTGTTAAGCACCAATCCGGGTGAATTACATAAGCCTTTGGCAAAAATCGCTTCGGGAGGAGAAACATCACGTGCAATGTTGGCAATAAGCAGCGCCCTACAAAGCCATACTGCTCACAACACATTGATTTTTGATGAAATTGACACTGGTATTGGAGGACGAATAGGAGAGGTGGTCGGGAAGAAATTATGGTCATCCTCAATTAACGCTCAAGTTCTGTGCATTACGCATTTACCACAAATTGCGGCATTTGCTGACAAGCACTTCAAAGTACAAAAAACTATGAACAATGCTCGGACCTATACACATGCTATAGAACTTAATCCTGAAGGAAAAATCTCTGAGCTAGCTGAAATGATGGGCAATCATAAATCCAATAATCTTCTGCATGCCGCTACCGAACTGCTCAGTAGCGCAGCAGAAATTAAAAAATCCTAATTCCCTTTACTCTTATCTCCATCGATTGCAGCATTGATTGCTGCAATTGCAACTTCAATTTGGCCTTCATCAGGTTTACGCGTAGTTAATGATTGTAAGGCCAAACTAGGAATAGTCCCTAGCCTTACAAGAATATTCGAACTATGACGGGCATTGAACCGAATCACTTCGTATGCAATCCCCGCAATCACTGGAATCAAAATAATTCTTGACGCGATGCGCAACGGCAGATCAGGTGTACCTAGAAAGGCAAATATCACTATAGACACAATCATCACAGTTAGTAAGAATGCAGTACCGCATCTTGGGTGTGCTGCAGGAAAAAGCTTCAAATTAGTACTTGTTAGTGATAAAGATGCCTCATGGGCATGTACAGCCATATGCTCGGCCGCGTGGTACCCAAAGACACGACGTATACTGGGCATAAATCCAATTAATCCTAAATAGATAAAAAAGATCCCTAGTCTTAATATACCTTCTCCAGTATTACTCACAATCGAACTATCCGTAAACCTGTCGATAAAACCGTGTGTAAGTAAAAGAGGGAGCACAAAAAAAAGAGCAATACCTAAGCCCAATGAGAAACTAAGNGTCAGGGCCATAGTCCACGCAGGAATTGGCTCATCGTCCTCTTCTTCACCCACTGAAACTTGTGCAGAAAACGACAACGCACGCATCCCTACCACTAATGACTCAGATAAAACTAAAACACCCCGGATAAAGGGTATTTTCCTATATTTATTAGTGCTCCAGTTCGGAACATCCCGCACAATTGTTTTAATAATGCCATCTGGGTGTCTTGCAGCAACAGAATATACATGCTGTCCACGTATCATTACACCTTCAATGACCGCTTGACCACCATAAACTGAGTTATTGTTCAAATCTTTACTCATAGAAATGCCCCACAATTACAGGGCAATCGTAAAACAACTTTACTGAAGGTTAAATCGTCTTCTAAGACGCTCAACTCGCCCCTCAGTATCAACAATTTTTTGCTCACCAGTGAAAAATGGATGGCAGGCGCCACATATTTCAACTTTAATTTGAGCTTTTGTTGCCCCTGTAACAAAGCTGTTCCCACAAGANCATGTAACTACTGCCTCGGGATAATATGTAGGATGGATATCAGTTTTCATAATCTTTCCTAAAAATACGCTTATACGGATACCACATTGGCTCGTTTTCTCAATTTGCTAGCATGGTCAAACTTAATCTCACCATCCACAAGTGCATAAAGGGTAAAGTCCCTACCCATACCAACATTAATCCCAGGGTAGATCCGAGTGCCTCGTTGGCGGGCAATTATAGTACCTGCCTTCACTTGCTGTCCGGCGAATCTTTTGACTCCTAAGCGCTTGCCTTGACTATCACGGCCATTACGACTGCTTCCACCAGCTTTCTTATGCGCCATCAGCTGTTCTCCTTCTTCGCTTGGGGGGAGTTGGAGTAGCCTCTCCGCTCGCGACAATCTGCTTAATTGAAAGCTTTGTAACGCTCTGCCTGTGACCGTTCTTAACATGGTATCGAGTTTTTGATTTATATTTAAAAACCGTAATTTTGTCAGCACGTCCCTGTTGCGCCACCTCGGCAACAACCCTTGCTCCTTCAACCAAAGGCTGTCCTATCGATACGGCAGAATCCTTAGCAATCAGCAGAACTTGATCTAACTCAACACTAGATCCTTCTTCACCGTCAAGTTTTTCGACAGTGATAGAGTCACCTGGTTGTACACGATATTGTTTACCGCCTGTTTGTATTATTGCGTATTCCATAATAACTAGAGAATTTTACGTGAGTATCCACTNGAGAGCAAGTAGATGCCCTAACTTAAAAGTATCTCCGCCAAGATTTAGGAAGAAAACTTCGTACTATTCATCTAGATCGACCTCGTCTTCCGTTGGTAAATCCATTGTAAGTTGAGACTGAGAAGTCTCAGATTCAATGGAATCTTCTACTTCTTCAAAGTTCTCNGCATCTCTACCATCATCATCCGAATCCTGAGTTTTCGCTATAGGATCAGGTTTAGTCACAACTGAAACACTAGCTTCCTCGAAATCTTCCCATGTTCGCTCTTTAAACGCACTCATTGAGATTACACGATCCTCTTCCGATAGCTTAGTCATAACTTGAACGCCTTGGGTAGCACGTCCCATTGATCTAATTTCCATAATAGGAGTTCGAAAAACCATAGCTTTTTGAGATCCAACCATAATTTCTTCGACGTCAGGTCCAGTCACAACAGCAGCAGCGATTGGGCCAGTTTTATCCGTAATTTTCATTGCAATCACGCCTTGGACATTACGTCCGGTAATACGGAACTTCTCTACTGCAGTACGCTTGCCATATCCACGGCTCGATAAAATCATCAATTGAGCATCAGGGGTAGCTACATCCATAGCCACAACATGATCATCCTCAATTAATTTTATCCCTCTAACTCCACCTGCAGTTCGCCCTTGACGAATCGTGACATCATCAATATTAAACTGGACCCCTTTCCCATTACGGCTAACAAGAATAGCTGTCATACCATCACTTACTAATCTTGCTGTTAGTAAGCTATCATCCTTCTCCAAATCGAATGCAGCAATTCCGCTTCTACGAATATTCGTGAACTTGCTCAAATGCATCTTCTTAATCTTTCCTTTTCGTGTAGCCATGAAAATATACTGATCTGCATTTGGGTCTGAGATATTCACCACCGCGGTAACTACTTCTTCACTAGGGTTAATAGCATCAATTAAATTTTGTATTGGTGTTCCTCGCGATGTCCTAGAAGAATCTTGATTTACTTCAAATACTCTTTTTCGGTAAATTTTTCCTTTATCCGTAAAAAACAATAACCAATCGTGAGTATCTGCGACAATCAATTGCTGTACCGCATCTCCCTCACGAGGCTGCTGCCCACGAACTCCTTTACCTTTACGATGTTGAAGTCTATAAAGGGCAATTGGTAATCGTTTAATGTACCCTCGGTCACTCAAAGTAAATACCACATCAGCATGTGGGGTTAATTCTTCTTGTGATTGATCTCGTGCTTCCTCATCTGATATTTCGGTGCGCCGGTCTTGCCCAAAATTCTTACGAAGGTCGGAATTTTCCTGCTTAATTACGGCTAAGACTTTGGAGGAGCTTGAGAGCAAATCTTCTAACTCAGCAATTTTTTTCATTAATTCCTGATATTCGTTCTCAATTCGTTCCCGCTCTAGTGCTGCAAGGCGTCGTAATTGCATATCTAAGATCGCCTGAGCTTGTTGCTCAGTCAACCCAAAAGTTACAGTCAATCCATTTCTCGCATTTTCAACGTCTGGAGATTGACGTATAAGAGCGATAACCTGATCTAGGTTTTCTAAAGCGACTCTAAGCCCTTCTAAAATATGAGCTCTTTCTCGCGCTCGAGCCAAATCATATTCTGCCCTACGGCGAACTACAGTCTTCCTAAATTCAATAAAATGTTGAAGTGAAGATTTCAGGCTAAGAATTCGAGGCTGTCCATCTACGAGTGCCACCATATTCACGTGAAAGGCACTCTGCATTTGTGTGTGTTGATAGAGGTTGTTTAATACGACGTTAGCTGCAGCATTTCTCTGTAATTCAATTACAATTCGCATCCCATCTCTGTCTGATTCATCTCGTATTTCTGAGATACCTTCAATTTTTTTATCTTTGGACAGAAATGCAATTTTTTCAATCAGCGAAGCCTTATTTACTTGATAAGGAAGTTCATTAACAATAATCCTCTGACGAGAACCACTCTTTTCCATGTCTTCAAAATATGCTTTGGCACGCGTCATTATTCGACCATGGCCAGTATGATATGCCTGCGCAATACCTTCGCGGCCCATAATTGTAGCGGCTGTAGGAAAATCAGGGCCATGAACAAATTGAATTAAATCATCTGCAGTTGCCTCAGGGTTATCTACCAAATGCTCGATAGCATCACATACCTCTCGGAGGTTATGAGGAGGAATATTAGTAGCCATGCCCACCGCAATTCCGGATGACCCATTAATTAAAAATCCCGGAATACGAGATGGGAGAACTGTAGGTTCACGCTGCGAACCATCATAATTATCTACGAAATCTATAGTGTCCCGATCAATATCCTGCAGAAGTTGTTCGGCTATGGGAGCAAGTCTTGCCTCGGTATAACGCATTGCTGCTGGAGGGTCATCATCGACTGAACCAAAATTTCCTTGACCATCCACCAACATATGGCGCATGGAAAAATCCTGTGCCATTCTAACTAATGCATCATAAACAGAAGAATCNCCATGNGGATGATATTTACCTAAAACTTCTCCAACTACCGCAGCACTTTTTTTATATGAAGAACCTGGTCGGAGGCCCATTCCTTGCATTGCGTAAAGAATACGCCTATGAACAGGCTTCAAGCCGTCCCTGACATCTGGCAATGCTCTAGAGACAATAACGCTCATCGCATAATCAAGATATGCGCTTCTCATCTCCTCTTCAATTCTTACCGGCCTTACATTGCCTGAATTCCCAGTCACCATAGTGGCTCCTTTCGACAAACCCACTCCAATACTAGCAATATGTTGTAGTACTGACTCAAACGTATGCTACATGTAGCTATATTACAAGTCTACCATACCGCGCGCGCGCACGCGAGGCTGTATGCCTAACAGTAAGAGGTAAATGTCCTCTCGGTAGATAAGAAGTTGGATGCCCCAAAAAGTGTCAATTCAAAAACATACTAAGGTTCAATTTAGGTGTTTATTTAATTACCACCCTTATATATAGCCACTGGGAGCCTAGACCATCGTAAATGCTCGATTAATAACGTATCACCAGGTTCAAAAAGTCTGTATGTACGTAAATCAATTGGAAATCTGACTGAACTTAGTGTTGTGATGTAGGGTTTTGGCGGAAGAGGATTTAACCAGTTCCTGCGTACAATCGGCCCTAGAATTCCAGGAATAAATCCATGACGCGCCCATAACTCAAAACCACCCAAAACTGCTCTAGTGAAAAAAAGAACTGCAATCATCAGAAAAATAGATGAAATCGGGAAGGCCCCAAGTTGCAGCCCTAAAAGCTGCGAGGCAACTAATAGGGCCACTCCCGCAAACGCTAGAATTAAATTACGAGTTGCTGGCCTTACTATTTCTTTCTTAGTAGACGTCCATGCAAGCCGAAAGTGCATATTACAATGAATACAAGATGCTGCAATTCCTTCAGTGCCACGTCGAAGGTATAAATGCCTGCAACTACTTGAGTTTTCACCTTGATTAGATCCAATAGCGCTCTCATTTATATTCATTCTTGCAAGCGCTCCCTTCCATTAAATTCTGTCCAATTTACCAGCCATTCAAATAATTTCATAAAGCTTTTAGGAACCTCTGAATACCGCTCTGGATGGCACTGCACCCCAATTAATAATGGGTACTCAGGACTCTCTAGCCCTTCAATAATCCCNTCAAATGGAGAATATGCAGATGCTAAGAGGGAAGGGGCTCGCTGAGCTTCCTTGAGTCCCTGATGATGCAAACTATTCACCCGATATATCGCTCCAGCACCAATGATTGCACCAAGCCTACTACCAGGAGAAACATAAACACTATGCCGCAGGGGATTGTCATCATTGAAGTCACCTGGAGTCCTATGATCAGGAATATCTTGTATGAGTTTGCCCCCAAATGCTACGTTGATTAGTTGCATCCCTCGACATATACCCAATATGGGCATCCCAGATTGAATTGCATAGCCCAATAGGTCCATTTCCATTTCATCTCGCTGAGGGAAAATTTCCTCNGTCACATCTGATTCATCTACATCTCCATAGAGAAGCGGATTTAAGTCATACCCTCCACACAAAAGTAATCCACTTGCACCCAAAAAACTATCTTCGACGCTTACATACTCTTTAGGAGTAATCACCTTTGCGTGACCATTTCTCGATTCGATCGCGTCCACATACGGAATAGCTTCACGATATCCAGTAGCAGTAACAACCACACTAGGCACTATTACTTAACCTCAATAGAAGACTGTAGAAAATCTAAGTCAATCCTTAATTCCAGCACATCTGAAAGATGCTTAATCTTTTGAGGGTGAGCGACATTAACTTGAGATTGCATGGTTTCTAGCCTAACCATTGTTTCATGAGTATCTAAAGGAACAGTAGCCAATGGAACCCCCAGGCCTTCTGCTCGCTGGAACACATATTGAGATGGGGCATCACAATTGGTTAATATCAACAATTTCAGAGGGAAATTGAGAGCGGACATTTGTATATCAATTCGCCCTCCGCGTACAATCACTGCTTGTTTCGGCAAACGATTAAAGTAATTTCCCCCCCATTCGGTAATGAGTCCTCCTATAAGAAAATTCTCTATTAGGTCATTATCGTCCTCCGCAGGGACAAAACACTGAGCACCAATGTGCTTAATAACTTGAGAAATTGTGGGAGCAATCAATGTTCTTTCCTCTGGGACAGTGCCTATTGTTCTGACATTCATACGACTTAGTTCAGGAATCAATCTATCTTCTATATCACTAAAGGCGTATTGATGACATTTATTTATAATGACTCCTGCAAAGTAATCTCCGTAGTCATTACTCCATGCTAAGATCGACTCCGTGTTAATCATTCGATCATAGCCAAAAACACCAAATACCTTCGCATTACACTCATTAATTAGTTTAATTTGATTTTCACTGACTTGTTGCTGTTTTCTATCCGACGAACCGCCGTCAACAATAACCATGTCATTATCTTGATCATGCTCATGCAATATTTTGATTCTTTCGTTTACATCTGCACATGCGGATAAATCAAAATCATTACGTGGGGGGGTTGAAAAATTTGAAAATAAATCGGCTTCGTCTTCGCTATCAGATGAATTGGCCTTAACCAAAGAGACTGTCTTCCCCTTGGATTCAAAAAGCTTTGCCAAGCCCGCGGCCAGCGCTGTTGTCCCAGAGCCAGAAGAGTAACCTAGAATATATGCAATGCTCATAAGTGTTAGAACCTAATAGAGTAATTTAGATATATATCAACAAGCATTTACTATATCGTAAATACTATACCTTCGATAACTGTATAATCTTATATCAGTATAACGAGTGGCAGGCCTATGTCTAATTCAATAACTGTAACCGTGCCAGCAACAACAGCGAACCTTGGCCCCGGCTTTGATTGCCTTGGAATAGCACTTTCTCTTTGGAACACCATAAAAGTGGGATTTTCACTTTCGCCAAAAATTATTATTCATGGAGAAGGAGAAAATTTTCTNCCTACAGACAGTAACAATTTAATGTACAAAGCCGCAGAGCAAATACTGAACGAGGCAGGAATCAAAGGTCAGTCTCTTTCGTTAGAGGCCTGGCTAGAAATCCCTTTAAGCCGTGGCCTCGGTAGCAGTTCTGCCGCTATAGCCGGNAGTATTTATGCAGTAAATGCACTTTTAAATTATCCATTATCCCCGCATCGTTTACTGCAAATCGCAACTGAAATTGAAGGTCACCCAGATAACGTTGCACCTGCTCTGATGGGGGGTATGAGTATCGTCGTTTCTGAACAGGGGCAGGTACACGCAGTGCCCGTTCAGCTTCCGTCCAATTTACAATGTGTTGCATACATTCCTGATACGCCCATGTCTACAAGTGATGCCCGAAGTGTTTTAGAACCTAATGTCTCAAGATCAGATGCAGTTTTCAATATCGGCAGAACTGCATTGCTGGTTGCAGCTCTTAGCCAAGGCAATTTTGAATACCTAAAAGTTGCAACTCAAGATCGACTACACCAACCTCAACGTCAAAAAATATTTCGGCAAATGAAAGTCATTTTTGACCACGCTATTGCCGCCGGTGCAAACGGTGCCTTTCTATCAGGAGCTGGATCAACGATAATTGCATTCACAACTAAAGAAGAACATCGTGCGTTCACAATAGGGTATGAAATGGCAGATGCAGCAGACAAATCAGGTTTAACTGGGACCTTTAAAGTTCTGACTCCTGCTGCTCATGGTGCCAAACTACTCAGCACCTCTGAAGAATAAGATATGCCTATACTAGTTCAAAAATACGGAGGATCCTCTGTCAGCAATGCCACAAAAATAAAAAACGTGGCGCTCAGAATTGCGGAATCCAAAAAAGAAGGCAATCAACTAGCCATAGTCCTGTCTGCAATGGGTGATTCAACTGATCAATTAATTGAATTAGCAAAATCTATAACCACTGCTCCTGAGCCGCGCGAACTAGATACATTATTATCCACCGGAGAGTTGGTATCTTGTACATTAATGGCTATGGCACTTCGAGAATTAGGGATTGCCGCAATTAGCATGAGTGGTGCTCAAGCCGGTATTAAAACGAATACTGCCCACGGAAGAGCGTCTATTGTCGATCTCGATGCGGCAAGGATTCTTAACATTTTAAATTCCGGGACCATTGCTATTGTCGCTGGCTTTCAAGGAATTAGCGAAGATATGGATATTACTACTTTAGGTAGAGGCGGTTCTGACACAACTGCGGTCGCTCTTGCTGCCGCAATAAATGCAGCTAGGTGTGAAGTCTACACAGATGTTGATGGGATCTATACGGCTGATCCTCGAGTAGTCCCTAAGGCAAGAAAAATCAAAGAAATTGGATATGAGGAGATGCTTGAACTAGCAAGCTATGGCGCCAAAATGCACCCTAGGTCAATTGAATTAGGCGCCTGGTACAAAGTACCAATCCTTGTGGCTGCAAGTTATGAAACGTTGCCAGGAACAATGATTCATGCAGTTAATTCAGAGGGGAATAATATGGAAATTACAAATAAGGTTAGCGGAGTAACCTACCAAAAGGGAATCGCAAGAATCACAATCAGAGGAATTCCGGATAAGCCTGGGATTGCAGCCTCTGTTTTCACCCCTCTTTCAAATGCAAACATCAGCGTTGATACCATTGTTCAAAACGCCAGCGCAGAAAACCTCACCGACTTATCTTTTACTGTGGATGAAAAAGATCTNAATACCGCTCTAGAGGTAACACAGTCCGTAGCCTTAACGATTAACGCCACTGAATGCACAACACGTAACCAATTAGGGCAAGTGAGCATCGTAGGAACAGGAATGCAAAATGAACCTGGTGTTGCTTCAACGATGTTTTCTACACTTTCAGCAGCTGAGGTAAACATCGAGATGATTACAACTTCGCAAATACGGATCACTTGTATCATTGATGAAAGCCAAATTGACATTGCTACTCGAGTATTACATCAAGCTTTCGGCTTAGATTAAAGTAAAACAGTACCTTCTAGTAAACATAAGTACCCATAAGCATTTTAGCTGCACACGTAAGCAATGAGTATGTGCTGTAGCGTAATATCTCGCACTTTGATGTAATTTAAAGTACTACTTTATTTNTCAACAAAAGAATCTGTTTTTCATGAAAAACAAGTGCAACAAATTGCTAATTATTTCTCTACAAGATTATTGACGTTACTTATATATCTGAAGACCCTACAACGGCAAAGCTGAGATTGGAGTAGCTATGTCAAGTATTGAAGAAATATTGCTTCGGACAAAAACCATCGCAGTGGTTGGATTATCCGATAACCCTACACGTTCTTCATATGGTGTAGCTCAATATTTACAAAAACAAGGTTACCGGATTATTCCAGTGAATCCAAAGCTCACACATAAAGTACTCGGTGAACAAGCATATGACACACTCCAAGAAATTCGTGAACCGATCGACTTAGTGGATATATTCCGTCGATCAGTCGACGTCCCTCCCATAGTTGATGCTGCGATAGCTATTGGTGTTTCGGCAATTTGGATGCAATTAGGGATAACAAATATGGAAGCAGCAGAAAAAGCACATCAAGCTGGAATTGATGTGATCATGGACAAATGTACGGCCATTGAGCATCGGTTCTTAAACATCGGTCCAATTAACACATAATACCTACCCTTAGGAGATAAACATGGTTTTCCGAGAAACTGACGAGTCAAGAATGATTAAAGAAAAAACTAGGCTTGCAGTAAGTTTAGCGATGGAAGGAAAATGGAAAGAAGCAGCGGAGATCAATCGTGAAATATTAGATTCGTCTCCTGAAAATACCGAGTCCCTTAATCGGTTAGGCAAAGCATTAATAGAACTTAATCAAATAGAAAATGCATTAGCTGCCTTTAATCAAGTGCTTGAAATAAATCCAAGCAACACNATTGCTGCAAAAAATGCTGAACGGCTAAATTGGGCTTGCAGTAACAAATCTAAGGCGAAACCGCTGAGCAGTACTCACACAGGGAGCCTGACTGCCAAATTTTTCATTGGCCAAAGTGGTAAATCTACTGAGGTCACTTTAACGCAATGTTCTGCAAACTATGACCCCTCCCCAGGAACACCAATTATGCTCAAGGTCGAAGGCTCTGCAATTGTAGCTATGGACCCTTGTAATAACCGGCTTGGCCANGTACCTNCAAAACTTTCTAGAAGACTCGTATGCCTAATGCAAGGTGGTAATACTTACGATGGCGCTATATCTGGGGGAACAGGTGATGAATTACGAGTTGTCCTAAGAGAGTCTTTCCAACATCCAAGTCAACGCTCAAAAGTTTCTTTCCCTCCAACTGCCTCANGGGATGAGAATGCTGTGGCCAAAAATGATTCAACTAGTGCGGCAATAGAAACTGAATTGGAAGAAACTGAATTTAGTGCTCATTCGAGTCAGCATGTCTTAGCATAAGCAAGAATAGTTCAATCCAATNCCATTTACCAAATAAAGACTGTCCAGTTCAGTCTTTTATGGTTCCTGGAGCGAATCGGCCAAAAGCTCTAATAAATCTTTTGCTGATTTATTATCACCTAAACCCTTACTTCCAATTCCTTCCTCCATCATTTGCAAACAAAAAGGGCAAGAAACGCCAACTGTATCGGCAGAAGTCTCAATAAAATGATCTGTCCGAATATGATTAACCCTGACTCCTGGCTCCTCCATCCACATTCGTCCACCGCCCGCACCGCAACAAAAACCTCTTTCCCGACACCTATCATCTCCCATTTCGATTAATTCTAAGCCAGGTATGGCTTTTACAATCTCACGAGGAGGATCATAAATTTCATTATGCCTACCCAAATAACAAGAATCATGGTAAGCCACAGACATTGGAATAGCCTTGCGAGGTCTTATTTTCTGCAGCTTAATCAGTTCGGCAACATATTCTGTATAGTGAACAACCTCATAATGACCTCCAAATTGTGGATACTCATTTTTTATGGTGTTAAAGCAATGAGGGCATAGGGTTAATATTTTACTAACACCATAATTGTTCAACATTTCTATATTCTGTTCAGCCATCATTTGATATAGGTATTCGTTACCCAAGCGTCGTGCCGGGTCACCTGTACAATTCTCCTCAACACCTAAAACCTTATAATTTACTCCTGCTAATTTAAGTACCGACGCCATAGCCCGGGCAACTTGTTGACCACGACCATCTAAAGCAGACGTACAACCTACCCACAAAAGAATCTCATGCTCAGGGCTTTCAGCCAGAGTCAATGAATCCGTGCCTTCCATCCAATCTGTTCTAGTTGCTTGGGTCCCTCTCCAGGGATGACCTCTTTGTTCCATTGAAGTCAATGCATCCATCGCGGTTTGCGGAACAGACGCTTCTTCCATCGTCAGGTACCTTCGCATATCAACAATTGTATCCAAATGCTCTATAGAAACAGGGCATGCTTCCATACACGCACGACAAGTAGTACATGACCACAGCACTTCAGGAGTAATAAACCCATGCACTAAATTTTTTTCTGGCAAAGGAGCTTCTCCATCATTAAGTAGCACGGGAGCTCTTTCAATCATGTACGATTTAGCATTTTGAATCAAAGCTCGAGGGGACAAAGGTTTTCCGCTAGCCCAGGCAGGACATTGGTCTTGGCACCTGCCACAATTAGTACATGAATCCAAATCCAACAGTTGTTTTGATGTGAGATCTGTAATATCTCGGGCTCCAAACACTGCAACATTATCCATATCAACAATNGGCCTCAGAGCACCTTTGGGTCGCGTAACCGTAGAGCGGAGAAACAGATTCAAAGGGCTCACAAAAATATGCATTAAAGGACCAAAGCGCCATGCTGCATACATAAAGGTTAAAGTCATCAGTGCTGCATGGCCCCACCAAAGTACAAAATGAGAAGCCTCTATAGACTGAATCGAAAGACCCATCGTTCTAATTCCAACTGCAATTACATATGAGAACGGAGACCAATAAGATGATTCTATCGAATATAAAGTACTTGAAGGCTCCATTTCAGTTGCAGCCATTCTCAATGACTGGAGCACAAAACCAGACATAGCTTGTCCAAACAGTAATAAAAGAAGAACCGAATTCTCAAGCATTGTATTTAATCTTTGAGGACGGAGGATATAACGCCTGTAAGCAGCCATAACAATGCCTATAATCAGCATAACCCCTGCGATGTCCCAGATTAATTCAAGTTGAAGTGTTATTTCCTTAGTCGGAATATGCCAACCAAAATATTTCTCTGCATTAAATTCCAACGCATCGATAGAGGTAGCTACAAAAAGAAGCACAATCCCCCAAACGATCAAAAAATGCATCAACCCAGGGTAATTTTCATGTTTTATGAACTTCCTATGGGCAACAGAATCCACCAATAACGTACGAAAACTTGCTCTAATTCTTGCAGACCATGAACCCANATCCGGATTCGGCTGACCTAATCGCCAAAATTTAGACCGATTCCAAAGGGCCCATGCAATAGCAAGTACCGAAATAAGAGCAGTAAAATAAACTAACGCACCTAAGGGATACCCTATATTCCAAAAATCTAAGCGCCCGTTCAATTCTGGTGGCAAAATTNCCCTCTACTCCATCGCCCACTTTGAGCAACTATTGCATCATAAAGCCACTTTTCTAACTTGTTAACCAATTTATATGACCGAATAAACCTTCAGGGTGTTCTTTATTTTTAAATATTTCATATTCAGATTTTGCTCTAGAAAGAACAGTGTCTGTGCCATGGCCAGGCATAACCATAGTATCTCCATCTAACGCGAATAATTTTTGCTCAATGCTCTGAAGAATCTCAGCAAATGCACTAGAGTTTTCAGTCCTTCCAGGTCCACCAGGGAAAAGAGTATCTCCGGATATCAATGTCCCAGGGCAATACAGGCACGTCGCTCCGGGAGTATGCCCTGGAGTATGGAGAGCGTGGATACGCACATTCCCTATCATAAAATTCTCCTCTCCAGAAAAAACGATTTCGGGTCTCCATGGGAATCTATGTAAATCAGCTTCATGAACAGCAACTGGAATATCTGAAACTTGCTTCAACGTATCATACCCCGCAATATGATCTGGATGTGTATGCGTAATAATTAAACCTTTTATATCAAACCCTGATGCTTCTTGCAGAAGGTCTTCAATACCTTCAGGAGCATCTATTAAATATGCTTCTTTGGATTTTGGATCAGCGATAACGTAGCCATTGTTATCATAAGGCCCCATACCTGCAACTTTATATACCAAATGACGACTGTCATAAATCAACGACATTAGCCTACCTCCATAAAATCATATTTAATCTTGCAAGTGAGGCAATACTTCGGAGGCAGCAAGTTGAATTGTATCTTTAACAACTTGCTTAGGTGTTCCTGGCCAACCAAACCGAAGCGAGGCGTGTGTTACTCCGATGTTTTCAAATCTTTTTAAATCCGTAATGACATCATCCGGACTCCCCACGATGAACCGTCCTTCAGTCAATTCTTCAAACGGTCTTGTGAAGTCTTCATCACCAGGAAGCGCTTTATCCTGNCCCCATTGTGCGTACGTTGCATATTTACCTTCCAAATAAGGACGTGCAATTGAGATAGCTTCAACACGTGTTTTAGCCACGAATGTCTCTCGTGACATTGGAATAACCTTTGGTGAACCATGCCCGCTTGCATGAAAAATTTCTCTATATAGATCCAGTTGCCTAGCCAAAGTGTCAAAAGGGGCATGAGGATTCAAATACCAAATGTATCCGTAACGAGCAATTCGCCTAACCATGCCATCTCCATTGGCTGCAAGCCATATCCTTGGGTATGGCTTTTGGACAGGACGTACACCTATATATGCATTTTGTACGCTATTAAAACGCCCTCTATAGTTCACTTTCTGGCCCGACCATAACTCCTTTGCAATATCCAAATTTTCAAACATCAAAGCAATTCGATCTTTAATGTCTACTCCAAAAGCTTGATACTCTAGCTCCCTGTATCCTAATGCAGCATTAATAATTACTTTGCCATTCGTTAAAACATCTAATGTCGCAATGTCTTCTGCCATTTGCACAGGATTCTGCAGTGGTACCAATACTGTGGAAAGGAGATCCATATGCTTGGTCTCCGCACTCAACCTAGCTAGCGAAATCAATGGTTGCATCATTTGATATGGATGAGAAAGGTAATGCTGACCAGCATATATATAGTCAAAGCCTGACTCTCTTCCAATCCGGACTAAATCAAGAACGTCCTCAAAGCGCTGGACCATATCCCCTGTGCCAGAATGCTGTAAAAGTCCGGATAAAGAAAGTCCAATTTTCATAATTACACCTACCCCAAAAACAATGAAGCTGCTGCTACTAACATTACTATTTCAACAATATAAACAAATACTCTATCCGACAATCGATTCACTAGCAGGCCGCCTACATAAGCGCCTATTATCATAATCACGCCTAGGGATACAGCTATACCAAAACCATGCAAGTCCAGTAAATCATAATTGCCATATACCCCTATTTTTACAAAGTTTACCCCCGTCATCCCAGAAGCCATTGTCCCAACAAATGCCCCTCTCCTCAATCCATAAGCGAGAAAAAATGATGCTCCAAAAGGTCCTGCGCCACCAAAAATCGCTGAAAGAAACCCTTGCCCCATTCCAACTAAAGTAAACCAACGTGGTTTCATCGATATTTGCTTAACCAATGGGGTATGACGATAGGCTACTATTGCAACGAGAAATACGGCGAGTCCTTTTTGTAAATATTCAGCCGGGAGATTAGCAAACAATATTGCACCTATAATTCCAGCAGGTACAGCACCTATTAAAAACCAGCCAACAATACGGAAATCAATTAAGGAACGATTAACCCATACTCTTGACCACGTTTGCATAGTCACCGCGATCGTAGTAATAGGAATAGCCTCTCTAATTCCAACGGTAAAAGCCAATACCGGAATCATGATNATTGCGGAACCCAATCCTGCAAGACCACCAATAACTGCAGCAAAAAAAGCNGTACCCACTAGCAAAAGAACAACAAGTGGTTCCATCAACTCCACTTTCACCCAAGGGACAATCCTATCCCTTTAGAAATGCTATAGATTTTCTAAAATCTTGTCCGTNATATGCTGAGTAGTAGAAAACTCCGCGTCCGAACCTACAAGGTCGGCTGTACGAAAACCCTGAGCCAAGGTTTTTTCTACCGCACTATTGACTGCTGAAGCTTCTTCTAGCAAACCAAAAGAGTATTGCAGCATAAAAGCCGTGCTCAATATGGAACCAATTGGGTTTGCTTTACTCTGGCCAGCAATATCGGGTGCGCTGCCATGGCTAGGTTCATACAAACCACGAACTTTCTTAGGTTTACCATTAGAATCAACCCCTGGTAAACCTGCCAAACTCGCTGATGGAAGCATCCCCAACGAAGCAGAAAGTACGGCTGCTTCATCAGAAATAATATCTCCAAACATATTCTCCATAACCATTACATCAAATGAAGTAGGCCTAGTAATCAACAGCATTGCACACGAGTCAACCAGCTGGTGTTCAAGTTCAACATCAGGGTAATCTTTGGAAATTTCAATCACTATCTCTCGCCATAACCGTGATGACTGCAATACATTGGCCTTATCAACTGATGTAAGTTTTTTACGCCTAGAACGGGCCAGCTCAAATCCTACCCGAACAATCCTTTCAATCTCTTTTTCTGCATAAAGGAGTGTATCCACACCTTTACGCCCAGATTTATTTTGCCAACGTCTTTTGGGTTTAGCGTAGTAAAGCCCACCAGTAAGCTCTCGTAAAATCACCATATCCGCGCCACGCACTCGATCATTTTTCAGCGGACTAGAATCTTCCATACCAGGGAAAACTTTGACAGGCCGAATATTGGCATATAAGCCTAGTGCTTTCCTCAATCCTAATATCGCAGCCTCTGGCCTTACCGACTCATTATCCCACTTGGGCCCCCCAACAGCTCCAAATAACACCGCATCTGATTTTTTAGCAAGTTTCACAGTCTCATCTCTTAAAGGCGTACCGTGAATGTCGATACTTGAACCGCCAACTACATCTGTTTCAAAATGAAAATTATGCTTCCAACGCGCCCCGACTGCATCGAGAATTTGCTGCGAAGAATCTGTTACTTCCGGACCAATTCCATCTCCTGGAAGAACCGTTATGTTAAATGTCGCCATCTATAACCTCACTAATTTGTTCAAAAGTACTTTTCTTCAAAATCCTTTATATCTTGGGTATATTGTAAGGTNAGCCCTATNTCGTCCAACCCTCGAAGCAATGTATCTTTTCTGAATTCATCAATGTCAAATTTTGCTACAAACCCATGAGAATCCCTAACTTCCTGTGCGTCTAAATTAATTGTTACCTCGTAACCCTCAAGTTCCTGCGCGCGAGACAGTAACGTGTCAACTTCACTTGATGAAAGCTGGACAGGAAGTAATCCAATTTGGTAGCAATTATTTTTAAAAATATCACCAAAACTAGGGGTAATTACTGCCTTAAATCCGTACTGTTGCAAAGCCCATGGTGCATGTTCTCTCGAGGAACCTATTCCGAATTGTGGGCCGCTGACTAATACTGAGCTACCTGAGTACCTCTCTTCATTAAGGACAAAATTTGTATTAGGGCTTCCGTCGTCGTTATACCTCAATTCAAAGAACAATAATTCGCCAAACCCAACCCTATCGATTTTTTTCAAAAATCGAGCCGGAATAATTTGATCTGTATCCACGTTGGACATGTCGTACGGAACAACCTTACCTGTATGCTCACTAAATGCATCCATATCTATTTCCACTCCCGAATATCTACAAAATGACCCGCAATAGCTGCTGCTGCTGCCATAGCAGGGCTAACCAAATGCGTCCGACCTCCGGGTCCTTGCCGACCTTCAAAATTACGATTTGAAGTTGAGGCACTCCTCTCCCCAGGCGTTAATCGATCAGGATTCATAGCAAGGCACATTGAGCAACCAGCTTCTCTCCATTCAAACCCTGCTTCTATAAAAACCTGATCGAGCCCCTCAGACTCCGCCTGTTGTTTTACTTCCCATGAACCAGGCACCACCATAGCGCGTACCGAATCAGATTTCTTTTTCCCTTTCGCNACTAGGGCTGCAGCTCTCATATCCTCAATTCTCGAATTAGTGCATGAACCTATAAAGACAGTATCAATCTTTATATCTTGAATCCGTTCTCCACCGTTAAGCCCCATATAGTCGAGTGCTTTTTCAACAGCTGCCTGTTCCTGCGAAGAAGTATAGTCCTGCGGTAATGGAACACGAGCACCCACAGGCAATACTTGCGCGGGATTAGTGCCCCAAGTTACTTGAGGTTGAATCTCTGAGCCATCGATTTCGACTAACGTATCAAATACTGCTCCGTCATCTGTCCTTAACGANGTCCAGTGTTCTACAGCTGCCTCCCAATCATCACCTTGAGGGCTGTGCTCTCTGCCTTTAAGGTAATCAAACGTGATTTGATCAGGTGCAACCATCCCGGTTCTCGCACCCGCCTCAATGGACATATTGCAAACGGTCATTCTGCCTTCCATAGACATTTTCTTGAATACATCACCAGTGTATTCGATAGCATGACCAATACCACCTGAGGTTCCAATTTTACCGATGATGGCAAGAATTACATCTTTAGGTGTAATACCTGGTCGCAATTCGCCATTTACACGAACCTCCATAGTTTTAGGTTTTGACTGCCAAATACATTGAGTGGCCAAAACGTGCTCAACCTCAGATGTTCCAATTCCAAAGGCGATCGCTCCGACTGCACCATGAGTTGCTGTATGGCTATCGCCACAAACAATGATCATTCCGGGCTGAGTTCGCCCTTGTTCCGGACCGATAACGTGAACAATACCCTGCTTTTCACTAAACATATCAAAGTATTCAAGGCCAAATTCAGAAGCGTTTCGCTGCATTGCTTCCAGTTGTGCCTTTGAAACTTCATCTGTTAAAGGCTTGTCTCTGTCGTTTGTCGGGACATTGTGATCAGCTACAGCCACTGTCTTATCTAGTCGTCTGACCGACCTCCCGTTAATTCTCAATCCATCAAATGCTTGAGGAGATGTGACTTCATGTACCAAATGAAGATCCACATACAATAGTGAAGGCTTATTACTCTCTTCCCTAACAACATGCAAGTCCCAAATTTTTTCAAACATTGTCCTAGCTACCATCTATCCTCCCCTTCAGATGTAANTATNTTCACTGATGTCACAGCGCTCCTATAGGAGCGCTGTGAGAGAAGAGCAAACACTTAATCCAATTAAAAATCAATCTTACACTGCACCAGCCGCTTCAGGAGCCCTGGAAGTATCACCCATAGAAAGTAATCTGTTCAAGGCATTCATATACGCTCGTGCAGACGCTACTATAATATCTGTATCCGCACCTCGGCCAATATAAGGTCGTCCATCTTGCTCAATCCTAATACTTACTTCTCCAACCGCATCAATCCCTTCNGTTACGGAATTGACGCTAAATTCTGTAAGCTCATTTTGAACATCAACAATCCTATTAATTGTTCGATACACCGCATCAACAGGACCAGTACCGGTAGCTGCATCTATTCGCGAAACTCCATTCTGATCTATTAATTCAACGGTTGCAGTTGCGATCTCATTATTACCACACGTAACTTGTACATGACCCAATGTATATGTTTCAACTACAGATGTTCGCTCACTACCCATCAAAGAAATAAGGTCACGGTCAGTAACCTCTCTCTTTTTATCTGCCAAGTCTTTAAATGCTTCGTGTACTTTATTTAACTCTAATTCTGAAAGTGTATATCCTAACTCTTCCAGACGAGATCTCAGGCCATGTCTTCCACTCAACTTACCTAAAACTAACTCGCTCCGCGGGACTCCTACATCCAGGGGATTGATAATTTCATAAGTAGAACGCTCCTTCAAAACTCCGTCCTGATGAATCCCTGAAGCATGACGAAATGCATTCCTGCCAATAACCGCTTTATTTGGCTGTACAGGAAAACCACTTACCTGGCTAACTAATCTACTAGTAGGAAATAGTTGCTCCGTTTCTACTTGTGAATCGACATTGAAATAATCTGGACGCGTACGCAAAGCCATAATCACTTCTTCAATAGCGGTATTACCTGCCCGTTCTCCAATGCCATTGATACAACCTTCGACCTGACGAGCTCCCGCTTTTACACCAGCTAAACTATTTGCAACCGACATACCTAAATCATCGTGGCAATGAACTGAAATTCGCACTTCATCGCCAAGCTGAGGTACCTGCTCACGCAAGTACGTTATCAATGAAGCAAATTCTTCTGGTATTGCATAACCAACAGTATCAGGAATGTTTACAGTAGTTGCTCCTGCTTCTACAGCAGCCTTCACCATATGAACCAAAAACTCCTTGTCGGTTCTACTAGAATCCATTGGGGAAAACTCTACGTCATCAGTGTGCTCTCGGGCTCTGGCAACCGCCTTGGCCGCCATTTCAACAACTTCCTCGCGATTCTTCCTTAGCTGATGTTGTATATGTTGATCAGAAGACGATATAAACACATGTATCCGAGATCTTGCTGCGTCTTTCAAAGCTTCTCCTGCACGATCAACTGCAGCTTCGTTAGCATGAGCTAAAGCAGCAATAACAGGATTTCTAACTTCTCTTGATATCCTCTGAACAGCCTCAAAATCCCCAGGTGAACTGATCGGAAAACCTGCTTCAATAACATCAACTTTCAATCTCTCAAGCTGCTTAGCTATTTCTACTTTTTCCTCTACAGTCATCGCAGCACCTGCTGACTGTTCACCATCTCTAAGTGTTGTATCAAATATTAATACTCGATCTTCCATCGAATTCCTCCAAGGCCATATCTTGAATCAATAACAGCCCGATCTACTTCTTCCCCAAAAATGTCATCATTCCTCTTAATTGTTCTCCCACATCTTCAATTTCATGGGATTCAGCAGACGCACGCATTGCCTTAAATCGAGGTTGCCCTTCATGGTTTTCTGCAATCCATTCTTTGGCAAAAGTACCATCTTGTATTTCATCAAGAACTTGTTTCATAGCAATCCGCGCATGCTCGTCTACTACTCGTGGACCCCGGCTGTAATCGCCATATTCCGCAGTCTCACTAACTGAATATCGCATGTACTTCATTCCACCTTCGTACAAGAGATCGACAATTAATTTCAACTCATGCATCACTTCAAAATAAGCAATCTCCGGTTGATAACCAGCCTCGACAAGTACCTCAAACGCATTCGTAACAAGGCTTGTTACACCCCCACACAATACCGTCTGCTCGCCAAATAAATCGGTCTCTGTTTCTTCTTTAAACGTAGTCTCAACAATACCAGCTCTCATAGAACCGATACCTGCGCCGTATGAGAGGGCGTTTGCCAGAGCATTGCCTGAAGCATCTTGGTGGATTGCAACTAAGGATGGAACTCCCTGCCCATCCACAAAAACTTCACGAACTCTATGCCCTGGTGCTTTGGGAGCGATCATTGATACGTCCACATCTGCAGGAGGTGTAATCTCTCCAAAATGAATGTTAAATCCATGGGCAAACATTAATGTCTTTGAGCCATCTAGATTGGGCTCAATTGAATCTTTATATACTGATCCCTGAACGGTATCTGGCACTAGAATCATGATAACGTCAGAAGCTTTTGTAACCTCTGCAGGTGATGCCACTACTAAGCCTTCTGCCTCCGCTTTAGCACGACTAGAGCTCCCATCATGCAATCCCACCATCACCTGAACCCCGCTATCTCTTAAGTTAAGTGCATGAGCATGTCCTTGACTACCGTAGCCAATAATCCCTACTTTTTTGCCAGTAATTAAACTAGGGTCCGCATCTTTCTCGTAATAAATTTTCGCCATACTTTTTCTCTCCCCTCAATTAAATTTATTTACCATTAAGGCACCACTTCGGCATCAGGTGCACTTTGGTCAGCAGCACTAGAGGTCTTCCTCATTCCAGTAGTTACTGAGCCTCTAGTCATTGCTATTCGCCCTGTCCGCATGGTTTCACGAACACCAAACGGTTTCAGTGAATCGAGAAGTAAGTCAACCTTCCCGTCATCCCCCGTAACCTCGATAATCAACGACTCTTTGCCAATATCGACAATATTAGCTCTAAATGATTCTGCAATTTCAATAATTTGCGCACTATTACTACTGTCAGATTTAACTTTTATAAATGCCAACTCACGAACCACTATACTCTCTTCGGATAAATCACTTACGCGTATCACATCAATCAGCTTGTAAAGTTGCTTTGTCACCTGTTCTACAACCCATTCATCGCCTTCAACTACAAATGTCATCCTCGAGAAACCAGTAGACTCACTGCGTCCTACCGATAGATTGGAAATATTAAATCCCCTTCGTGAAAATAGCCCTGCAACACGCGCTAAAACACCCGGCTTATCCGTAACTAAAGCTGAAATAGTATGCCGTTGAAAATTATGAGAAAGATCCAAAAATCACCCCTCATTCCCCAAAGGTAGATCAATCATCTCAAGAACGCTTTCTCCAGCAGGAACATGCGGATAAACATTCTCTTCTGGGTTTACATGAAAGTCCAAAATTGTAGGCCCATCAACAGATATGGCTTCTTTTAGGGAAGCTAGTACATCTGATTTATGATCTACTCTCCTAGCCCAGATGCCATAAGCATCTGCCAATTTTACAAAATCAGGATTTGACGAATACCCCGACGCAACCCGGATGCCCCCATAAAAAAGATCTTGTAACTGACGGACTAACCCTAAATTATTGTTATTAAGAATTAAAAATTTCACGGGAATTTCATTCTCAACTACTGTAGCGAGTTCCGACATAGTCATTTGAAATCCACCATCGCCACAGATACTCCAAACCTGACGATTAGGTTGAGCCAAGGCAGCGCCAATTGCACCAGGAACTTCAAAGCCCATAGTGCCTAGTCCTCCAGAAGTAATCCAGGAATTGGGTTGGTTGAATGCATAATGTTGTGCCGCCCACATTTGATGTTGCCCAACGCCCGTTACTACTATAGCGTCCCCCGACGTTAGATCGCTAAGTGACTTAATTACATACTGTGGTGAAAGATATTCAGAATTGACATGAAGGGGATGCTCAGCCTTTAAGGTCTCAATTTCATCAAGCCAAGATGCGTTTTCTTTAGCATCAACCTCTTTATATAATTCATTCAGCAGTATTTTTGCGTCACCAGTGAGCGGAACAGTAACTCTAACGTTTTTCCCAATCTCTGCCGGATCAATATCAATATGTACTACTTTGGCATTTGGAGCAAAAGTACTAATTCGACCCGTAACGCGATCATCAAAACGCATTCCTGCACCGATAATAAGATCAGAGCGCTCTATAGCCCAATTGTTATAAGCAGGGCCATGCATTCCTGGCATTCCCAAATTTAACGGATGATCGTTAGATAAGGACCCAATGCCTAGCAAAGTACTGATCACAGGGATTTGTGCTTTTTCTGCCAGTAATTTTACTTCTACAAAGGCATCAGCAATTGAAACGCCGTGTCCCACCAATAGTAGAGGTCTTTCCGCGTTATTAACCAAACGAGCTGCACGTTTTATTAATTGACTATTAATATTTGTGCTAATTTTAAATGAGCGCAAATTAACATTTTCTGGATAAGTAAACGAACCTTCTTCAGTTAGCACATCACGTGGCACATCAATTAAAACAGGTCCTGGTCTCCCAGATCGCGCCACATAAAACGCTTCCTTTATAACAGCCGCGATATCATTAACATCCATAACTAAGTAATTATGCTTAGTCACGGGCAACGTTATACCAGTGGTATCTGTCTCTTGGAAGGCATCACGTCCAATAGCAGCTCGAGGAACCTGACCTGTAATCGCAACTACCGGGACCGAATCCATCATGGCCGTGGCAAGAGGGGTCACTAAATTCGTTGCGCCTGGGCCTGAAGTTGCTACAGCAACACCAACTTTCCCAGAGGCTCTGGCATAGGCATCAGCAGCATGGCCAGCATTTTGCTCATGACGAACCAATATATGCTTTAACTGAGGGTACTCAGGNAGAGTCTGGTAGAANGGNAGNATTGCGCCACCCGGCAACCCAAACATAAGGTCNACACCCTCATGAATTAAGCNCTCACATATCATTTGTGCGCCAGTCAACTGCAAAATAAAACCCTCTTACCTGTCTTAATAAAACAAAACCGCGGAAATAAAAAAACCGCCCCTTATCGAAGGGACGGATATTTACCCGCGGTACCACCCAACTTCCTCACATCTTGTATGAGGCGTCTTAATACGCGATATCGGTGCGCCCCGCCAGCCCTACTCACAGTTTCAAGCCAGCCACTCTGGGACGAGTTCAGAAGGCCACGTCATCAAGCTCACACCAAACCTTGACTCGCTCTAACGTACTTCTTCTTACTACTTCCCTTCACAGTGGATTTAATATTAAAGCCCCGGTAGGATAACATGTGAAATAGGGTCTGTCAAATACTCAATTTACCTTTTTACATGGCCAATACCTATTGGAACGGAAATATTTATATAGGCCTTATTACTCAAATTTATACAATGTGAAGCATGTTAACCCGATTAAATACAAGATTACGTCAAACAATGTCAGGCACTAAAACAGGTATTATTCCATATGTAACTATAGGATTCCCGACACTGAATGACACCATCGAAATTGTGAGATCCATAGAAAATGCAGGTGCCGACGCTATAGAGCTTGGTGTTCCTTACTGTGATCCTGTAGCAGATGGACCTACCATTCAATATGCAAGTCACAAAGCGCTTAGCCAGGGAGTAACAACTGCTTCATGCATCGAATTAGTGAGTTCCATCAGGAATGAGGGCATTGAGATTCCGATTATCTTTATGGGTTACTTCAATCCAATACTAAGCTACGGGATTAGTTCTTATGCGAAGGACTGTGCAACAGCGGGAGTGGATGCAATTATCGTACCAGATTTACCGCCAGATGAATCGCAGGAATTACGATCGGCTTTGAACGCTAACCAAGTTGGACTTATATCTTTGCTAGCGCCAACTAGCTCAAANGAGCGCATCGAATTAGGCGCACGGATGTCAGATTCATTTATCTACTGCGTTAGTGTAGCAGGAGTAACGGGCGCGCGATCCGAACTTCCTTCTAATCTAAACTCATTCATATCACGCGTTAGAGAGCAATCATCTTTACCTATCGCGATAGGATTTGGGATAGCTGATAAAAAGCACGTAGAAACAGTTGGGGAAATAGNTGATATCGCCATCGTGGGGAGTGCATTAATCAACGTTCTAGACTCAGCTAAAGAGGGGGAAGTCGCGAATGCAGCTTATACTTTCGTTTCATCTTTAACAGATTAGTACCGTAAAGCACGTGCTTATAATTCAAATTAATTAAGGGAAAAAATTGATGCAAATGTTAGGAATACGTGGTGCAACAACTGCGGACAGTAATACTCCGATTGCAATACTAGATGCCACTGAAGAACTATTGCGAGAGCTCGTGGCCATTAACGAACTTGTGGAGGCAGACGTAGGTGCGTTATTCTTTAGCGTGACTGATGATCTAAATGCTGAATTCCCTGCAAAGGCTGCACGCATACGACTTGGATGGGAATCAACAGCTTTGATGGATTGCACCGAAATTCCGGTACCTGGCGCTCCGGAATCGGTTATTAGGGTTCTAATGCTTATCAATACAAACAAGTCAAAGGATGATTTGCATTATGTCTACCTTAAAGGCGCTCAAGCTCTTCGCAATCCTAGTTAACTGCTTAGCTCATTAGTACTAAGGGGAAAAGGCTAGTGTTCCCTCCGGAGGAAATTTTTGTGGCTCGGTCAATAAGTGATTTACACNTAAAACAGATTGAAGCTCTTATTTCACCAGAACAACTTCAGTCTAAATTCCCTGTTCCAGGTGCAATAGCAGCGACTATTGCAAACGGTCGCGATCAAGTAGAGCAAATACTCTCTGGTGAAGACCCAAGGCTTTTGGTAATTGTTGGCCCCTGCTCAATACATGACGAAAAAGCTGCACTTGAATACGCCTCAAAATTAAAAACGCTGGCTGATAAGGTGAGCAATCAGATCCTAGTAGTAATGCGTGTTTACTTTGAAAAACCCAGAACTTCTTTAGGTTGGAAAGGCTTAATTAATGACCCTAATCTAGATGGGTCATTTGATGTCTCTGGAGGCCTTAGCAGAGCAAGGAAACTTCTTCTAGATCTAGCTTCTATGGGTGTTCTAGCCGCTACCGAATTCCTTGATCCTATAACCCCTCAATATTTTGCTGATTTAGTATCTTGGGCAGCAATAGGAGCAAGAACCACTGAGAGCCAAACCCATCGTGAAATGGCTAGTGGTTTAAGTATGCCGGTAGGATTCAAAAATGGGACAGACGGCAATTCACAAATAGCTATAGATGCTATGAAAACGGCCCGAGCCCCTCATTCATTTCTAGGGATAGATCGTGAAGGCCAAACTTGCGTTGTGCATACTGAAGGTAATCCATACGGTCATTTGATCCTACGTGGAGGAACCGGAGGGCCTAATTACTCAGAAAGCAATGTTAAAGATGTTCAAACGAAGCTTGAAGATGCTGGCTTACCTCATCGAATCATGGTTGATTGTTCTCATGCTAACTCAGAAAAAGATCACAATAGACAACCAATAGCATTCCAAAGTGTGGTAAAACAACGCCTCTCGGGAAATACGGACCTTGTTGGTTTAATGGTAGAAAGTCATCTTTATGGTGGACGGCAAGATCTCGAAAGTGATCCTTCAACTCTTCAATATGGCATATCGATTACCGATGCCTGTATGAGTTGGACTGAAACCGAAGAGATGCTGCTTCAAGCCCATACAACTCTAGCAACCTCTGCGGTTGCCCAGTCCTGAGATACGCAATGAGTGAGCTTATCAACGAGCTCGACGCTTATAAAAATAACAAACCTAGTGCTGTAGCTTTTGGAGTATTTGATGGTGTCCACCTAGGCCACCAACATGTTCTGCAGACACTTCGAGAAACTGCCAATGAAAAGCAGTTACTTCCTATCGTAGTTACACTCGCAAATCATCCTTTATCCGTTTTACGTCCAGGCATCAAAATCAATATGCTTTCATCCTTAGAAAAAAGATTANATCTCATTCGCAGTACAGGAGTGGATGTTGTTATACCAATATCTTTTTCTAAAGAATTATCAATGCTGAGCCCTAGCACGTTTATGAGCACCTTAAAAACCAAACTCCACATGAACCATTTCGTAGCAGGAAAAGATGTAGCAATCGGACACAATCGGTCAGGAGATTTCAAAACTTTAACTCAGCTAGGAAGCGAAATTGGTTACAGTATCGAATGTGTTAAGCAATTTAACTTGGGGGATCAATCTGTTCGAAGTACAGTTATCCGTGAAGCTCTAAATCATGGAAATCTCCCTTTAGCAAATCAATTACTTGGTAGGTATTTCTCCATAGAAGGATCCGTTATACATGGGGAAGGAATCGGCCAAAAAATNCTCGGNTACCCAACTGCAAACCTTAGTGTTAGCTCGGCTCAAGCCTTNCCCTCAGATGGTATCTACGCAACATTGCTCAAATATGAAGATAAGCTGCTTCCTTCAGCCACTAGCATAGGCAAGAAACCGACACTGCATGATAATGCTCCCCTCACTATTGAAACGTTCATATTTGATTTCGACAGTATCCTCTATGGAAAAAATGTAGAGCTGCAATTTGTTGAGCTGATTCGAAATCAAGAAAAATTTAACAGTGTAAACTTATTAATCAAAGCAATTGAACGTGACGTTATTGAAGCGAAGCGTGTCCTTGGAGTTTAATAGCAATCCTATGAACAAAATCGACCCAGATATTCTGCAAAAGATCACCCGCAGAGGCGTGTCCGAAATTATCCCAGAACAAGATTTCATTAAACGCGTCCAAGAAGGCAAGCCCTTGCGGCTTAAAATGGGATTTGATCCTAGCAAACCTGACTTGCATTTAGGGCACGTTGTAGGGCTGAGGAAATTACGGCAACTTCAAGATTTAGGACATGAGTTAACCTTAATTGTAGGGGATTGGACAGCGCAGATTGGTGATCCTTCTGGTCAATCAGACACACGTTCAATGCTCTCTGCATCTGAAGTCCGGCAAAATGCAGAAACCTATATGCAGCAATTTTTTCGTATTGTTGACCCTGCTAAAACTAAAGCTGTATACCAAAGTGAATGGTTTGGTAAATTCTCCCTTACCGATGTAATAAAACTCACATCATTTTTTACAGTTAATCAATTCCTTCACCGCGATGATTTTTCACAAAGATATACAAACAAAAAACCAATTGCCGTAACTGAATTACTATACCCTCTCTTACAGGCGTACGACTCTGTTGCTATTGAAGCCGATGTTGAATTTGGAGGGACGGACCAGCTCTTCAATCTTATGGTCGGTAGAGAGCTTCAAGAAAAAATGGGACAAGCTCCTCAAATTGTATTCCTAATGCCCATTCTTCCTGGAACAGATGGAGTACGGAGAATGGGTAAATCACTAAATAATTATATCGCCATTGAAGATCCTCCCTATGAAATGTTTGGAAAAATAATGTCGTTACCTGATGATGTGCTCCCGATATATTTTGAGCTTCTAACTGACCTTCCCGATGATGATCTCGTATCAATCCGTACCTCAATAAGCCAACGAACTGAAAACCCAATGAGCTACAAAAAAAAGCTTGCGAATCAATTAGTATCTTGGTTCCATTCGCCTGAAGCAGCAACTGCAGCAGCAAACGAGTTTGAGCGTGTAGTTCAGAAAGGGCAAGAACCTAAGGAGATCCCAGAAATCTCGGTATCTGCATTGGAAAGTTTTGTAACCGAAAAAATGCCTGAAGGGATTATCGTTGATACCCTCCAATTGTTGGTTACTGCATCATTAGCTCCAAGTCGAAGCGAGGCACGGCGTTTACTATCTCAAAATGCAATCGAAATCGACGGGGAAAAGGTCTCAAGTGAATCTTCTTTCGTTAGATTTGGCGCAATCATTCGTGCAGGAAGAAGACGTTTTGTTAGGATAACTAATACTTGACTGGCCCTTGATAATGTAGCTAAGCAAACTGACAAAGGTGGAAATATGCTCACCCAAGAAGAGAATGAATTGCTCACCCAAGTAGGACCAGGGACCCCCGCAGGCGACCTTCTGCGACGATATTGGTACCCAATCGCACTCGCTCAAGATATATCTGATCAGAATCCAACTAAATTCGCACGAATACTTGGCGAAGATTTAGTCATTTTTAAAGACAAATCTGGACGCCTTGGGCTTCTGGCAGACAAATGCTCTCACCGAAATGCCTCCTTACTCTATGGTCGTGTTGAAGAAAGAGGAATTTCCTGTGC
>VFHU01000004.1 GCA_009391465.1 SAR202 cluster bacterium
GCTGCGACGCCTTTAATAGCTTTTCGGCCGTTTTTCATTGTTACGAGCTCAGGGTCTTTGATTTCAACATTTTTCTTTAGTTTCACACTATATGCTGTATATGCCATTGTAACTCCTATAAAGTCTGTACCTATTGGTATATAGACTTCCCAGCCATAATAAAGAGGCATCATGCATAGCATCTATATTCAACTGGGAAGACTATACACCTATAGGTATATATCAAAATTATCCTTACTGCAACTAGTTTAGGAGCGAAATTAAGCTAATTCTTCACTTACCACCGTGGAAACTTCTAGCGCATGATTCCCGTTAAATGGTCGCATCCTATGCGCCATGACAAAACATATTTTAATTTTCGATGATATTCCCCTACACCGGAGGGTTAAGGCGGCCCGGGTAGCTCGCGGCTGGACTCAGACAGACCTAGCCACTTATGCCACTGAAGCTCTGCGGGCCTATTACGAAGACGACATTATCCGGATAACTCCCCAGCACGTCTCATTCCTTGAGAACAATCTAGGCAGTCGCCCAGATCGAACACAAGCGATTCTCAAAGTTCTAGGTATGGAAGATGAAAAAGACGTTTAGATATAAGAAATCTTCAATGGTCGTTGACCTAGAAAAAGTACCTATGGCTTGGTATCGGGACACGTTTGAATGTTCAACGATCTAATCAAGAAGTATGACGATTTAGACAAAAAAAGGATGATCCAACCTGTTAGTAAGAGAGAGAGTGTGTGTGATTTTTTTAGAAGGAGGTTGAAATGGCGGATAACTGGGAGCAAAAAGAGTTAAGCGATGAGTTTCAAGACAAGTTGAAAAATTTATTACACAAAGATTTATCGGTTGAAGATTGGATAGCCCTTATCAACAAGATTGGTTTCCATGGTGAACTATCAAGCGATGGGGTCGTAAAATGCCAAATTTTTAGCGATTTAGGAGTAAATCTTAATCACCATTGCACGAACATGGGCATTACAACATGAACATAATCTTCATCGTCAAGCGGTCTTATTACTCCAGGACTAGAAGATGTGGTCATCTCTAAAGCGACCTTGTCTTTATTTAATACTCCCAAAACATCACTTAAATAGCGACTATTGAAGGCGATTTTCCCTTCAGAACCTTCTACATCGGCTGCGATATCTCCAGTGTTATCTCCTACTTCCTCCGCTTTAGAAGAAATAGTCACCTTCCCTGTACCGCCAACGTCCTGTGGCGCAATCTGTACGCGAATAATACCTGATCCATCTTTAGCAAAAATTGACGCGGTTCTTGTAGCTCGTTGAAGTTCTCCTAAATCTACAATTGCGCGTGTAGTTCTTTCTTGAGGTATTAACTGACTGTAATTTGGAAAAGTTCCCTGTATCAACTGAGAAACCACTTCAATATTTTTTAACCGAAACATCGCTTGGCTACGTTGCGTAGTAATTAATATATCTACCGGATCATCGTTATCAATCAATCTTTCTATCTCAGAAAGAGTCTTCGATGGGATTATGATTGATAGCTTTTCATTAACTGGTTCAAGAAGTTGTGCAGTGCGAACTGCCAACCGAAACCCATCAGCAGCAGCGAATGTAATTTGAGATCCTTCGATTTCAATATTGACGCCCGTAAGTACTGGCCTAGAGTCTTCAACTGCAGCAGCCAACACAACCTGATGAATCGCATCTTTTAATGTTCGTCCTGAGATTTTTGTAGCTATACCTTGATCAACAGATGGAATTGGAGGAAATTCGCTAGCCTCCGATCCGTTCATCGTTGCTTCTACCCGATCTCCTTTAACTTCAATAGCAGTTCCAGAATTAGCAGTCTTCACTGATATAGTTTGCTTTTCTAAGGAATTCACGAAATCAGTAAGTAGTCGAGCTGGAATCGTAATCGAACCTTCTTCAACAATCTCACTACCCACCCAGGTACTAATCGCGATCTCAAGGTTGGTAGCAGAAAGTTTGAGGCGACCTTCGTCTGTAGACAGCAAAACATGCTGCGTAATCGGTAAAGTAGTACGCGTAGCCACTGCGCGCTGAACAATTCCGAGCCCCTGACTTAGATTTTCTTGAAGGCAGTTGAGTTGCATAAGGTATCCTCAAATTTAGTCTATTCATGAAGAGTATAGGACTACCATCAATGGCGGTCAACGAGGAAAACTGTATTAAATTACACCTAAATAAAACCTAATTAAACATAAAAATACAAAGTGTGATCAAAAATTCACCTGTCATTTTTATTTAGGCTATTGTGTCGCTAAGAAACTCACCAGAACCTCAAGTTCATTCTCTGAAAGTAGGTCCCCAAAATTAGCAGGCATAAGACCTTCGGCATAACCTTCGGCTATAACAGCATTAGGATTAACGATCGAGGTTCGTATGTAATCTTCGCCTTTAGCCCCAATACCAGTGAGCGATGGCCCAACAACCCCGCGAGCCTGTGGTATCGACTCAATAACATGGCATCCAGCGCAACCATTAGCGATAACAAGTCCTTTAGCATCCGTTGCTCCCCCAGAGGCGGGAGCTGGAGTAAATGTAGGAGTAGGCAGAACCTCAACTCCTTCAGGAGGATTACAGTCAGTACCTGAAGCCCCAACCATTTGCCCGTCTTTTGCAAGAAAACATTCGGGATCGTTAATCTCATCGGCACCCCCGCATGACACGAGAGTGAAAATGCTAATTAATATAACTGCAAAAAGTGTTATGAGCCTACGAAAGTGCACTGTTATCCCCTATTCATGAATATTCGTGAATTTATTCACGCTATATAGTCAGCTTACCGATATAGAAGCTAGATCTCAAGCCTAATGAATTCAATTATACAAGCAAAAGCGGCCAAGCGCTCCCCGCGCCAAGCCGCTTTTATTACTCAACTCGATAGACTAGCTTGCCCGTTTAACCTCAAGGGTCTCTCCAGGAGCAAGTGCTACCCTGCGAACGTTAATGCCTAGTTTAAGCAACCAGTAGCCGAGAGTTGCTTTAGACACTTCTAATTCAGCAGCAGTAGCCGAGAGTCCATTCTCGTTGATCATCTCAGGTAGTAAACGCTCAAGGGGTTGTCTATAACGTTCTTCCACCTGTTGCATGAGTCGAGTTTTNCGCGCCATTTCGACTCCTCCAAGAATAATCTCATACTGATTTATACAATTGCATATGCATTATGTCAATATTTTATATACGTATTTTCCTAGTTTTTTACTAAACTAAAATATAGTACAAAACCTAAACAAAGTTTAAGAAAAGTTTAGAACACGCCTGAAGGGGTAGTATATTTTGTATAATTATTTTAATGTTTAGCAGTCTATTGCCTAGTAAACAATAAAAATCTAATTCNGAAATGGTGTCCTAGTAGTGCAAGATGAACTTTTAGTCATATTAAGCGCAATGATGCCCATTGGTGAGCTCAGAGCTGCTATACCCCTTGCAATAGGCGTCTACGATATCCCTTGGCGTACAGCTTTATTACTCTCAATCATAGGCAATATGCTTCCGGTGCCTTTCCTAGTCGCTTCCTTAAAAATATTTGGCGAATTACTTGAAAAGCGCCCAGGTTTACCTGGCTCTATCTTACGTTGGCGTAAAACGCATCTTTCTTCTCGAGTAAACAAATATAGCTTTTGGGGGATCGTCCTGTTAGTAGCCATTCCCCTACCCTTTACTGGTGCATGGACGGGCTCATTTGCCCTTTGGGCTTTTAATGCACCATTACTACGAGGTCTCATTGCCATCGCTCTAGGTATAGTAATCGCTGGAATTGTTGTGACGGTGCTTACATTAACTGGTGTCGAGCTGATTAAATTTTTATAAATGCTACAACCAGGGAGTTGGGAGGGGTACGGAATGAACCTTTGGCATAAAACAATTCGTAACCATGGTCTAGAGCATGCAACTATTTCTTTACTCATGCAAGAATTTAAATTAAAGGGACCTTTGGCCGGTTATTCGATACCTTATGGGTTTTTTATTCTTGGTAACGCTACTTTAGATCAAATTAGAAAATCTGTGGCACTTGCATTGCTGCAATTCCAAGAAGGAGAAAAGGGCTTGGCAATTTCCCCGTACTGCGGTACCAATATATTAACTAGCGCTACTCTAGCTACCATTGCTTCGCTTGCGAGTTACAAGCTATCTGGGGGTGGGTTAAAAGGTTTTAATCAGGCGATCTCAGCAGTAACTTTATCCCTTATAGCTTCTCAGCCCATCGGGAAAATCCTGCAAAAGCGCTTTACCACCTCACCTGATATGGCAAATTTACATTTAGGCCGCATACAGCAATATCATTTTGGACCACTCAAAGTACATTGGATTGGCACAACAATCATCAGCGGCCAATAAATACTGGTTTTCTGTCCAGATACTCAAGAGAAGACAGAATTCAAACTATCTAGTAGAAATTATATCTAGCCTCAACACATTAAAAGGCATCCAGGAGCCACTCATATCTCCAAACGAAGCCACGTCAATTGAGTTATCTCCCTTTGAGGTACAACATTTAGAGAACACGAACAGATATCTTAATACTAAGTATTCCCGAAGTTATTAAAAAAGGTATCATAGAAGCGACTGGGGTTTACAAAACGACTGAAATTAGCATTTCTGCAAATGCCTCTTGGGTATCGGAGTCAATCATTTGAACTTGTTGCTGAGGTCTTTTGCTTCAGCAATTGAGTCATAAGAAATTGTAAGAATGAGAATTATACTTAGCATTAGCCTATTGAGCGTTATATTCCTATTAGCTTGTGGAGGAAGCGGTACTGCCCCCACCGAACCATCTCAGATTGCTACTACTTCACCTACAGCAACGGCAGTTCCTAAGGCTGCTGAAGCAACTGCACCAGGGGCAACAGCTGATCATGCCGATTTAAATCCTAAAGAATATGAGCGAAACGATGCTGGTGAACAATCAGTCAAGGATAGAGACCTAAATGATAATAAATCTGACGTTGATGATAATAAATCTGACGTTGATGATAATAAATCTGACGTTAGAAAAAGCTCAAGTCAGGTGGAGAATTGGCGAGAAAAATATAATTTGCCGTACAGCATATCCTGCATAGATAACCGACTTGGCGTATCAGTGACTAGAGAATTCCAAACAGGGCTTAGAGGCCCTACACAAAAAGAAATGGATTCCTTAGCTTCGTGTGAATTAGCATCCAATGCTCCTGTCGGAAAATCATCCAAATCTTCATCTGAAAATAGTGAGAAATCTGATGATAAAAGGGATAGGGAGGATGAAGCCGATGACATGAATGTTCGGGAAAGAATCGAATCAATAAAGGCTGTGTCTGGTGGATGGATACGAACAGGGAATCCAAAGAACGATCAATACGCTGTAGGTTATATTCCTACAGCAGATGAATGGAGATGTGGTATAGCAGCAGTAGGCGTAAATATCCTTAGGGATATAAAAGCTGGAGAGCANACAATAACCGATGAAGAAAACCGAAAACTCACACCCTGCTTCCGGGCTTCGCCAGACTCTATCACGCATCCTTATGCTCAGCTATGGGAGGGTCATTGCATACCTTTAGATTTGCTGCAAGAGGTCATAGATTACTATAGGCCATCGTGGAAACAGCTTGAGTGCCACCTAGAAGAGCTGGAAAGATACGAAATGCCGAGTCAAGTCAGATACCTTATGCTAGAGAGAGCTTTCGGTATAAGGAACAATAAATCTTTCCTGTATACCCAACACTGGGATCGTATTATGACCGACCCTTACTATGAGGATATAAGAATGAATTTTTCGCCTTCCCAGTCGAATATAGCTATGCCTCCATATTATGACTGGGAATACAACGATATCAAATGCCATAATTCACGTGAAGATGAGTACGGTAATCTTGTACTAGATGACTATTGGCTTGATGAGTCGTTGAGAGGTGCTGCAGTAGGTTACATCATAGAAAAGAAGAAAGGGCGAAGGATTTTCGCCGACGTAGAAAGATGTTCGAACCATTACGTAGTCCAAGGAGACCCTGCTGACTATGGATCGCTTCCTATAAATAGCGTAGATGATTATAAAAAAAGAGCTCTTGATATAGTAATCCCAGGGTATATTCTTCAGGCTAAAGCCGCAGAAAAAGTAAAAGCGGAAATGATGCAAATAGGAGGTATACAAGCCGAGGTAGAAGTCATTTTCTCTATGAACGAATTTCTGGGTAATCTACCACCCGATGAACAAGTCGAGCTTGCCCAATGGTTGATAGACAGACTAATCCCGGAAGTTAGGAAGTATTTCAAAGGAATGATATGGGCAACTTCTGCTACGTCTTATGATTCCGGTGATTCAGCCTTTCCTCTATCAAAACTAAATTCATCGTTTGGACCTCACTGGAAAAACTTATCTTTTGCAGCCGCGGATCACGTAAGCTTCACGATAACTCTAAGTTGTGACTTCCGTCACGTGGAGAGGTATTTGAAAATTCAATTTGATAACATTCGTGAAATAGTACAAAGAGATGAACTTACTTGGAGTACTGTAGGGGATGCTGGAGTTACTGGTGAACGGTCTTTTGGTCCCGAATTTGATAAGCGGTGTAACGACGATTTAGGTGAGAAGGAGCTTGAAATACATGAACTTTTTCAGTCCTATATTGACGATTTCCCTACGAAACCATATTTTCTACCTATACCGCAACCTCCGAGGAGTTGGACCAAAGAAGACGAAGGATATTCACCTACTATAAGTGATGCCGGGAGAGGTGATTGGAAATTCCTGAGCNTAGATGAAGCCGAAGTACCCGAAGAAGTAAGGGAGCTTTGGATGGAATATGCTAGAAAGAATGTTATCAACTAGTTAGTTAGCGACCATTAAATACTGGCTTTCTTTTTTCAACAAAGGCACTGTGCCCTTCGCGCCTATCTTCAGTCAAAGCAAGCATTGCGGAGCAGCGTTGCTCGTATTGAATACCACTATCAAGGTCAACATCCATTGCTACATTCACTGCATTTTTAATTGAAGACAACGACAATGGAGGTAATTCAAGTAATTTTTGTGCCCATTGATGAGCTTCATCTAATAATTCATCAGAGCTCGTAACGGCATTAACTAGTCCCCACGTAAGTGCAGTTGTTGATTCTATAAATTTCCCAAATAACATCATTTCTTTTGCTCGTGCGGGACCAATTAGCCGCGGTAAACGCTGGGTACCTCCCGCACCCGGAAGAATGCCAAGCGTCAATTCTGGTAATGCCATTTTTGATGCATCACTAGCTATACGTAAATCACAAGCCATTGCAAGTTCTAGTCCTCCACCAGCAGCAACTCCATTAATTGCTGCTATGCTCACTTGATTCAATCGCTCGAGTCTTCTGAATGTAGGTGATATTAATGAAGAAGTACGAGCCAGTGTTTGATCATTCAAATTTTCAGTCCTTTCCTTAATATCAGCGCCTGCACAAAACGCTCGGCCTGCCCCTGTAATGATAATGACTCTTATTTGATCGTTTGATTCAAAGTAGCTCACAAGGTCTGCAAATTCCTCGATAAGTTCCTTACTTATTGCGTTAAGTCTTTCTTGACGATTCAATGTAACTACCGCAAGGTTCTCAATCATTTCCAATTCAATAGTTTTGTAGGTCATTTTTCCTCTTTTATGTAAGATTAGATTTTTTCCTTCAGTTAATTAACTCGAATTTACACTTGATTCAATTTAAAAAAACAAATATATTCGTTGTGTGCCCCAGTAGCTCAGTCGGATAGAGCGGGCGCCTTCTAAGCGCTAGGCCACGGGTTCGAATCCTGTCTGGGGCGCCATTTTTATTATACGAACTCTTCATGAAAAATTATCCATTATTCTTTATTAGTGTTTCCTTGGCGACAAAGGCTAATAACAATGAAGCTAGGATTAAGATGGGTGCATACACCAAAAATGGAGTGCCCGGCCCACTCATATTCATCATCAGTCCTCCAAACAATGGTGCCCCGACTCCGCCGATCTCGGCAACCATACGTCTTGCAGCTTGAAGTCTACCTCGTGCAGATTCCGGAACAACATCATATGTCGATGCTGCAAGGGATCCCAAAGACAAACCATTTGCGACTCCCATGAAAGCAACGAGGACCATCATCATTTCAAACGAGTGGGTAAAGGGCAAGGCTATAAAAGCAATTGCAGGTAACCCCGTACTAGGAACTGTAGCCCACTTACGGCCAACTTTATCCAATATAAATCCTACAGGGACAATCATTATTAAAATTAAGACCCCTGAAAAACTGAATAAAACCCCAATTTCTATAGCGGAAAGTCCTGCCTCTGATTCAGCAAATAAAGGTAATATACTCTGAAATGTTTGTCTGAACATAAAAGCTGCGGCTGTAGCAAACACAAATACTAAATAAGTGTTTCTTAATGCAGGATCTATTTGAAAGTACAAATCTAAAAAGCGCCGCAAGCGGTTTTTATCTATAGCTTTATCGTGAGCGTTAGTAGTTTCTTTTGAATCCTTAGCTGCAACTGCATTATGCGAAAAGCTTGCAAGAATCATTGCTAAAAAGGCCATTAGCGCATAAGCCATGAACATTACTCTCAGGTTTGTAAACTCTATGAGAACACCCCCAAGCAAAGGTCCTACAGCAAAACCTCCGGAGTGCATACCATGAAAACCGGATAGGATACGTCCTCTCTGGTTTTGTTTAACTAAATCTACGCCAGAAACTTCCCGGCCCATCGCCCACAGTCCGTCCCCTGCCCCAATGATAAATGACGCACCCAAGATTAATATAAACCAAGGGGCTAAAGAGGCTATTACTGCACCTGCAGTAATAAAAATTGTACCGGCAATTAGGCTTGCTCTTGAGCCAGCCCTGTCAATAACCTGACCAGCAATAGGCATTGCGGTGAAACGTCCTATTCCATAAAGGGTTACAACTTGTGCCGCAGCACCGATAGAAACTCCGAAAAACCCAGGCATGATAGCAATCCCAGGAAAAACCATTGACCAACCCATTCCAGAAAGGAAAGTACCTGAATATAAATTGATAATCCCTCTAGATACGGGATTTCTAAATGACGAAATCAGCATTACTGCAGTATAGACCCATATCCAATTGGGAAAAGCATTAGGGTTTTATTTTGTAACAGTTTCTTCCCAGGGAGGAACTTCAGACCAAGGTTTCAAAAACGCTTCTATTTCTTTGATATGGTCATCAGTTTGTCCTGCTTGGCTAGGCGCAAATCTAGCCATCCTCTCAGGGTTATTCATTGATGGCCAATGTTCCAAAGGTAGTTTGATGCATTGGTTTTCATTCGTGTCTCTAACGGTACCCATTGGATCACCACCATCTGCAACAACCTCCATCTGCTCGGCAAGCAATTTTCGATACAGAATAATACCCCTATCAGATTCCCCTAAATGTTCTTTATGCCTGGGAGCAATTTCACCTTGTGTAATCCAAGCCACAAAATCTTGATGGTTTACCAAATCCTCAATCAGTTGCCCTTGATCATTATTTAACGGTACGTCAAAGTAAGGAATACTAGTTTGTCTTTCTACATTCTGACCAGGTGCAGCGCGGTAGAAAAACCACGTTACATGCAATGTGTTCTCGTCATCTATCGGAGTTCGAAATTGCATCGAACAACGAACAGCGCTCCCAACAAATAGTATTTGAGGAAACATAATTGGATGACCTATTGCCCAATCTCCGTGCGATTCATCTATTCCTTCAGTAATTCTTCTTTTCACAATCCCGTATTCAAAGACATCAAAACCAATTTTCTGGTGCTTTTTGGGTAAAATCCCAAATTCGTCAGCTTTAGCTAAACCTAACTTAACTGCTTTCTCATGTTGCTGGCGAACACCCCAGTAACCATGTAGCCATTCCAGATGAACTGGATCCATTGAGTTTTCCATGCATTGAAGCCAATTACATGGAAGTTTAGCAATTGCGATTTCGCACCATCCATCTTCCCAGGTAAATGGTTCCCAATGAGGTAGCAAAGGAGCAGGCTGAGGACCCATGTAGGCGAATATCATCCCAGCGAGTTCCTGAACAGGGTAGCCTGCTATTTTCACTTTTTCTTTGAATCGGCCATCAGGACGAACTGTTTCCTCAAAAGGCTGCTCAATGCACTGTCCGGTTTCGTCCATCATCCATCCGTGGTACATACAGCGAAGACCATTTTCCTCAG
>VFHU01000005.1 GCA_009391465.1 SAR202 cluster bacterium
CAAGCATGTACCTCGACGACAACTATGCGTTTGGAGGAATAGAGACTGCAGGACATTGGGATGCGAATCTTGAAGAAATATGGCATATCATCACCAAAGGTTGGGATCGCACCTACCCAGAATATTTTGGCTCGCAGTTTAACTTTGGAACGAAGCAGGGCTCATCAGAAATAAGCCGAATTGCTGAAGCTATGGATGCCGCCCGGGGTGGCCAATTCCAATCTCCTCCTGACACTTACCCGGACGGATCCTGGTATCGCTATTATGACCCGACCTGTGGCTACGATTGTCAAATATACGAGTATTTTTATTGGGTTCTTATGGCAAACATTGGAGCGTTGGATCCTAAACATACAGATCAGTGTGAATCCCGTCAAAGCGAATGGCCCATCTGCTCTAAAGAAGAATTGCAACTAATGGACCCTAGAGCATATGACCTGCTCAATAATCAAGGATTCAATCTCCCGACCCGAATACCGAATGGCAACTATCAAGGGAACAGTAACTAAATTATGCCTGGTCTGTTAATTATCACTGGTATGTTGCCGCAATCAGAGAGTAATGAAGCTTAGATTAGTAATACTTGCTGCTCTATTGGTTCTATTGGCTGGCTGATCTAGAGAAGACCCTCACCTTACACTGATTGCGCCTCAGCCCTGCGACACTGCAATCAATTTATCGCCTTTATGCACCTGCTGAAATTGGTCAACAGCGACCTGTCGAACGGTGCACCGGTCGCTGGCTGTGATCGTGTAGACCATTTTCATGGATTCGAGAGCAACGAGGGGCTCACCCCGATCGACGGTATCCCCCTCCGTTACGAAGACCTCCAAAACCATTCCTGGCATCGCCGCAAGGATGTCACCTTGCACAGCGACTTGCGCTCTGTCCGGCGTCGCCGCAGAGGTCTTCCTTAGTTCGTACTCTCCGCCGCCTATGGACACCCGCAACACACCATTCTCCTCCTCGATCACCCAGCCACGGATTGATGATCCGTCTATCGAAGCTCTCACCTCGCTGCCGAAGACCTCCGCGCTAGCCTCTACAGCTGGGCCCGAGAGTTGCAATCGATAGCCACTTTCACTGGGATGAGCCTTGATCTCGACCAGGCCAAAGGCATCGGTGAATCGAAGAAGTTCCATCGCAGGAGCGTTAAGCAGCCATCCGTCCCGTACATCCCATGGGGAGAAGCGATCAGCTCTTTCCTGGGTCGAGCGTGCTGACTGCCTGGTTCTCATCGAATGCAACTCGAAGAGGGCGGCCATGACTAGAACCTCGCGCGGGGCCGGTATCTTTACGTCTTCTGTAAGCCATAGCGGCAACTGCGCAATGAAACTCGTGTCATAGACACCCTCAACGAAAGATGGCTGCCTCACTACACCAGCGAGGAAAGAGGCATTCGTTTGTATACCATCCACTCGCATTGTCCTGAGAGCATCGTCAAGGGTAGCAAGCGCTGTTTGCCTGTCAGAACCGTAAGACACGAGTTTACCGATCATCGGATCATATGCGTCCGGAACCATGTCTCCCGATTCGTACCCCATATCTGAGCGGATCACCCCGGTCGGGATTTCTAGCACCCCGAGCCTTCCTGGGGATGGCATGAAACCCAAGCTAGGGTCCTCAGCGTAGAGACGTACTTCGATTGCATGGCCAGTGGACCAGATTTCCGACTGACTGAGGGGCAGCCCCTCCCCAGCGGCAACTCTGAGCTGCCACTCGACGAGATCGAGTCCCGTCGTCAACTCAGTGACCGGATGCTCGACCTGCAGACGAGTGTTCATTTCAAGGAAATAGAAACTCTGATCTTGATCAGATGGGTCGACCAAGAATTCGACCGTACCCGCACCTTCATAACCGATCGCGATCGCTAGTCTGGTCGCTGCATCGCGCATGGCCTGGCGCGTGGATTCAAGCAGTCGCGTGGCAGGTGCTTCCTCGACGATTTTTTGGTATCGACGCTGAATCGAACACTCCCTATCGAATAAATGAACAACGTTCCCTTTGCTATCCCCGAATACCTGGACTTCAACGTGTCGACCGTTAGGGATGAAGCGCTCGGCGATGAGGTTTCCGTTCCCGAACGCTCGGAGCGCTTCGCTCTCGGCTTCGGCCACTGTTTTGGCTAGTTCTTCTGGGCCGTGAGCGACGCGCATGCCCCGTCCCCCGCCCCCCGCTGTTGCCTTCAAAAGCAACGGGAATCCGATCGTTCTTGTGAGTTCGCTGGAGAAGCCTGAAGTAACCGAACCTATTACGTAGGCCCATGGCAAAATGGGAACACCAGCTGCTTCGGCCAGAATTTTTGCATTGTCCTTGGATGCCATAGCCTTCATTGCAGCGGCCGATGGACCGACGAATACGATGCCGCGCCTAGCACAAGCATCCGCTAACTTCGGGTCTTCTGCTAAGAAGCCGTACCCAGGGTGAAGGGCGTCGGCATTCGAGCGCACTGCAGCGTCGATTACTCGTTCGATTGACAGATAGCTGTCGATTGCTGGGGCAGGGCCGATCAGTAGAGCTTCGTCTGCGACTCTCTTGTGGAGGGCACTGTCGTCGGCTTCCGAATACACGGCGACGGTACGAACACCCAGGCGCTTGGCCGTCTGAGCGATTCGGCAGGCACATTCCCCCCGGTTCGCGATCAGAAGTTTGCGAAACATCCGAGTCATTACAGGCGGAAGATACCGAAATCGCTAGGCTCGATAGGGGCATTTAGCGCAGCAGATATTCCCAGAGCAAGTACTGTTCTGGTGTCTGCCGGGTCGATCACGCCATCATCCCAAACCCTGGCTGTTGAGTAGTAGGGGTTGCCCTGTTCCTCATACTGCTCACGGATCGACGTCTTGAGCGCCTCACCTTCCTCTGCAGACCATGATTCACCACGGGCTTCAGCAGCGTCTTGGTTGATCGTGGACAGTACGCTCGCTGCCTGCTCTCCACCCATCACTGAGATCCGCGCGTTCGGCCAAGTCCACAGGAAACGAGGACCAAAAGCCCTGCCGCACATGGCATAATTTCCCGCGCCGAATGATCCTCCGATGACAATCGTGAACTTAGGCACACGGGCGCAGGCAACGGCCATCACCATTTTGGCCCCGTCCTTCGCGATGCCACCTGCCTCGTACTCTTTGCCGACCATGAATCCGGATGTGTTTTGCAGGAACACCAAAGGCGTTTTCCGCTTGGCGCAAAGCTGAATGAAGTGCGCCCCTTTCAGTGCTGACTCGGAGAAGAGAATGCCGTTGTTGGCGACGATTCCTACAGGGTAACCGTGGACGCGCGCAAAGCCCGTCACCAGCGTCTCCCCATACAATTCTTTAAACTCGTCGAACTCACTACCGTCAACTAACCGGGCGATAACCTCGTGCACATCGTAGGCGATCTTCGAGTCACGCGGGATTACTCCGTATATCTCATGGATCGGGTACAGTGGCTCAGCAGGCTCTGTAACATCCATGTCTATTTGCTTCCGTCGGTTTAGCCTTGCTACGATCTGGCGCACGATTTTGAGCGCGTCCCGATCGTCTTCAGCATAATGGTCGGCTACTCCTGAGACTCTTGCATGCACATCCGCACCGCCCAGCTCTTCAGCCAAAACCTGCTCTCCCGTTGCGGCCTTCACCAGTGGAGGACCTCCCAGGAAAATTGTTCCTTGTTCCCGCACAATAACGCTCTGATCAGCCATCGCGGGAACGTAAGCTCCTCCAGCCGTGCTTGAGCCCATCACCACTGCGATCTGAGGGATACCTTCTGCCGACATCCGGGCCTCGTTGTAAAAGATACGGCCGAAATGATCCCGGTCTGGGAACACCTCGTCTTGTAGCGGGAGAAATGCGCCGCCTGAGTCCACGAGGTAGACGCAGGGGAGCCTGTTTTCATGGGCGATTTCTTGGGCACGGAGGTGTTTCTTCACCGTCATCGGGTAGTAGCTGCCGCCTTTGACAGTAGCGTCGTTGGAGACAATGACGCATTCCTGACCGCTGATCATGCCGATCCCTGTAATGATTCCACCGCTTGCCACGTCTCCTCCGTACATGCCATACGCAGCTAGTTGCGAGAACTCGAGGAATCGCGAGCCCGGATCTATCAGGTTTTGGATCCGCTCATGGGGAAGAAGCTTGCCTCGGGAGATGTGCCGTTGCCGAGCCGTTTCGCCTCCGCCAACCGATGCCTCGGCGACTCGCTCTCGAAGGTCGGCACAAAGATCGAGCATCCGCTGCGTATTCATGCGGAACTCTTCCGTAGAAACGTTGAGATTAGAAATGATCTGGCCCACGAAAATCTGTACCTCTATACGAACGGATTGAGTATAATCGATGGGCGAGTGGAGGTATACACTAAAATCTATACCTCTGTACGAACGGATTGATGAAAATCGAAAAGCAAGTGGTGGTATTTAGGGAAGAGGCTATTGACAGCGCCAGCCCGTTTTGCCGAGTATGTTAGCCGACCAGTCAGCAGGAGGAGCAAGTCATGCCTGAGTTGTCTTACGCATCGGGGTCGTCCGAAGTTCCCCTCATCGGCGAGACGATTGGAAGTTTCTTTGATCGGATTGTCGCGACGTACCCGGAGACGGATGCCGTTGTTTCGAAGTCTCAGCGCTGGAGACTCACATACCGCCAACTGCACGATGAGGTCGAGCGGGCTGCTCGCGCGTTCATGGCTTCTGGCGTGGAAAAAGGGGACAGAGTAGGAATTTGGAGCCCGAATAATGTCGAATGGATGATCGTGCAGTACGCGACGGCGAAGATAGGCGCGATCATGGTCAACATCAATCCCGCATACAGGGCTCATGAGCTTGCGTACTCGCTGCGGCAATCTGGAGTGTCTGTGCTCGTGGCGGCTCCTAAGTTCCGCCAGACCGACTACGTTGGGATTCTCAGGGAAGTATTGCCAGATCTCCCTGATTTGAGGAAGACGATTGTTCTCGGGGATGAGCGAAACGAAGGATTCCTGAGCTGGGCCGATTTCATTGAGTTATCAGACCTCGTGTCTCGAAACGCGCTTCTCGAGCGCTCGGCTGTTCTCGAATTCGATGACCCTATCAACATTCAGTACACCTCTGGCACGACGGGCTTCCCGAAAGGTGCCACTCTCTCCCATCACAATATTCTGAATAACGGATTTTTCATTGGGGAGCGCATGCTGCTGACTGAGCACGACAAAGTGTGCTTGCCGGTGCCGTTCTACCACTGTTTTGGCATGGTGTTAGGCACACTTGCGTTCATGACGCATGGGGGCACTATCGTGATCCCATCCGAAACATTCGACCCAAAGGCATCACTGGAAGCGGTGCAAGAGGAGCAGTGCACAGCGCTCTATGGAGTGCCGACGATGTTCATCGCAGAGCTGGAGCATCCCGATTTTGGAGACTACGATCTAAGCACGCTTCGGACAGGGATTATGGCCGGTGCTCCATGCCCTGAAGAGATCATGCGCAAGGTCGTTGCACAGATGCACATGCGTCAACTGACGATCTGTTATGGCATGACCGAAACCTCCCCAGTATCGTTCCAGACAGAAGCAGACGACGACCTGGAGCATCGAGTTGCCACGGTCGGTTCGATCCATCCCCATGTGGAGTGCAAAATTATCGACCCGGACAACGGACAGGTTGTTCCGAGAGGAACGGCCGGTGAGCTATGCTCACGCGGATATCTGGTAATGCTCGGATATTGGAACAACTTGGATGCAACTTCTGAAGCGATCGACCAAGCGCGATGGATGCACACCGGAGACCTTGCGGTGATGCGAGATGATGGGTACGTGAATATAGTCGGGCGCATTAAAGACATGATTATCAGAGGTGGTGAGAATATCTATCCGCGCGAGGTCGAAGAATTTCTCTATACTCACCCCTGTATCTCCGATGTACAAGTCATCGGCGTGCCCGATGCGAAATATGGGGAGGAAGTGTGCGCATGGATCATCCTCAAGGAAGCACAGACACCGACAGATGAGGACATCCGTAATTTTTGCCGAGGCAAGATCGCGACGGTCAAGATTCCCCGCTACATCCGCTTCTCCGATGGTTATCCGATGACCGTCACAGGCAAGGCGCAGAAATACAAGATGCGGGAGATCTCGATCACTGAGCTTGGGCTCCAGTCTGAGGCCAAGATCCAGACAGCCTGAATTCTCACATTTGTTGAAAGCGAAGGTTACGATCGGATCCAGCCTGGTATCTAAACTGCCGCCATTGTGGCTACTGAGACAAAAATCGTTACGGGCTCTATGGGGGAAAATATACGTGATTTTGGGCGTGCGGAGCGTGAAGATTGAACACGCAGACGAATACATAAGGCACATGGAGGAGATGACTCGCCTGTACTTGGCCAAAGGCCCCGAGGGGATTCGCTGGTCTCGTCTATTTCGGCAGCTCGCGAAGCTACTTCGTTGATGGTGAACTGACGTACGGCTCGCTAACAATGCCGATGGTTTCGCCCTATCCATGACCTACTGACATGTGATCAACTGCCAATTCAGCCTCCTCCGTTTGCACTGGCGCGGAGTGCCTCCGCGACACGCGAGCGCCGAGTCCGGCCCAGACGCCCGTCGATGAAATCGCCGGCTGCTAGCAGTCTCTCCAAGTCGATGCCAGTCGTGATACCCATGCCTGACAACATATATGCGACCTCCTCCGTCGCGACGTTCCCGGCTGCGCCAGGAGCATATGGACAGCCGCCGAGCCCGCCCACCGATGTGTCGACCGTAGCTATTCCCAACTGCAGCGCCACGAGAGTGTTTGGCAGGGCCTGACCATACGTGTCATGGAAATGGACGGCGAGATGGTCCAAAGGCACGTCCGTTGCCACGGTTTCGATCAATCTTTCTGCCGCCTTTGGCGTCCCGACGCCAATCGTGTCTCCGAGGCTGATTTCGAAGCAGCCTAGTTCATCAAGTTGTTTTGCGACCGAGGCGACCATGTCAGGATTGACCGCCCCTTCGTACGGACACCCAAGCACGCACGAAACATAGCCTCGCACCGCAATCTTGTGCCGTGCTGCTTCTGCCGCCACCAAACTTAAACGTTCGAGAGACTCACCGATTGAGCAGTTCGTGTTGCGCTGGGAAAAGGTCTCTGAAGCGGCCGCAAAAACAGCTATCTCCTTCGCCCCCGCTTCTACCGCGTTGCCCATGCCATGCATGTTCGGAACTAGCACTGAGTAAGTAACGTCAGGCACATCCTCCAGCGCGGCGAGCACTTTCGCCGAATCCGCCATTTGGGGTACCCACTTGGGCGAGACGAAGCTTCCAACTTCGATGTGTTTGAGCCCGGCGAACACCAATCGTTCGACGAGCTCGGCCCGCACCTGCGGCGAAACCTGCTTGCTTTCGTTCTGCAACCCGTCGCGCGGGCCCACTTCTACGATACGCACGGAGTCCGGCAAGCTCATTCTTACTCCTAAAATAATGGAGCCACCGAACGGATTTGAACCGTTGACCTGCTGTTTACGAAACAGCTGCTCTGCCCCTGAGCTACGGTGGCATACAACGATATACATTCTATCGATAATCTGTTAATCAGCGAAAGGCAATGCTCTAGGCTTAGGTGAACGTGCTAAAAGTATCATCACTGCAGAAAGTAAGAAAGTCGCTGCGAAAATTGTAAATGCAACTTGGTAGTCACCCGAAAAGTCTTTTATCGCTCCCGCCAAAAGTGGCCCAATTGGGTTAATGAACGCGGTTATTAGTCCCATTTGCGCCCTAATTCCCCCAACAGATTTACGGCCAAAATAATTCGGTACAACAATTCGTTGGCTCACTGTCCATCCACCCTGAGCCACTCCAAAAGTCAATCCGAATAAGATAGAACCCCAAAATGTATCTGCATTAATGATAATAACCATTGATAGAAAATAAATGCAGGAAACAATTGCAATAACGTATCGAACATGCAATTTATCCATTACCCATCCCCAAGGAACGGTCATCACCGCAGAAGTCATCGCAAACGTAAATACGACTAGCACTGATGCTTCAAAGTCGATACCTCGTGCTTGAAAGTGAGGTACCGCATGGAGATTCGTTGCAGTTTGAGCCAGAAAAATCGTTGATGTAGTAAGTAAAATCAACCAAAACGCTGATGTTTTCCGCGCTTCTGTAGGAGTCCAGACAGGGTCCGAGGTTCCACTTGAGGCTTTTTCTGAATTCGTCTCGCTAGCTAGTTCACCATCAGGCAGCATCCCATAATCTTCGGGACGTCTACGCAAATAGATAAGTGCAGGCATTGTTATTAACAATATTGCAGAAATTGCCAAGAGGCCGTATGCCCATCTCCAACTCAGTAAAATAATTATTGGAGCTACTGCCAAAGGTACCAATGCTTGGCCAAATCGCAGCCCAAAACCTGCGAAGGACGTCGCGCTTCCTCTACGGCGAATAAACCAATTTGCTATTGCAACAGTCGTGCCAAGTTGAACGCCAGCAATCGCAAAACCTCTACCCACTCCAAAAAAAATCCACATTTGCCAGGGTGATTGCATCAGAGCTAACCCAACCATACAACCAGCAAGAACCATTCCCGAGATTGCAGTTACAGTTCTTGTCCCATAGCGATCCATTATTCGACCCACAAGCGCAGTGAAAATCGATCCTGCAAAGCTTCCGATCGTAAAGGCCGCAGCAACTTCCCAGGCATGCCATCCTGTTTCTTCACGAATCGGTTCAAACCATATGCTGAGGACAGGACCGTAAAACACCACTGAAGCAAATGAAACAATTAAAGAAGTGCTGGCAATTGCCCATCCGTAGTAAATATTAAATGGCCAAAATATGCCCGCAGGACTAGAAGTTTTTATATTCCTGTTGCTCATTAATTACGTGATGGTAAATGGAAGAAGTCAACGGCGTTTTGCACAATCATTTTGTACACTTCATCTTCCGGAACCCCATTAAAATTATGCTCCATCACCATATCCGAATTAGGCCAATCTGATTCCTGATGAGGGAAATCTGCCGCCCAGATTAAACGATCGACATTCATGTGATGACGAAGATCGACACCAGATCTATCTTGCTGGAATCCCCAATAAAAATACTCATTCAGTAATTCGCTCGGCATAGCCTTTAACGGTTTAAATCCGCTCATTTTTTCAGCCCAGTAAATATGACGGTTATAACGCACATCTGCTATTTCCAGAAAATAAGGAACCCATCCAATTGAAGTCTCCGCCAAACAAATCCTCAATTCTGGGAACCTATCAAATAAACCGGAAAGAAGGAGTTGAACAGCATTTGTACCTGCTCCTCGTGCAGCAAATCTTTGGACTTGAAATGCGAGTTCCGTCGTTAATCTTGAATCTTCTTTTGGATAATCAAGCAATTTACCTTCATGCCCAGTTTTTGATAGTTCAACGTGAATAGAAACAGGCATTTGCATATCAAGAGAAGCAGCCCAGAAACGATCATCCTCCGGAAGTGGTTTCCCACTCCCATTAGGGAATGCCAGCAATTGTACTCCGGTAAGTCCAACCTTTTTGCAAAATTCTAGTTCAGCAATTGCATCTTCTAAATTTGTCACAGGAATAGCACCTATCCCGAATAACCTTTCCGGAGACTCTGCGCAATACTCTTCTCCCATCCAAGTGTTCCAGCCGCGGAAAATTGCTTTCTGCAAAGCATGGTCATTAACTTTCATCCAAAGACGGGGACCCACAACCACCGCAGGGTAAAGTATCTCCCCATCCAAGCCGTCCTGTATTTGCTCTTCTATTCTTTGCGAAGGATTGCCCGTACCCGGCGTCGAATCATAAGTTTGCCCTCCCGGGTACCATATATCCCTGCCCTTTCCTCCATACAAATCCATAGGATTCTGAGCAACCGGCAAATCTTCTAACTGAGTTGCATCAGCACCAGTTTCCAGCTTAATAGTTCGTGGAGCCCTATCCCTATACTTCGAATCTATCCGGTGAGTCCAACGCTCATTAGGAACCTCTAAGTGGGAATCTCCCGATAACCTTTTATATGGTGCCATTAAATCCTCCAGCCAGTCTCAGTCATTTATGAAGGTAGTACGAGGGAGGCTTGTTGTCAACGAGTAGAGTTGTTTCTAGGCTTAGACCCTCCTATTATTACAATAGAATAATTTAAGGATTTGTTTCAGATGGAATTTAATTACACCTATAAAGTAAATGCGTCTCCAGAACAATTATGGTCTTTCGTTACGGACATCCCAACGGTTGGGCTTTGTATACCCGGTGCAACCGATGTTTCAGAAAATGAAGATGGAACATATTCCGGAACAGTAAAAATCCGAGTAGGACCAGTTGCTTTAGGCCTCGTTGGAAAGCTTTCAGTAGATAACAGGGACGACAACAATCGCACTATTACGATGACTGGCGAAGGTGCCGATAGGAAAGTGCCTGGGAACGTGCGCGTCAAAATATCGATGTCTGTACAAGACACGAACGATAGTAGTAGCGAACTTACCGTAAATTCGGACGCGAATATAATGGGCAAGCTAGGCGAATTTGGCCAAGGAATAATAAAGCGAAAAGCCGATGGGATAATGAAAGACTTTGGTCAAAATCTTGCAAAGCGTGTGGAAGCTTAATTTTTTCTAAATTTACTAGATGCGCTACTAAACAAATCAGTAACGACACTAGATGCTTTCTGTACTCCACTCTTTAGATTCGGGTTAACTAAATTCTCCCGATTGGCCAAAGATGGGAGGTCAAGTTTCTTTAATCTCGGTAACAATTTGGCTATGGCAAAGCCGCCACTTAATGCTAATCCTGTTGCAATGATACCGATTGAGACGGGGGGTTTTGTCATTAATTTCTTTCTTTGTTCACGATCAAATTCCTGATTCTCTTGCGTGTCGAAAACTTGCTTTATTTTTTTTGATTTGAACATAGTCACCCTCACAAGCCTACTTTACATCCTTAAATATATTTTCTCTGTAGTAACGTAATTCTTCAATGCTTTCATATATATCATCAAGTGCTAAATGTGTACTTTTTTTAGGGAATTTCTCTAGAGTGGAATACCAATGTTGTGCTAATCCCTTTAACGTACTTACGTCTANTAGTCGGTAATGTAGGTAAGATTCTAAATTTTTCATTTCTTTACGCAAGAACAATCTGTCCTGGTGCACTGAATTTCCACAAAGTGGAGATTCATGGATACCTACCCATTCTTTTATAAAATCTAATGTAAGTTTCTCAGCTTCTTCAATACCTACACTAGATTCTTCTACACGCTGCAAAAGCCCTGAATTCGAATGATGTTCAAAACTCCAGCCATCAATTCGGCTCAGTTCTTTTTGAGTTCGGGCAATAGCGATTACTGGACCTTCTGCAAGGATATGTAAGTCGAAGTCTGTAATAATCGTAGCGATTTCGAGAATCACATGAATATCAGGATCAAGCCCGGTCATTTCAAGATCAATCCAAACCATCTTGTTCAATTTTTGCACCATTCCTTTATGCTTAACGATAATTGAATTGCTTGACCTGAGCGTCAGACAATCGCATCGTCGATCCGCTACCTAATTCGCCTAATTCAAAGTTCCCAATACGAATGCGTTTTAAGTTTCGCACCTTTTTACCAAGTGCCATCATTAATAACCTGATTTCTCGTTTTTTCCCTTCTAGCAATACCAAATTGTACAGCAAATACGTAGAGTCAATCGCGTTAATGGATTGCACTCGAGCCTTTCCACTTTCAATTCTTATTCCATTTATCAGTCTTTTCATATCATGGNTTGAAAGATCTGAATCAAGGAGGACTTCATACTCTTTTTCTACTTGATAACGCGGATGTGTTACACGATTAACAAAATCCCCGTCATTAGAGAGAATCATTAATCCTGAGCTAAAAAGATCTAGTCTTCCAGCTGGAACCAATCCAGGAACCTTGAAATTTTTAGGAACCAGATCCAAAACTGTTTTTCGACCTCTTGGGTCGTTAACTGCAGACAAATACCCCTTTGGTTTATTCACCAAAAGATAAATTTTNTCATCTCCTCGTATATTCAATTTTNGTCCGTTCACTTTAACGGCATCTCGAATATTAACGGAGTGATTTATACTCAAAATCTGCTCATTGTTCACATAAACGCGGCCGTCCATAATCAATGAAGCAGATTTTCGTCGGGATCCCACGCCTGCAGAAACCAAGTATTTTACTAAAGGGTAATTAATATTCATATGGTATTACGTAGAAGAGTAGCACACACGAACACACGACTGATAGAATCTGTAGTAGGCAGATTTTTTCGTGCTTGCCATATATTTACATTAAGGGATTTTTCATGAGTCTATTACTCGATAAGCTTGATCGAGCAGCTGAACGATTCGTCCAGCCGTTGGGTTTTGGGGGGTCGGCAAAAAGAGAACCCGTTTCGCCAATTTTAGTTTTAGGTGCATTTGAAGCAAATGGAGGTAGCCAGCCTCAAAAAACAAAAAAAGAATTACTCGATGGCGCAGTAATACGCACTACTAATACAACAAAAAAATCTGTTTTAGAAAAAACAACCAAATCCCTTGGGGACTTAATGTTTGGTACGTGGTCTGAGTCGCCTCAGGCTGCGCTAACTAAGGGTGCTGATTTTGAAATTTTCAGTAGCCCCTTAACAAGTCTTGCAGTCCTATCTGANAATGACCGTACGTTCATTATGAACATAGAACTGTCTTTAGACGAAGGCTTGATTCGTACAATAGACGTGCTGCCAGTAAGTGGTTTTGTTATTCAACTAAACAATGTGCCCCAGCTTACTTTGGAACATTTAATGCAAATTGGGAGAATCAGCACTGCTACTTCTAAACCTGTTTTCTTACACCTTTCGTCAATTCCTGTGGAAGCAGATCTGAGTAGTCTTAGGGACATCGGAATTGCCGCGTTAATTGTAGAACTAGAAAATAATTCAGATGATGCATTTATGAAATTAAATAAGGCATTGAAAAATATGCCCCAAAAACCCAATGAGCGAGAGAATAGAAAAGTCAATTCCTCATCTCCATATACGTTAAGTAAAGATACTACAGATGTCACGCCTGATGATAATNATGAATGGGATGACGACTAGCAAATAAGGACCATGGCCAACTAATGCTATTAGCTCAAACTGATCTTCTCTTCAATGATCCTTTTGCATTTTTTGTGCTCATTACATGTGTAAGTCTTTCGCTGCTAATCGGTATAACTTTTCATGAAGCATCACATGCTTTCTTTGCTAAAAAACTTGGAGATCCGACANCTGAAATGTTGGGCCGCATTACTCTTAACCCTAAATCCCACTTGGATCCTTTTGGTACTTTAATGCTGTTATTTGTTGGATTTGGATGGGGTAAACCAGTACCTGTAAATCCGTACAACTTGGCATATGGAAGACAAGGGCTCGCAATCGTTTCGTTAGCTGGACCTGCAGCAAATATAAGTATCGCCTTGGCATTAGCTTTTTTATTTCAAATAGGCTTACTTGAAGCAGGTGATTTCAGTAGAACAGAATTAAAAACACTAAATCTCTCAGCCTGGGTGAATATTGTTGCTACTTACAGTGTACTCCTCAACTTAATCCTTGCGGTCTTTAATTTACTACCACTAGGTCCATTAGATGGNGCAGGTATTCTCAGTGGCATCGTCCCCAAGCATTGGTTGCATTACGTAAATAGTTTAGAAAGGATTGGACTATTTTTATTAATTTTTATAATCGGCTGCTCAATNTTTACAAGCTTTGATCCGTTGGCATATATTTTTCAGCCTGTTTTACAATTTGGTGCGTTCATTATTGGATGATCAGCGAAGATGTTTTGCTGAATGTATTTCATCTAGTAAAAGTCGTTTCGTTGATTCCGCTATGCGGTTAATTTGAGCCAAAGTGAGTTTCTCGCCCATAATTTCACGCTCATAAGCGGAAATCACATTGATTAAAGATCGGTCTGTAGGGGTGTTAAGTGCCATATCGATACCTCGGTGAATAAATGATATATAAACCCAATAAAATTCTACATGTAACAACGTTCCAGCATTGGAGTCAATTTAAAAACTATCCTTTTTATGAGTCGGATTCATTACAAAATGAAGGTTTCATACACAACTGTACAAAGGAGCANCTGCTTGGAGTAATAGGCAGGCATTTTGCAAGTCATCAAATTTTAATGCTTTTGGAAATAGACACCAGCAAATTAGTTAATCCATTGCGAATGGAAGAGTCGTATCCTGGAGATTGGTATCCGCACCTATATGGAAGTTTAAACAAAGATGCTATAACTAAAATTATCCCAATGGAGGCAGATAGCTTCGGTTCCTTTACAATGCCTGATAACCTTTAGAGAGTATTGCAATTAAATTCTTGCGTGAAGATTCATGAATAAAACTATAGTAAAACCTTCGAAATTACGCGGATTCATTACTCCTCCAGGCGATAAATCGATATCACATAGATCTGCTATTTTTAATGCCATTGCAGATGGGACATCGCATATAACTAACTACGGCACCGGTGCAGATCTTCAATCTACATTACGAGTACTTCGTTCATTAGGTGTAGATATTAAAAAAACTGGAGATTTTATCCGAGTTGTAGGCGGTAATTTCCACGAACCCAGTAACGTACTCAATACTGGTAATAGCGGGACCACTACGAGGCTAATGGCCGGCGTTCTTGCCGGGCAGAATTTCCTCTCTGTGATGAATGGAGATAAATCGATCAGATCTCGTCCTATGGCAAGAATTGTGGAACCTTTACGTGCCATGGGTGCAAATATAGAAGGACGAGAAGATGGAAAACTTTGCCCTCTTATTTTTAAAAAATCCAACTTACATGGCATAAAATACGATATGCCCATCGCATCAGCTCAAGTGAAAAGCGCTTTGCTTTTGGCTGCTCTCTATGCCGATTCACCCACGGTTATTCATCAACCCGCACTGTCCCGTGACCACACAGAACTAATGTTTCGAGCAATGGGAGCAAGCATATTTGAAGACGGATTGAGCATAGAAATTAAACCTGGAAGGCTGAAGGCTCTCGATGTGAAAATTCCAGCTGATATCAGTTCAGCAGCCTATTGGATGGTCGCCGCCATTTGTCATAACGATGCTGAAGTAACTATTCAAAATGTTGGAATTAATCCTACTCGAACTGGAATTATAGATGTATTAAAACTAATGGGGGCTTCCCTCGATATAAACAATGTCCGAACAGAAGGCGGAGAACAAGTAGCGGATATTACTGCAAGATCTAGTGATTTGAATTCAGTGGTTATTGAAGGTAATCTCATCCCTAGGCTGATTGATGAAATACCAATNATTGCTTTGGCTGCGTGTTTTGCTAAAGGGACCACTACTATCCGAAATGCAGAAGAATTACGGACCAAAGAATCTGATCGAATTACCGCAATGTGTCGTGAGCTTACTAGGCTCGGGGCATCGGTCAATGAAACAGATGACGGTCTAGTTATTTTCGGCGGTAATCATTTAACTGGTGGCACGCATCAAAGTTATGGTGATCACCGCGTAGCAATGACTCTAGGCGTAGCAGGTTTAATTTCTAGAGGTAAAGTTATCGTNCAAAATTCAGATACGGCTTCAATATCATATCCTGCCTTTTGGGACGACTTAGAATTATTAGGAGTTCCTTAAATTGAATCCACTGCTAGTAATTATCTCAGGGCCATCTGGGGTCGGAAAAGATGCAATTTTAGAACAACTGCGCATTCGTCGACCTGATTTTTTNTATGCGGTAACTGCGACTACTCGGCCCATGAGAAATCAAGAGAAAAATGGCATTGATTATATTTTCCTTGATGAAAATGAATTCAATAAGCTACTAATGCAAGGAGAATTTCTAGAACATGCGGAGGTTTATGGGAACCATTATGGCGTGCCCAAAAAACCAATACGCGACGCAATAGCAAATTCAATTAATGCATTTATTAAGATTGATGTACAAGGAGCAAGAACAATCAGGTCGATCACCGAAGATGCTCTTCTAATCTTTGTCGCCCCGCCATCATTGATAGAACTAGAACGAAGGTTAAAAGACCGAAAAGCTGATTCGGCGTCGCAAATGGAAGTACGAATATTAACTGCCAAATACGAGATGGAACAGTCGAATATGTTTGATTTTGTTGTAATTAACCAGACTGGACAGCTAGAGGACACTGTTGACCAAATACTCAAGATAGTAGCTGCAGAACAATATCGTCCGGATTCAAGATCGATATCCATCTAACAGTTATGAAACTTCTTTCCCTCCGTTTACTGCAATTAATTGGCCTGTAATAAAATCTGAATCCTCGGAAAGCAAGAAAGCCACCGTTCCAGTCAAATCAGCAGGAACTCCACGACGACCAAACGCACGTGTTTCTTCTGGGGTTGCATCAGCTCCTACACGCCCAATTTCTTGATCTGTTCCACCTGGTGCAAGAGTATTTACGCAAATATTGAACTGCCCAAGTTCACGACATACTGCACGCGTAAATGCCATTACTGCTCCTTTGGATGCAACATAATGTGGATTACTATCATGAGCCCTATTAGAAGTCCTCAGCATTGTTGTNGAACCCACATTAACAATCTTCCCACTCATCTGATCGCGCATATATGGGAAAACTGCTCGAGTACAAAGAAATGTTCCCCGCGCATTAACACTAAACACGCGATCCCACCAATCTGGNTCAACGTCCATAAGTGAAGGACCTGTTATGTTTTGCATTAATCCCGCATTGTTTAGTAATCCATCTATTGCACCAAATTTTTCAAACGCATATCGAGCTAGTTCTTCAGTCTGTTCCACATTAGTTACATCAATTTGTAGCGAAACCACTTCAGCTCCTTCAGCTTCACAGAGCTTTTGTGTCTCACTGCAGTCCCTGACGTCTGTTATAACCAATTTTGCTCCCTCTTGAGCAAGTCTAACAGCGTACGCCTGACCAAGATGCCTAGCAGCTCCAGTTATTATTATTACTTTATCTTTTAATTTCATCATCACCCCACAATAACCATATGAACTACACCTGGCCCATGAACACCTACCGTTAAAGTTTGTTCAATATCTGCGGTGCGCGAAGGGCCAGAAATAAAATTATAATAATTGGGCCCACTACTCCTAGATTCCATTCGCTTAAGACGTGTAATTGCAAAAAAATCATCTAAGGTCTCTAAAATTTGGGTAGTCTCAACAAGCAAAACTAAAACTGATGGCGCAAGCGAGGTCAAGCGCGCCACACCTTTACGTGGAATGACCACGCAACTTGCAGTTTCAGCAATTGCATAAGCAACACCACTTATTCCCATTTCCGATCTAAATGCAATATCTTTTAATTGGTTCCGNCGACGAGTTCGATTAGACGCTAAAATAGTCGGAGGAGCACCTACGGACCTCAAACTCCTATCCACATCAATTTTTTTGAAAATTTCTTCAGCAGATCTGATAACACTTTTAATCTTATTTGATCGAGCCACCTCAGCTACCGCGGTTGCCGCGTCATCATAATTGCTTACACGGTGAACATTCCACGATGCAAAAGATGCGTTTTCTATTAGTCGGTTAATGTTGGTAGTTATGCGTGCTTCATTTCTTGCATGCACTGTTCGAATTTTTTCTTTTTGTCGTGCAATATTAGATTTGAGTGCGGGGTGATCAGGAGTGTGCAATATTGGATGGCTACGGCCTAAAGCTCCTCTTACTCTAGTCAAAAATTCGGATTTATTCGNATGTTCTGGAGGAATATAAGGCACAGTTATTTGTCCCTATTAACATGATTTTGAGATAATTTATTCTTCCACCGATCAGCAAAAGATTGAGAAGCAAGTGCTGGAAAATCCCTNGAAATTGTCCATCCTCCAACCATAGGAGCATGGAGTTTTTTGATTTTCCCATTACGAGTAATTGGTTTCAACATTAATTTTGCTAATTTAGCTCTACGCTCAAGGGCCTTCCGATTTCGTACAGCCTTATGCCATTGGCCAATAAATAACCTTTCCATCCACGCTGAACCTTTTTCAGACGCATCGCCTTCAGCAACTTTATGCCTCAAATGTAATAGTAATTTCGGGATGTCAATTTTTACAGGGCAGACGTCTCTGCAAGTTCCGCAAAGCGTAGATGCGTAGGGAAGATCACGTGCTACCTTCATGTTAGTCATTGGAGGTGTCACAATTGCTCCAATCGGGCCTGAATATACCCATCCGTAAGCGTGTCCTCCTATCTTCTTGTACACGGGGCAATGATTGAGGCAGGCACCGCAACGAATACAACGTAACGCTTCCCTCATTTCCTCATCTTTAAGGAGATTCATTCGTCCGTTATCAACTATGACAAGATGGAATTCCTCTGGCCCATCTTCATCGCTTTGGTTTTTGGGGCCACTNGCAAACGTGTTATAGCTAGTAATCCGTTGCCCTGTTGCAGAACGTGGGAGAAGTCTGAGGAAAAGAGCTAAATCTTCAATTGCAGGTACTACTTTTTCCATTCCTGCAAGCACCACATGTATTCTAGGAGCCGACGTTGTCATACGTCCATTGCCTTCATTGGTAACCAAGCAAACTGTACCCGTTTCAGCAACTACAAAATTGGCACCACTTATACCCATCTCTGCAGTAGCAAATTTCGCGCGTAAGGCATCCCTAGCATATATACATAATCGTTTTATATCTTGAGTTGGCGCGGTTTTAAGCCATTCATTAAATAAATCAGATACTTCTTCTTTAGTTTTATGCATAGCGGGAGCGATAATATGAAAGGGAGTTTCACCTGCAAGCTGGATAATGTATTCCCCCAAATCAGTCTCCACAGGTTCAATTCCAGCTTTCTCTAAAACCTCATTGATACCCATTTCTTCAGAAACCATCGATTTACTTTTAATTACAGTTTTAACGTCATTACGCTGAGCGATACCTAATACAATTTCATTAGCTTCAGCTGCGTCGTTAGCAAAGTAAACATGGCCACCATTTCGACGAACGTTCTTATCAACAAGATCTAAATAGTAATCCAAATTTTCTATTGTAGATTGCTTGATATTCGCCGCGCGCGTCCGTAATAGTTCCCAATTCTCTTCACCAATATCCTGCNCTATTATTGATGAGCGCGCCCCAACAAAATGTTCCATGACGTGGTCAAGGGCATGCTGGAGTTTCTCGTCCTGAATAGCTTTCTTCGAAATATTTTTGAATTCAGCAGTTTTTACTTCTGCCATTTCTATTCACCTTCCGCAAGCAATTCTGCAATATGCATGGCACGAACCTTTACATTTTTTCGCTCAATCGCTCCGCGAATCTGCATCAAACAGCCGCAGTCATTNGCTACCAGTGTTTGTGCACCAGATTCGACAATATTCTTTATTTTTTCCTCTAAAATCGCTGAAGATATATGAGGGAATTTTATGGAGAANAGACCTCCGAATCCACAACATGAATCCGATTCTTTCATCTCCTGGATCTCAATACCTTCAACGTTCTCAATTAATTCCCTTGGCTCTTTGGAAATTCCCAGCTCTCTAAGTAAATGACAAGCGTCATGATAAGTAACTAACCCATATGAAATCGCCCCAACATCCGACTGCCCTACTACATTGACTAGGAAATCTGAAAATTCATATGTCTTCTCAGCAATTGCCTTAGCTCGTTCAAGTTGGTCGGGGTCATCTTTAAACAACTCTTGATAATAAACCTTGATCATGCTTGTACAAGATCCTGACGGCACTACGATGTTTTCTTCTTTTTCAAACAAGTCCATAAAATGGCTTGCAACCTCTGCAGCATCTGATCTAAATCCACCATTAAAAGCAATTTGTCCACAGCATGTCTGATCTTCAGGGAAAGAAATTTCTACTCCCTGACTTTGCAGAACCTTTACTACAGCCTCGCCCACTTCAGGGTAAAACTGATCCACAAGGCAAGTTGCACACAGTGCAGCCTTTAGTCTAGCGTTCTTCTTATTTGAAAAGCGGCTTGGGCCGCGACGTCGAACCACAGGCTGAAGGTAACAGATCTTTAGTAATAATGAAACTATTTACTTGAACTATTGCTAAATGGGATCTTGAAATTAGCTTCAAAACATTTATCACAAACTGCAGGTGGAACTATTCCCCATCGCATCAACCAACCAAACGCAAAACATCCCGCACAAAACCCTAAAAATGCTTCTAATCCAGCAAATAGTACAAGGATTGCTAAAACAATTTGTGCAATATCAAATAAGTTGAATCCATAAGTCAAAATAAGAGCAGTAACTGAAAATATTAAGCCAATCAATTGAGCAAATTGTTTAGGAGGACCTGCAACACTACGTGTTTTTTTAATAAATATAGGAACAATAATTTTTGTTGCTAGTTGCCCCATCGGGCTTAATGTTGGCCCAGTTAATACTCGGGCAATAAATCCATATGCTAATAGGAATAAAAGCCATTGAATATCAGTCACGATAATCAAAAAACCTAATACAAAAACCATTGTCGCTACACACCTTGCTGCATACTCGTTCACAGGATGAGGAAAAGAAAATACTGTTCTTAGAGCAGAGTCTGATTTAATTGGATCTTGCGACAAAATTCCCTCTAACTAAACGGAGAGGGCGTTGCCCTCTCCGTTTCCAAATCAGCAATATTATAAACCATCAACCAAATAGCGGAGTCCAAATTTCGCGGCCAATCCATTCAAATAGTGCCGCTTCAGGCCAAATCATATATAAGACGTTGTCTGCCATTATGAACTGAAACACACTAACAAACGAAACAGTTATTACAGCAGCCAAAATTCTCCAAGAGAACAGCACTGCCAGTCCTGCAGGTGGTTGATAATTTCTAACACTAGGAATGTAAATGAGACCTAGAACCAGCAAACCCAAAAGCATCGGAGCCGCATCAGAAAATGCATCTAGATAAGGCATATTCTCAATGATTCCCAAGTTATATGCGATTGTTGGGCCTGTACCAATCAATGCTATAGCCATAAAAGTACCTGATACAGCAGCCACCGCTCCTGGTTTTTCTGGTAATCCACTCATAAGGAATAGAGGAAGAAGACCTGCAAGGATTAATGCACCCCAGCGCAAACCTACAATTCCCGTAGCAAGGAGAAAGATGACCAACGTTAGCCCAACCAGTAATGTTGCAGTTCTAGCACCAGGAAGAGACAAACTATGCATACCTAAATCCATAATCTCTGACTGACCTGTCTGGTTACCCTTAAATTTCTCTCGAAGGTTAAAGAACAATTGTATACACGCCAAAAGTATTACCACTGAAGACATTACAACTGGCAACATTCGAGATGTAGCACTGAAACCAGGCCAGCCAAAAGCAGGAATCGGAACAGAGCTCAACAAGAATGCAATCGCGCCACCAATAGCTAAGAACACAGGGAAATTACGTATATCGTTAGTCCCTAAGCTCAATAACTGTTTTAGTACCCCAAAGAAAGTATTTTGAGGAATGAGTGTCACATTTGATTCGTGGTGATCTTGCTCATCTGAGTTCTCTGCCAATGCTATTTTCGCATTTGCTTGATTTTGACCTGAACGATAAAACATGTATGCAGTTGCGACTGCAATAAATATCAGCCCTATAGTAAGAGGTCGTGTGAGTACCCCTGTAAACCCATGAACATTGACTGCAGATTGGAAATTCAACTCAATTATAGGTCCAAGTATTACTCCTAATAGCAAAGGTGGTCGTGGCCATTGGAATAATTTCATAATGATACCTATTCCCATAAACACAAACATGATGGGAATAGCCAACCAGTTGGTCATATTGATCACACCCGTTAATATCGAAATAGGTATCACAATACCACCTATAACGGGATAGGGGACTTTCGTTAATTTTGCAAGGTGCCCTGTGGCCAATATACCTAAGATAGTAACCATAAAATTACCAATTGCTAATGTAATAATCAGCAATATTGTTACGTCAGCAAATCGCCCTAGCATCTGTGGCCCAGGTGTTACATCCATTGCAAGCATTGCTATCAGCACAAAGGCCCAAGCAAGGCCTCCGGGAACACCTAGAGCAAGTGTAGGAATAGCTTGACCGGCCTCTTTAGAGTTCTGTGCGGACTCCGCAAATAGAACCCCATCAAGAGAACCTTTACCAAATTGGCTTTTATCTTTAGACCAAAAAATACCAAATGCATAGGATAGCCAGTCAATAACTGCTGCACCAACACCTGGTATAGCTCCCAACAAAACACCAAAAACTGATTGGCGAATCATGATTGGCCAACGGCTGAGTCCAGCACGTGCACCTCTCCATACTTCACTACTATTAATAACAGCATCACGAGGGGCGACTGGACGACGTGCGATGGACAAGTCAATCATTTCAGGAAGAGCAAATAACCCTAGTGTAGTAGCAATTAAAGGTAAGCCAGACCACAAGCTAGGTTGCTGGAAAACGAATCGTACATCACCGGTAATAGGGTTAATACCTACTGTACCGAATAATACTCCGAATGCTCCTGCAGCTAGGCCTTTAACCATTGCACCCGAACTAAGCGCAGAAACCATAGCGATCCCAAAGAATGCCATTGCAGCAATTTCGGGGAACCCAAAAGATAGAACGAATGGTTTGATAACGGGTACGAGGATAGCAAGTACAATCGCACCTATAATCCCACCTAATGCAGATACCGCATAGATTGCACCTAATGTATGTGCAGCTTTGCCTTGTCGCGCCAACTGATGTCCTTCTAAGAAGGTCACCTGAGTAGCACCCCCTGGTTGGCCTAAAAGCACGGCAGGTATTGAATCTAGTGTATTGTTCACACCTGTCATAGACGCAAGCATCACTAAACCTATAGCTGCTCTTTCTCCACGGAAAAAATCCACTATAAACGGAATAGACAGTGCCATTATCAAAACACCTGAAGCTCCCGGAACAATCCCAGTTACAGCAGCTATTAATACAGCCCCTGTGACCGCAATCCAATACACCGGATCCGTAAGAGCGCCAAACGCTTGACCTATCTCATGAGCCCATTCGCCTTCCAAAGAGATCACCTCGTGCGCAACATCGCAATCAAAAAGTAAGTGCCACGATACCCATAATCGTGTGTTTAAGCAACATTATTATGTGCCGAAGGGGCATCAATTTTGATGCCCCTTCACTAATTCGTACTATTCCTCTCTTACTAGAGGTCTATTTCACGTATTTCGCATGAACAGCTTCGATGATTTTGTCTACATCATCTTTCTTGTCCAAAAACGCTTGAGTCGTCTCAATAAGCTGCTGTTGAGCGGCTTCACCACCCGAGAAATTATTCTTAATTCCTGTAAATCCTTGCATGTCTGAAGCAAATTTTTCGTCATTCATTGCATTAGCAAGAGCATTCCTTAATGCATTCGCAACGCCTTTTTCCATACCTGGAGGCCCAATTACATTCTTCGCAGCGTAAATCTGAGGTCCACGGAATGCGTTGTAAATTGCAGTTTGAGCTTCGTCCAAATGTGCATCAGCAACGTTCGGACAATGGAAATCCATCTGTCCATTGTTACCTAAATCAAATCCGGGGACTGACATGTCAGCGAATGGTCGAATAAATCCATTTGGAAGCCAATCTGGCCTCGTGCGAGGGAACTGGTCCCATAAGGTACCTGACAACCAGGAATTAACATCACCACGTTCCATCATCAAGTACTGCTCAGCAGAACCTGCGGCTGCAACGTTTCTAATCTCTAATGGAACATTGAATTCATCAGCGAGCCATCCCAAAACACCGTAAGAACCGAGGTCAGCAGGTGTCGGTGCGCTCTGGCCAATAGTTAAAGTCTCTGAGCCGCCCCATGCCGATTCAAAACAATCATATCCCATTTTACCGTTAATAACCCAAAGCCCTTCTCTACCAGAAGTGACACCAATCATGGTTACTTCACGCATATCAAATTGAGCACCTGGAGCGGTCATGTCGAAGATCCCAGGCGTAGCCTCAACTGCTAGGGTTAAACCATCCGGTTTTGAATTCCAAACAAAGTTACGTTCGGTTAGGACCGGGGTCATGTTTGTAACAACAATCCTTGGTTTACCAGGAATAAACTGCGGCCATGCCTTTGCCATGTAACGTGCCTGAGCATCCGTTCCACCACCAGGGTTGAATCCAACCATAACTCGGATTGTCTTACCCTTAAAATATGCCTCAGCGTCAAACTCTGGCTCTGCTGGAGCAGGCTTAGGAGTAGCTGTTGGCTCAGGAGTAACTCCTGGCTTTGGTGTTGCAGTTGGCGCAGGCGCCTCAGCAACTGGCTTAGGCGTTGGAGTAGGATCATCTCCTCCACATGCCACTAATACGAGAGCAAGCACTAAGCTCATCAAGCCGAGGGCTGCTAACTTATAACCTATCCTTAACATTATTTCCTCCCAATTTAAAGACAAGACAATATGTAACATAGGTAATGCCTACGTCGAGGCGTAACCCTACCTGTAACAACGCCTAGTGTCAATTTTTTGGTCTATTTAATTTGAAATTACTCTAAGATCTGGATTATTAAAAAAAAACGGGCCGTCAATTGACGGCCCGTTTTTTAAATACTACTTAAGTTACTTAACGTATTTGTCAAATGCAGCTTTAGATATGTCATCAATTTTGCTGGCGTTGTCAATAAACGCCTGAGTTGTCTCTCTTAACTCCTTCTGTGCTTGAGCACCAGGAGTGAAATTATTTGGAATACCGGTAAATCGTACTTGATCTGCAGCATATCCTTCATCTGACATAGCTGCCTCCAAAGCAGCTCGAAGTGCATTCAAGGGACCTTCAGCCATACCTGGGGGTCCAATTATGTTCTTGGAAGCATAGGTCCTTGGGCCTGTAATGGCTAACCAAGTGGGTAGTTGATCATCTTTATCAAAGAAGCTCTCCACTTTAGGACATCCGTACTCACCTTCAGAATTTGGCTCAAGGAAAAAGCCAGGGAAAGACATATCGGCAAATGGTTTCAAGAACCCACTCTCAACCCATCCTGGACGGGTAATCGGTAATTGGTTCCAAACTGTTGAAGATGTCCAACTGTTGACGTCTCCACGCTCTAACATCAAGTACTGCTCTGCAGATCCGGCAGCGGCAACGTTCTTAATCTCAAGAGGAATGTTGAATTGATCTGCCATCCATGGAATAGCAACAACTGAACCTAAATCCGCAGGAGTAGGAGCAGAAGTTCCTACAGTCAAAGTTGGACCAGTAGCGTTGAATGCAGTTTCCAGACACCCATAACCCGTAGTTCCTAGGGTCATCCAGAACTGATCTTTTCCTGAGGTTACACCAACCATTGAAACCTCACGCATATCAAATTCAGCACTTGGGCTATTTTGATCGTAAATACCCGCAGTCGCCTCAACGGATAGAGTTAAGCCATCCGCCTTAGAGTTCCACACAAAGTTACGCTGTGTAACGTTTGGTGTCATGTTGGTAACCACAATTCGAGGGTTTCCCGGAATAAATTTTGGCCAAGCTCGGGACATAAACCGCGCCTGAGCATCGGTTCCACCACCGGGGTTGTACCCAACCATCATCCGGATAGTCTTACCTTTAAAATATCCTTCAGCATCAAATTCGGGTGCTGCAGGTACAGGAGTAGCAGTTGGAGCAGGCGCCGCACTGCTATTATCTGTAGCAGGTACAGGAGTAGCAGTTGGAGCCGCAGCCGCTGGAGCCGCTGGCTTAGGTGTAGGTGTAGGATCACTCCCACACGCAACCAAGGCAATCGCCATAGTCAAAGACATCACTGCCACAATAGAAATATTTCGAACAAATTTCGTGGACATACAACCTCCCTCATTTTGTTGACTCTATCTATTCTTAAGAGTCTTTGGAGTCCAATTGTTATCGTTACCCTAACCTTTGTGGAAACTCACGTCAATTGAATTTCCATGGTTCAATAGTGTGCTTATTATCTATCTTGTTATACCCTTCTACAATAGTAAAAAAAGAGGAAAACATGGGAAAGCGAAAAACTATACATATTCCAGGCGTAGAACATAATGCACCTATACCATTTGGTGCACGTGTTGGGAATGTTATTTATAGCTCTGCTATTCAGGGAATAAATGCTGACACAGGCGAACTATCAGATGATGTCTTTGAACAAGCAAGGCAATGCTTTCGTAATATGCTTACCTTCTTAGAGTGTGCTGAAGCAACCACAGACGATGTGGTTAGATTAACGTGCTTTCTAGCTGATCTAAAAGATCGGCCTGCATTAAATGAACCCTGGTTATCAATATACCCTGATCCGAATGATAGACCTGCAAGGCATACATCTAAGTATGATCCACCCCCCGGTGGAATGAAAGTTCAAATAGAAGTAGTTGCAGTCGTTGACGATTAATATATATCTAACGTGAATCGCGGGCTCGGAACATCCTCTGTTTTATAATCAAGAATTGAATTCGCAAGAGATTGGGCAACCTCTTCCTCAATTATCAGCACGGTCGCACCCTCATATGCGTAAGCAATATCTGCAGCTCCACGCTGGTCAATCACAATCCCCCAATCCCCCTGCCCTGTCCAAACTGGAGGTACAGCAAGCCGTAGTATTTGACCCGGCTCAAGCTTTTGAATGCCTGCAACTGTTTTAAGCTGAGCTTTCGCTTCTGGTGTGACTTCTAACATTTAAGCTTTTACCACTAGTTCATCGTTTTCAAAATCTAATAATTTACCTGACATTTCCATATCTACTTGCGCACATAAAACAAATCTAGGCCCCACAAAATCAGGTCCTGGCATTCGATTTCGCGCTTCTTCGGGTGCATCCTCAGTTGCTATAGCAGTACCTGGCGAAATAATGACCACGCATATATTGGAATCTCTAACTTCTTCCGCATGAAATTTTGTAAATGTTATTAAGGAATCTTTTGCTGTGGCATAAGCTAAAGCTCCCGGAGGAGTAACTCCGCCACCTCCATGTAAATTGATTATGTGCCCTTTTTTCTTCTCCCTCATATAAGGAACCGTGTGCTTAGATACCAAGAAAGTCCCTCTTAGGGCCACTCCTAGTACTGTATCCCAGAAGAATGACGTATCCATGTCCTCAATTTTTGGCCATCTTTCCTTGTCTCGCCACATGAAATGAGGCACTACTGCTGCATCATTTACAAGCACATCAATGCTGCCAAATGTTTCGTAGACGTACTCAGTCATTGCCTGCACAGAACTTTCATTGGTCACGTCTGTAGGAATTGCCAGAGACTTCACACCTTTTTCTCCAAGTTCGCTAGAGGTCTGTACTAAGCGTTGCTCATCGATATCTGCAATTGCAATATTCGCACCCTGCTCAGCAAAAGAATGAGCAATAAAGCGCCCAATCCCTTTTGCACCACCCGTAACGATCACCGACTTCCCTTCAAGCATAAACTTCTCCATACAAGCTTTAGCAATTATTATTAGTTTGACAAGGTGTTATTCGGACCATACCTTGAGTCTCAAGAAATAATAATTGACATCCACAAAGGAGGCAAAATGCTTGAAGGGAAAGTTGCGATAGTTTCGGGTGCTGGCCCCAACATAGGACGTGAAATTGCTTCGACGCTCGCAGCAGAGGGGGCTAACGTGGTATGCATGGACATTAATGCAGAATCTGCATCAAATTCCGCAGCGGAGCTCCAAAAAAAAGGCTATAACGCCATTTCAGTCCAAGCCGACATTACTAATCCGGACGACATGAGAAAAATGATCGACCAAACATTGAGTGCTTTTGGTCACATAGATATCCTCGTTAACAATGCAGCCATCACTAGCTCACCAGGTCTATTAGATGAAAATATTGAAACTTTTCGGAAAATTGTAGATGTGATATTAGCTGGTACCTTTAATTGTACTCAACATGTAGCAAAGCAGATGGTTAAACAAGGCACTGGGGGAGCGATCGTAAATGTAGCATCAACCTCTGGACATAGAGGCAAGTCTGGTGCTATTGCATATCAGTCTGCTAAGGCTGGAATATTAAATTTCACAAGAGCATGTGCAGTTGAGTTAGCCACGCACAATGTCCGAGTAAATTCTGTCACTCCTACTCAAACCGGAATGCCAGTAGGTGGCAAACCTATGCGTAATTCCAACGAAAAACCCAAAAGCGTACCTAGAGGAAGGTGGGGAGAACCAAGCGACCAGGCCCAAGCAATCTTGTTCTTAGTATCAGATAAGTCTGATTTCATNACTGGTGCAGATCTTCCAGTAGACGGCGGCAATTTGGCCGTAAGAATTTCTGGATAGGGGCAAACGATTATCAATAAAACGGATGTAGTCATTATAGGAGGCGGCATAGCTGGTGTGGGTATTGCTTATTACCTTGCACTCAGTGGGGTAACAAGTACTGTCGTTGAGCGCGATTCGATTGGAAGCCACGCGTCCGGTTTTGCTTATGGAGGGCTGTCTGGAGGTATTCCCAATGGTCCAAATATAAATACGCCNTTAATCGACTACAGCATGAGCCTCTTTCCTTCGCTTGTTGAACACCTAACATCNGAGACTGCCATTGATCTTCAATTTCGGCGAAGNGAATTACTGAGGATTGCTTTAACGCAAAATGACATCGCTGAATTACAGAAACACGCCGCATGGCAAAATCAACAAACGAATTACAAAGTTTCCTGGTTAGATGAAAGCGAAGCTAAAAAAATGGAACCCCGAATCAACCAACAAACTATCGGAGCCCTCCATGTCGATGGGTCTTATGACATAGAACCTTACCGATTGACTTTAGCCTTAGCACAAGCCAGTGAAAAATTAGGTGCGCAAATAATATCTGGCGAAGTTACTTCTATACATCAAGATGGAAATCGAGTCACCGGGGTGGAGGTTGATCATAAATTTATTAAATGTGACAAGATTGTAATTGCTATGGGCCCTTGGAGTATGCAGGCCGAGAAATGGCTAAACGTGAATATTCCGGTGAAGCCTTTAAAAGGTCAAATCATCAGACTTAAGCATGATGGTAAACCTTTCGAGTTTAGTATTGGTCACGGTAAAAATTACGCCATGACAAAACCTTCGGATGGGCTCGTTTGGTGCGGAACAACAGAAGAGGATGCGGCATTTGATGAATCACCTACGGCTGTAGGAAGAGACAAAATTATTGATTCAAGCTTGGAGATGTTGCCCTGCTTAGAAAATTCAGAACTCGTTTTACAAACTGCTTGCCTTCGACCGGTGACACCTGATAATGGAGTTATCCTAGGAGAAGTCCCAGGAGTNCAAGGAGCCTTCATTGCCACCGGAGGAGGTAGGCAAGGCATCATGATGGGACCAGCCATATCCAAATTACTTACAGATATTATTTTATCTAATCCACCTGAATGCCCTATCGACCANTTCAGCCTCTTACGNTTCAATGAATGAGAGGATCTACTAAAATTTTGCAATACTCTCAGCGCGTACTGCCGTAAAATTTTGACAGACAACTCTATCTAATGCTAATTTCCGCACATATCGGCTGAAGTGAGGAGGCTGTATGGCTGTAATCGATTCTGATGCACACGTAGTTGAAACAGAACAGACTTGGAATTATATGGACCCCGGAGACGAAAAATATCGTCCATTAATTGTTGACTCGCCCAATGGCGATGGAATGAAATATTGGAAGATTGATGGGGAAATTAGAGCCCGTGCCAGAGGTCCGGTTGCCGCTGCCGGTATTTCAGAAAAAGTAAAACGAAACATGGTAACTGACGATGCTAAGCGCTACATGGAAGATATTCCTGGAAGAATTGCTCATATGGACGAGCTGGGAATAGATGTTCAGGTCCTCTACCCAACATTATATATAGGAAGGATGTGTGATTCTCCTGAAGCACAGCTCGCACTCGCAAAGAGTTATAACCGTTGGCTAGCAGATATTTGGAATCAATCGAAAGGCCGACTGCGTTGGACTTGTATACTTCCGTTGGACACCATGGATGAAGCTTTAGCTCAACTCCGCTGGTCTGCTGAACACGGTGCATGTGGCATCACAATGAGATCTATAGAAGATGAGCGATTACTTATTGATGAATACTTTTACCCAATCTATGAAGAGGCTCAAAAACTAAATATTCCAATTACAGTACATATTGGAAATTCCAATTCTTACATCCGAGGGCTTATGGCAAAAGATGGCATTGGAGGAACGTTCAGTGGGCTAAGATTAATGTCTGTAGCATGTTTTCATCAATTAATTACGACAAGTACTCCTAAGAAATTCCCTAATTTACGATGGGGATTTATTGAAGCCAGCTCTCAATGGCTTCCATATGCAATACATGATCTTCGGCGAAGATTAGAAACAAGAGGTAGAGACCTGGAAGATGATGTTTTAGATGCTTATAACATATGGGTAACGGCACAAACTGATGACAATATACAAAATGTGCTTAATTACGTGAGTGAAAAGCATATTTTGATAGGGACAGATTATGGACATCAGGATCAATCTAGTGAAATAGAAGCTATAAGAATTATGAAAGAAGAAGGCGGATTACAATCCAGTACAGTAGATAACATACTTGGTGCTAATGCCGCAAAATTTTACGGTATAACAATATAAATTAGGAGTTCTATATGCTGACTTCAGAAGAAAATCAACTACTAACAGAAGTAGGGCCTGGAACCCCAGGTGGAGAACTCTTACGCAGGTATTGGCATCCTATTTCAGTTGCGACAGAAATCACTCATGAAAACCCTACTAAATTTGTAAGAGTGCTCGGAGAAGATCTTGTCATTTTTCTAGATAAATCTGGTAATTGGGGACTGCTCGCGGACAAGTGTTCTCATAGAAACGCATCATTAGTTTATGGCCGTGTAGAAGAGAGAGGTATTTCTTGCGCTTATCATGGGTGGCTTTATGATTGCCAAGGTAACATCCTTGAAACACCGCCCGAAAAAAATGACGCCATCCTAAATTCGGTAAAGCAAACCGCCTACCCTGTACAAATTTATCTTAACCTAGTATGGGCTTACCTAGGACCTTCCCCAGTGCCACCTATGCCTCATTTCGATACCTTATTTCGCCCGGATGGACAACGATTAATTAGGGTTCATCCTCAACTAGATTGCAATTGGTTCCAAGCAATGGAAAATTCGATGGACCCGGCTCATTTGCAGGTTCTTCACCAAGAATATATAGGTCGAGGCAGAAATCCAGTAAATACTACTCGTGGTTTTACAGATGATGTAGATACCTTTGATTTTTACACCACTGATTATGGCTTAATGAAAAAGAGAACCTATAAAAATGGGGTCATCGATGAACATCCCGTATTGTTCCCAACGATATTACGTCAGGGGCCAAGTACACAATTTCGTACTCCAATCGATGATACGCATACCATGCATATTCACGTTAATTTCACTCTAACTGAAGATGGATCAGAACCTGCTGATGCATTTGATCCACCTATTCAATACATGGAAGCTTACAAAGAGCCAGTTGACGCGCTACATCCCTTTACAAAATTCACTCTTCAACATGTGATCCCTCAAGATCATATGGCATGGGAAACACAGGGGCCTATCGCAGACAGAACCAAAGAGCATCTGAGTTACTCAGATAGAGGGGTTGTATTACTCCGTCGAATATTACAAGAGCAAATTAAAAAAGTGCAAAACGGAGAAGACCCGATGGGGGTTTTCCGTGATGAAAATCATGCCATTATCGACACCAAAATAGACGANGATTTTTGGAAAGGACGTTCAAGTAGTACCGTCGCAGCCACAGAAGCCAAGAATTAGAATCTAGATCATCTTTGGCTCTGTAGAATCGGGGATTTCCAATTCAAAAGAGTTGATAAACATTGAATTAGTAACGTACTGGCCTATGAGTGCAATAACATCAATGAGGTTCTGCGTACCTAATAAACTCAGCGCAGTTCCATATACATCATCTGCAGTGTAATGCTGCGTTAGCAACGCATTTGTAAATTCCACTATGGTTTGTAAATCTTGAGGGGTATCTGAAGGAATTTCTTTTCGCTCTCGTATAGCATCGACTAAAGATGAGGACGCACCAGCATTGCGGGCTAGCTCAGCATGTGCGTTCCACACATAGCCACAATCCATGGCTCGAGCAGTAACTAATATTACAAGTTCCTGAAAAACCTGCGGGAAATTTAATTCCCATCTAACATAATTGCTTAATGCGCGTCGCCTAAGTGCCATCTCAGGACTTAGTGCGGCAACGGACCCTGGCCCAATAGGAACAGTACCTCCACTATCTGCAATAAGTTCATCAAATGCAGANCGCAGTTTTTCAGGGATGATATTCCGACTTATTTCAGGGAGCCTACTCACCCTGATGTTCTCCCTTTTCTTTTTCATGTAACTCTTGGTGTGCCCTGAGCGTTGTGGGCCTTACGTCTCTACCTCGCTCAAGGGTAACTTCAATACTTTTAAGCCATTTTACATTGGCACACTGATCTACAACATCCGTACCACACGCAGCTGGATCAGGAATTAAAAATCGTATCGGCCCACCTTCGCTAGGTGAGAGTGGAGCACCTTCGCGCCCGTACCAAATAATTGCCTGATCCAAAATAGACTTTAAGGGAATACTCGCAGCAAAGTCACCATCAGCTTCTAAGGTTATATACTCTGCATTAATATGGGGGACTACCATATCAATGATTGAAGAAAATTTGACACCAATTCCTNCACGNCCTGCAACAATTTTTGACAAATCTTCTATTTGCCCAGGGAGCGAAGCCAAATCATGATGTCCCAATTCTGTGGGGTTATTGACTAAGCCTTTAATCTCGATTCTTTCTGACATATCGTTCCTTACGAGTTAGCGTAATACCAATCATTGGGGACTCTGACAGCAACCATTTCACCTGTAGCAGTTTCGATACCTCCAGAAACGAGGGAGCATTCGACTAGCGCCTTTCTTTCTCCTAACTCAGTAACTTTTGCTGTCATTGTCACAGCTTGGTCGATAGGAGTAGGTTTCTTGTAATTAACCTTCAATGAAGCTGTAACGTACCAAATGACATCGCCTTCGCCTACCTCTCTGCCTTCATGTTTATAAGTTTCTGCAATAGCTGTAAATATACTATGGCAATCGATTAAGCTTGCAATGGTTCCACCATAGACAATGTGCTTAGGACCAGCCGCAAACTCTGGTCTAGGCATCCAGGTGCACGTTGTAATATCNCCTTGCCAAAAGCTTTGAATTTTTAATCCGTTTTCTACTTCTGGCCCACATCCCCAGCAATGATTCCCTGGCAACAAATCTTGAAACGAGCTGCTCAATTTTATCCCTCACAAAGTACTAGAAAGTCTATTATATAGGCTATTTATTAGCCGCTAACATACACACTATCGGCATGGCGACCATCTTGTTGCCTATCACGTAAAGCCTCAAAATTAATACGTTGGTTCTTCATATTTGGATCCGTCGAAAAATTACGCATTATCTCTAATGGCTCATCACTGACCGACTCGAACCAGTACGCTACTCCCTTCGGAATAAATAAAGCATCCTTGGGGCCAAGGTCAACTGACTCCCCTTCCTTCCCGTAAAAACGAGCTTTCCCCGACAGGACAAACCAAACTGCATCTTGACCCGAATGTGCGTGCAAATTGGTCTCTCCTCCATCTTTACTTACGACCTGAATTGCGACACCTAAAATCTTACTGTTCAAAAGTTGCGTATTCGACTTTGGTAGGCTACCCAAATCAGGAGTTTCGTAACGTATTACTTCCATTTCTCCGATATTTTCACGTTCTAGAGACATAAATCCCCCTTATATCCAGTTATGGCATACCATACTCTCTAAATTGAATTTTGGATAAGGTGCATAAATGGCAACGTCAACAAATCTTGAAATAGGTTTCTTAAAACCCGGTACAGGCCGATCCCATTATGATGAATTTGCAGCCATGATCCCATCAGAAATCAAGCTAGACATGGAAGAACTTGGGGTAATGCAATCATCATTGACTGACTTTGCGGCAAGAGCAGATGCTATCGTTGAACGAGCAGTTGAGCTATCTACCAGTAGATCATGGCAAGGAATAATTATTCCCGGTGCTCCAGTTGAAGTACAAAACCCAGGGCTTCGTAATCGCTTATCAGAAGTACTCAATATTCCTTTTGTGACTGCGCTTGAATCTGGATTATTAGCATTGGAAGCATATGGTGCGAAAAAAGTTCTGCTTCTAACCCCTTTTGATTCTTACATGAATTCACTTATAACTGATTACCTAACAAATGCGGATATTGATTTTCAATTGGCAAACTTAGGCTTTGCAAGTGAGCAGGAGGCTATAGATTTAAATCCTCAAGTTGTATTCGAGTTAACAAGGAAAGCAGTACAAAGTGCCGGAAAGATCGATGCGCTATATTTCCAAGGTGCTGTGCTAAGCCCCCTTCAGGTAATTGATCAAATGGAAGCTGAGTTTTCTCTACCAGTCATCTCAAGTAATCCAGCAATGTTATGGGCGGTCGTGTCCAAGTTAGGTGGTCAATTAACTATTGAGAATAAAGGTAAATTGGTAAGAGAATGGCCGAGTCTAAATTGGAGATAGAATATGCGATTAGGAATAGCTTTACCCTTAGATTTTGATACAGAACCTGACCACAACGTATTCAAAATTGGTGCAACATTAGCCGAAGAGAACGACTTCGATAGTGTATGGTTTTTTGATTCATTAGGTAGGAAAAGGCTCTCTTTCGATCCTCTTATAGCAGCTTCGGTCGCAGCAGCAGTTACGAAAAAAATAGAAGTGGGGATAGGTATCCTNCAAGTTCCGATAAGAAATCCATACGAATTAGCTAATCGCGTTCTTACTTCTCATTTAATTTGTGAAGGCAGGCTTACGCTAGGAGTGGGATCAGGCTCAACTCGCATTGATTTTGAGGCTGTAGGGAAAAATTTCAACGACCGGATGAGTCTTCTTCACGATGGGCTTAATACCATGCAACAATTATGGAATGGTGAAGAGGTCAATGGCATTAGGCTCTGTCCTGCCTCCGTCACTCTCGGCGGTCCTCCTATTGTTATCGGAAGTTGGGCCGGTCCAAGATGGATAAGCAGTGCGGCAAACAATTATGATGGATGGATTGCTTCTGCGTATTTTTCAGGTTTTNACACACTAAAAGCTGGAATCGACCAATACAAACAAGCAGGAGGCAAGCGAGCAATAGTTACTAATATTTCACTGAACTTTGAAAATACATCTGAATCCCTTCATGACTCCGATAACTCTTTTCACTTACTGTGTGACCTTGAACAAGCTGCAAAAAGACTATACAAACTAGAGAAAGCAGGTTTTGATGATGCTGTAGTAGTTTACAGGGGGGCAGGATCCCCCGATTTACAAAAAATCAGATCCTTGGTAAAAAAATGAAAGTAAAGCGATGAACGAACAACACTCACATGACCATGAACACACGGAACCACCTTCTTCTACGGAATTACGGGTTAAATCTATCGAATCCCTTCTCGTCGAAAAAGGATTGGTTAATTCTGAAACGATTGACAAAATCATAGATACTTATGAAACAAAAGTCGGCCCGAATATAGGAAAAGCTATCATTGCAAGGGCCTGGACTGATCCACAATTCAAATCCGATCTTTTAGATAAACCGGATATTGCAATTTCAGCTTTCGCTGAAATTGGCGGACAAGGAGAACAAATCAGAGTTCTAGAAAACACTGATCAGGTACATAATTTGGTCGTATGTACCTTGTGCTCTTGCTATCCATGGCCCATTCTAGGCCTTCCGCCAGTATGGTATAAATCTGCACCTTATCGATCACGTGCCGTAGCTGATCCTCGAGGTGTCCTGGAGCAATTTGGAACAACCATTCCTACTAATGTTGAAATTCGAGTATGGGATTCAACGTCTGAAATGAGATACTTGGTATTACCTCAACGACCTGAGGGAACTGAAAATTGGACAGAGGAACAACTCATTAAATTGGTATCTAGGAACTCTATGATTGGTGTAGAAATAGTAAATCCTCCTACAATGGGAACCGTTAATGAATAGTGTTCATGACATGGGTGGATGCGAAGGATTCGGGCCAATCAACCCCGAACCTGAAAATTCTGAACCCCTATTTCATCATTCTTGGGAAGGTCGAGTTTACGCATTAGTACGAATGTTGGGATTACTTCGTCGTTGGAATATTGATATGTCCCGTTACGCGAGAGAAAGAATTACTCCAGCGCAATATTTGAGCAATTCTTATTATGAAAACTGGCTAGCTGGTTTGGAAACTCAATTAGTTGAATCTGGTCTCACGACAAAAAATGAATTAATCACTGGAATGTCCGAAGAAGTAGCTCCTGCAGATTTACGAGCACTAGTACTTCAACCCGACAAAGTTGAAACTACCCAGTTAATGAGAATGAGTTACTATAGAAAAACAGCTGCTACAGCAAAATTCAAAGTTGGGGATAAAGTCCGAGCAATCAACCAGCATCCCAAATTCCATACTCGAGAGCCTAGGTATATAAGAGGTCATTCAGGGATAATTCATGAGCATTACGGGGCACAGGTATTTCCTGACCTGAGTGCCCAAGGTATAGAAGAAGGTCATCATCTTTATAGCGTACGGTTTGAATCAGCCGAAATATGGGGCGCAAGCGGACCTTCAAATACCGCAATCTATGTCGATTTATGGGAAGATTACCTTGAAGATACAAGATCATAAAAACCCACAGTTGCCCAACCTAGACGAACTAGCAATGATCCCAAGAGATGATTCTGGTCCCGTATTTTCTGAGCCTTGGGAGGCATCTGCTTTTGCGCTAGTAGTTCAATTATCTTCTGAGAATTATTTCACTTGGCAAGAGTGGGTAAAAATACTTGTTGAAGAGATAAAAGAAGCGAATTTGTCAGAAAATTCTTATATACGAGATCATTACTATATCCACTGGCTGCGAGCATTAGAGCGAATTTGCAATGATAAAGGACTACTGAGTAGCACTGAAATCACTACACGCGAGGAAGATTGGCGTAGAGCCTATTTGAATACAGAGCATGGAAAACCTGTAGCACTTGAAGCTGCCTTTAATAACATGCAGTCTTCCCCGGACCACAAACACGAGCTATAGTCCAATTAGAAGATTGTCTTACTGGGAGAAACAATATGACGGAGAACATAGGTTTCATTGGGCTGGGTACTATGGGAAAGCCCATGGCCTTAAATCTATTAAAATCAGGTTATAAATTAACTGTATTCGATGTTGAAGGAAGCGCCATTGAAGCATTAGTCAGTGAAGGCGCCATTGCAGCATCTAGCGCGAAGGAAGTTGCTGAAAAAACAGAAATTCTTGTTTCTATGCTGCCGGCTTCACAGCATTCGTTGGCAGCAGCATTTGGTCCTGACGGTTATTTATCGGGTTTACAAAAAGGCTCAACCGTTATTGATATGAGTACTATAGACCCAGATACCACGCGTCAAATAGCACAAGGTGTAACAGAAGCTGGAGGGCAAATGCTAGATGCCCCAGTCAGTGGGTCCTCCGCATGGGCAACTACAGGTACGCTAACGATAATGGTAGGAGGAGATAGAAAAGTATTTGAAGAGCAATACTCACTCCTCAATTGCATGGGCACCAATATTATTCATTGTGGTGAAATAGGAATGGGCGAAACCGTTAAACTTGCAAACAATTTAGTTGCAGGCGTTTCAATGGTTGCCGTAACTGAAGCCTTTGCGCTAGGAATCTCTAAAGGTGCCGACCCTAAGGTCCTTTTTGAGGTAATGTCCAAAGCTTCCGGAAATTGCTGGACTCTTCAAACCCGATGCCCAGCACCAGGAGTAGTGGGAGACAGTCCTGTAAATAACGAATTCGCACCAGGCTTTATGACTGATCTAATGTATAAAGATCTTGGCTTAGCACTAGCCGCTGCAAGTCAGGAAAAATTGCCCCTAGCCTTAACAGCGATAGCTCATGAGCAATACGGGGCGACTAGTAGGCAAGGATTTGGGAAATTAGATTTTTCTGCCGTTGCAAAATTATTAGAAATGAATCAAAACGTATAACGGAGATTAAATGTCGACACAAACTGAAGATTTAAAACTGGTACCTATGCATGTTGGAGGTAAAGAAATAACCTCAAAATCTGGAGATACCATNGTTGTCGGAAACCCTGCTTTCAGAGGACGTCCATTAGCCCTAGTACCACGTTCGTATGAAGAAGATGTAGACAATGCGGTTAATATTGCATACGCCGCTTTTCAAAGCTGGAGAAAAGTTGCACCACGTGAGCGAGGACGCATCATGCTCCATATCGCAGATGCTTTGGAATCTGCGGCTGAAGAAATTGCAATACTCATATCCACTGAAACCGGAAATGCTCTCGTACCTCAATCAAGACCTGAAGCAAACACTACGGCAGAAGTTTTTCGATATTTTGGTGGTGTCGCTAACGAATTAAAAGGTGAAACAATTCCTTTAGGTGAAGATCTTCTGGTTTACAACAGAAGAGAACCCATAGGGGTGGTAGGTGGAATTATTCCATGGAATTCACCAGTCCTATTGGGTGCGCTCAAAATTGCTATGGCCATCACAGCGGGCAATACATTAGTACTGAAAGCAGCAGAAGATGCACCTCTTGCTGTTTTGAAAATGGCTGAAATATGTAACACCTTTCTCCCTGCTGGAGTACTAAATGTTCTGACCGGATACGGGGAAGAAGCCGGNGCTTCCCTCGCTGTACATCCNTTAGTCAGGAAACTCTCCTTTACCGGTTCAACCGATGTGGGTAAATTAATAATGCACGCAGCAGCTGATCGCATTGTTCCTGTTTCNCTTGAGCTTGGGGGGAAAAGTCCCGTTGTTGTTTATCCTGACTCTAATGATGATACGGTTGTCCAAGGCGTTATTTCAGGAATGCGATTCACACGCCAGGGTCAATCCTGCACGGCTGGTTCCCGACTTTTCTTACACGAAAGCATTCATGATGATTTCCTAGGTAAATTAGTCGATAAACTCAAACAACTAAAAGTTGGAAATCCTCTAGATGAAGCAACGCATATGGGTTCCATAATTAATGAAAAACAATTTAATCGAGTATGCAATTACATCGAAGATGGATTAGGCCAAAAGGGTTCAGAAATTGTACTAGGAGGAATGCCACCTAATGATGGACCTTTAGCAGAAGGTTATTATGTGACTCCAACGGTAATTACTAGAGCAAACAATGATTGGCGAGTTGCCCGCGAAGAAATTTTTGGACCCGTTTTAGTAGTAGTTCCATGGTCTGATGAACAGGAAGTCATCCGTATGGCAAATGACAGTCACTACGGCCTTGCAGCATATGTCTGGTGTAAAAACATTAAACAAGCGCTTAATACGGCTCATCAAATCGAGTCTGGTTGGGTTCAAGTCAACAGAGGGCTTGGTCAGTTACCAGGTCATTCGTATGGTGGATATAAAATGAGTGGAATAGGTCGAGAATTTTCACTAGAAGGCATGCTGGATAGCTTTACGCAACGTAAGAGCGTAACTATAAACTTAGGGTAGTAATAAAAAAGTTGAGGAATAGATATGCTGGAATCATTTAAGCGTAGCTTTATTCTGATCAAAGAAAGCGCAAGCGTGCTCCGGCAAGACCCTGAGTTAATTTGGCTTACTATAGCCTCATTTGTTTCGCTTGGAGCAATTATCGCTTTATCTGCAGTTGTCGGACTTGGAAGCGGTATGATTGTCACTACCGAAGGCTCTGAATCAATAACTTTGAGTGGTGTACTACTTATTGCATTGATTTATTTCCTTTGCTATTTTTCACAAATTTACTTCCAAGTTGCCCTAGTTGCAGCGGTCATGCACCGAATGGATGGTGAAGACCCATCAATTCGATTTGCAATTAATCAAGCAAATCACAGACTTTTTGCAATAGTAATTTGGACGCTTATTGCTGGTACAGTGGGCCTAATTATCAATGCTATAGAGAAAGGTGCCCGAAACCGTGGTAGTGGTTTCGGAGCTTCCTTAATTATCTGGATCCTTGGCGCTAGCTGGAATCTACTCATTTTCTTCGTCATTCCTGTGATAGTTGCAGAGAATAAATCTGGTATAGGTGCTATCAAGCAATCATCACGAGTATTAAAAGAGCGATGGGGAAATGCAATCATTGGCAACCAGGGTATTGGAGTAATAGTGTTTCTCGCATTTCTTATCTTAAGTGTGGCTCCTATCGCGCTNGGTTTCCTAGCGCTTGATGTAAGCTTTTCCTTAGGAATACTAATTATTGCGGTTGGCATCCTTGGGGGGATAATCACTGCTACAGTGGGTTCTACTCTTAGTACAACGTACCGGGCAGTTCTGTACCGATACGCAACTGCAGGTGAAATTGGCCAATACCACAAAGAAGTTTTGGATTCAGCATTTCGTCCATCAACTGATTTACGTGCGAGATAACAATGCACAACCCTACGCAGGGCGGTTTAACCCTTAGTGTCACTGATCAATCACCTATTCGAAAAGATGACACTCCTAGAAATGCACTGTTAGATACCGTTAAGCTCGCGCAAGCTGTCGAAAATTTAGGATATACACGATATTGGGTTGCAGAGCATCATAATACTGGTACTTATGCTGGAGCGAGCCCAGAAATCCTAATTGGTCAAATATTAGCCAACACCAGCACGATTAGAGTCGGAAGTGGAGGAGTAATGCTCTCACATTATTCCTCGTTAAAAGTAGCTGAGCAATTCAGAATTCTCGAATCTCTCTATCCGAACAGGGTAGATTTAGGTATAGGCCGTGCCCCTGGTAGCGACCAAGCCACCATGTTTGCATTGGCCTACCCTAAAAGACCGGTAGACATCCAAACGTTTCCTCAACAAGTAGCAGACCTCATAGGCTACTTAAGAAACAATCTACAACCCGATCACCCATTCGCTACAATAAAAGCTCAGGCAGGGCCGGACCCTGAATCGTCTCCTGAGGTTTGGCTACTAGGCTCAAGTGACTATTCAGCAAATCTTGCAGCCTACCTAGGATTACCATTCGCGTTCGCAGATTTTTTTGGCAATACGGCAAAGCATGGGCCTGCAGTAACTGAGCTTTATAGAAAAAATTTCAAACCTTCTTCTATCTGTGCAGAACCAAAGGTCAATGTCACTGTACAAGTAGTATGTGCACCTACCGAAGATGAAGCTAAATTTATAGCTTCAAGTAGGAATTTAAATCGAGCTCGAAGGCTTATCGAAGCAAAAACTGGAGAGCGAATCCAGGGTTTATCAACCCCAGAAGAAGCATCAGCAACTGTTTTAGACGATGGCGCTTTAAATTATGTCAGTCAATATACTTCCGGGTATTACGACGGAGACCCAAAACAAGTAGTGGAGGCATTAAAAAATGTCGCAGAAATCTACGAAACAAATGATATCGGAATCGTTACGATTGCCTATCACCTTAAGGATCGAATTAGGTCTTATCAATTGATAGCAAATGAATTGGGTTTGACTAGCAATTTTGAATCTTTACAAACCGCTACACCGCTGCATGATTGACACCNGGGCTTGCAATTCTTGAACTTAATGAACCTTCGACCCAGTCTTGATTCTTTGGTAAAACTACTGCAGCCGAGCGTGTATAGTAGACTGCCGAATCGTTAGTTGATGATGGTTTTATGTCATAGTCTCTAAGATTTTTNGCAGCCTGAATTAATCTACGCCTTGTGCGAATTATTGCGGTATCGCTAATTCCCAAATGTTCACGACTACGATCAAAAATATAACCCATCGTTTCCTGCATTCCTGAGTCCTGAGGCCAGGTACCCGGCAAGCCAGAAAATCTGTCTGTCTGCTGCGCTTCCCAATCAATATTGAAATCATTTTCTATGTTGTGCTTTGGCCACCATGCGCCCTCGGGTTTAGCAAGGGGTGGAAGAAATGCATCCACTGTAGGATGTAAACCTTGCTGCCCTGGCTTTGGACCATTTCTCAAATAATCTAATTGCCCTGCAGTTAATGGCTCCTTTGGGTTATATGTATAGCAAAGTGCTAGCACATGATGATCATCCATAGGAATGTAAGAATGTCCACTCAGTACTGGATTATCTCCATACGGGGGAATCATAGTATGAAAAGGCAGATAAAAATTAGTTATACGCCAATAGTATGAGNCTTCCTCCGCATTTCGCCTTGCGCCTATCAAAACTCCGTAATCAGTATCTAATGTCTCAAATCGTGGATGCTTATCGCGCATCTTATAAATCATTCCTTGCTGGTTGTTAGCCAATGAAATTTGATCCTTAGGATCTCCCACTAATGTGCCAACATCATTGGAACTCATACTAGGCGTATCTGACGGCAACCCATCTAAAGGTTTTTCAAATTGTCTATGCAAAAAACCAGAATGTGAGGAATCTATTTCTCCTTCTATAGTCTGCATGAAATTATTTTGTGCGACTCGCTTACTCAAATAAACTTGAGACTCTGGCACCATATTCCATTCTAGCTGAGGGAGCTCGGGTGGATTATTTTGATCAGGCCCCATATATATCCATATAACCCCATTACGTTCAGAAGCTAAGTAATGAGGTACTTGGACTTTTGAGCCAAAATTCGACTCTGGGGGCTCAGATGGCATTTCAACACATTCTCCAGTAATGGCAAATTTCCATCCATGGTAAACACATCTCAAGCCTTCTTCTTCATTTCGCCCAAAATATAGCGATGCTCCTCGATGCGGGCAATTAGGGCTAATTACTCCCACCTTGCCTGAAGACACTCTAAAGACCAGCAGGTCTTCGCCTAATAATCGGGTACGGTGAGGTACCCCGTCTGTTGCAACCTCAGAAGATAATACTGCTGGCATCCAATACAATCGCATTAGTGTACCCATAGGAGTACCTGGTCCCACACGGGTAATTAATTCATTGTCATCGACACTAAGCATCTTCACACCTGCTTAATCAATTTTGATTACTACAGCACAATCACTCGAGAAATTACCTTTTCTGAAAAAATTTCTAAGCTTATTCGTAACAGCGATCATCCTGTACTGCCAACCATATTTTGCTCGGATAGCTTTTACAACATTCTGATATTCAATTCCATGAACAACGCGCGCAGAACCAGTCATCACTTTTGCGTCTTCGAGTAATGTACCGCTGTAATTACAGGCAATCAATTCCACGCTAGGCGTATGCCTAATCCTTTTAACTTTCCAAGCATTTTGAAGTGTCGTAAACCCCACCAGTTCATCTGAGATATATGCAATCCAGACGGGCACATACTTAGGCCGACCATCTTGAGTAAATGTCGTTAACCGAACGTATCGTTCCTCATATATCGCTTTTGGCATATTAACTATTCAGCTGATTCCGCTAAAAATATTGGAATTACCCTGTCAGTCTTATTCTGATAGTCAGCATAAGGGGGGTATGCCTGAACGGCAATTTCCCAGAGTCGTTCTCTTTCTTCATGAGCCGTGATTTCTCTTACGTGCATAGCTATAACTTGTGTCTGGTCTTGAATCAGGACATCTTGATTTGCTTTCAAATTGTAATACCAAACGGGATGTGTTGGAGCTCCACCCATAGAAGCTATTAATACATAATTCTTTCCATCTACAACACGCATCAAAGGGGTCTTTCGGGTTGCTCCTGTTTTATTTCCTTTATTAGTAACTATGATTACAGGCAAACCGGTATCTCTAAGAGTTAAACCTTCTGTTCCTCCACTACTTTCATAAAGAGCTACTTGATCGGCAACCCATTCTCTTGGGCTTGGGATATAATCGCTCATATTTCCTCCATTTCTGGTAAAAACAAACTGACCAAGGATTTAAAAATCCTTGGTCAGTTTAAATCTTTGAAGACAATATTATTCTTTTGATCTGATAGTTACTATACCTAAACCTAAAGCTGCAACCATAGAGCCAATATAGGCAAAATAAATCAAGCTATTTGTTTCGTACCATATAGCGCAGCATACTGCTCCCCACAAACCTACAATGATAAAAAACAATGATAGAAGAGTGTTCAGGTTTTGATGAAGAACAAAAGCAATTCCAAGGACAGCAAAACCAAACATCATCAACCCTGTCGATAACGCTCCACCAGCCTGAGCCACAACTGCATCAGACCCAATCATAATATGAGCAGCTTCCACGGTGTTGCCGGCAATACCTATAATCATCAAGACTATTGCAAGGCGAGCAAAAGACAATCCGGGCCCATCGCCCATTCGATCTTTAACGCCATTAAAACCACCTATCATCAAAGCTCCACCAAAAAATCCCATTATCAAGGCATATTTTTGCGTCACAACATTAAGTCCATCAGGACCCAAAACCATCCACCCTAGGACTCCCAAAAGCGGGCCTACAATGAGAAGTGCGCCAGTCAATGTTTTTTCAGACATGATTCCCCCAAATCATTCAAGTTATCGAAAGTATTAGACTCTTTATTTCGATAATCGTAAATTAGTTAAGCTAACCAATCTATAAAAATTTCACTGATGTGGTCAATTAGCTATATTTAGCGGAAGACCTGTGTATTGTTCAGCAAGACTAGCTGAGGCAGAAGATGATGATGTTAGGTAATTGAGTTGCGCAATTTGTAACTTACGTGCTGTCCCATCCATATGATCCGGGAAGATATGAAGCATTTGGGTCATCCACCAGGAAAAATGCATGACCTTCCATACTCTATCTAGGCATATCCGCGAATATNCTGCCAGTTCATCAAAATTTTTGTGCTCGAAATATTGACCCAAACCATGTGCGAGCACCCAAACATCGGCCACGGCCAAATTCAAACCTTTGGCACCGGTAGGAGGGACTATATGAGCCGCGTCACCAGCAAGGAAAAGGCGACCATATTGCATGGGGTCCATTACATAACTTCTCATCGGAGTAATAGATTTTTCAATAATTGGACCTTCATTTAAAGACCATCCAGATTTTTGAAATCGTAAATGTAACTCACTCCATATACGGTTGTCTGACCAATTTTGGATATCGTCATTTGGTGGACATTGGAGGTAGAAACGGCTTAATTTTGATGATCTTAAGCTATGAAGTGCAAAGCCGCTCTCGTGCGAAGCGTAGATCAATTCCTCTGTAGATGGTGCCACTTCCGAAAGTATACCCACCCACCCAAAAGGGTAATCATGAAAATATTCTTTTCTCTCTTTCGCCGGAACAAGAGATCTAGATATGCCATGGAATCCATCACATCCGACGGCAAATTCACATTCTATTTCAAATTCTCCCGTCAAGTCCCTACACTCGACTAATGGTTTCTTGGTTTCAATTTGCTTAATTAATACAGCCTTAGTATCAAATAGAATTGTCCCTCCATTGTGCACACGTGCCTCAATTAAATCTTTTACCACCTCCTGCTGACCGTAAACCCATATTGATCTACCTATCAGCTCTTGGAACGCAATTCTATGATTGGTATTTTCGTAACGTAATTCGATTCCATGGTGCTCAATGCCTTGGCTATCTAATCGCTGTGCAAGACCTAATTTTCGAAAAATTTCAACTGTATTTTGCTCTAGGACGCCTGCGCGAATCCTCGATTCAACATATTCTCTTGAGTGAGTCTCCACAATCACTGAATCAATCCCAAGTTGGTGTAATAAATGGCCAAGTGTAAGGCCTGCTGGACCAGCACCAATTATGGCTACTTGTGTTTTCATCCGTCACCTATTAAGCCCCAGAGACAAAAAATATTCGAATCGTCTACACCAGGTAACCAGGATATAAACTACCTAATCCCTGCTATAAAGCCCTGTATGTCATAAACCTTTGAGGAATTAAGAGCAGCGTACTCATCTCATATTCTGCTCTTAATTCCTCCACAAAAACTTTACCTTTGTCTTTTCCACGATACCTCGATGCAATAGCAGGAGCAATTTCATCAAATTCTAGCTCATTCAAAGTCACAGAACCTTCTGCTACCACATAACGATAAGGTTCATCGTAACTTGCAACAGAAATGGAAGCACGAGAATCCATGGACAAATTATGGAATTTAATTGAATGAGAGGGAGTAAACATAGCAAANTGACTGTCTATAAATTTGTACCAAATCGGAGAAACATGAGGAGTGCCGTTTTCCCNGAGTGTCACCAAATGTGCAATATGAGATTCTTCTAGAAATGCAGCTGTTTCAGTGGGATTCATTTTNGGCATTATTCGTCTCCATAGGGATATTCGCTAATCGTTTTACCATAGGGGTATGATTAATATCTGCTTCTTGAAATTCTTGGCCATTCGGGATATAGCCATGCTTTAAATAAAGCTGATTAACATAGGATTGAGAGTGCAAAGTGATTTGGGTAAATCCGAGTTTAAGTGCTTCATTTTCCAAGGCATCAAGAAGTAAACCTGCAACACCTTTTCGGCGCCATGTAGGAGTGACCGCAACCCGACCTATCCGAGCCTCCCGATCAATAGTTAATCGGGCAGTACCAATAGTTTCATTTCCATATAAAGCAATAACATGGATAGCCCGATTATCTTTATCATCCCGTTCAATAATCGGAGAGACGCCCTGTTCTTCAATAAAAACTTCTCGCCTAACAGATAGCGCACCATCCCAATCTTGCTGGGAACTAACAACTCGTATCTTTATTTGCCTTAGAATTCCCATATATAAATTAAAAATAGGTACTGAAATACAGGTACTCTAAACCCTAACATAGCTTAAACTAAAAACCCCAAATAATTCATTCACAGGCTCAAAAGGACTCATTATCGACTGGTATTACGCAGCAATGCTTGCAGGGTTTAGTTTCGGCTTGATGTCGATTCTAGAAAAGCACCTGATCTCCAATTGCTTTGATTCGATTGCAGAATTCATGGTCGCTTTTGGTTTAATTCATATACTAAGATCAGCCATCTTATTCACAGTAATTCTTGCAACTAACGCCTCAATAAATATTGCAGGCATAACGTGGGCTTCAATTGCCGGTGCATGTGTAGTACTTACTGCTATTTTCTATTTCTACGCGCTTGCCCGTGAAGACGCAAGTAGAATTGCACCTGTCCTCGCAGTGGTCCCTGCATTTACAATCATATTTTCAGCAGTCTTGTTTAGAGATATTCCGACTACTTTGCAAATTGTAGGCCTTATTATCGGATCTTCAGGTATCTTTGTTATCGCGATTAAACCAATTAACGGACGTCTTTATTTAGCGAAAAAAAAGCCATTATTTGCAGCGTTAGCTTCATCATTTTTTGCAGCGTGGATAATGATAGCCCTTGATGAAGCTTCAATACACGTAAACATCGTAACTTCAGAAACATTAAGGACATTAGCGGTTAGTATATGCATCGCTCTAGTATTTTTCCGAAAAAAGCATTTCGCCGGAGCATATAAATCGCTTCGAAATCATAAAACATTCACTCTTTTTTTTATCGCAGAAGGAATATTCGCACTTAGCTTTATGCTCCTCGTCAATTACGCGCTCTCCATCGGGCCGGTTGGGCCTGTTGGCATCATATTGACCAGTATTTCCCCTGTAACTGTCCTTTTTATTGCCTCAATATTAAGTACCTCACGTTTACAAATTTTTAATGAAGTCTTAAACAGAGGGACATTAGCTTACAAAATATTGGGAACTTTGCTAGTGATTTCCGGTGTAATAGCAATACGTATCTAACCCGCTTCAATAATTCAGATAACGGTAANAATTGATTCTGTATCTTATTGAATTCACACTGGACGGGATCATACTGATGCAATAGGTGACTAACCAAATCAAGGAGATAGCATGATAAGTTCGCAACTAAACGGGAAAATTCTTATAGCGGGAATAATCGGTTGGGTACTTGTAGCTGCTTCTTGGGCAGTGCAAGGTTTTGATCAATCAACTCTAGCCGATACCCTCAAGTGGGCTGCCGGAAGTGACGACTGGCAGAATGTCGGAATGATACGAATGCTTGGTTTTTTCTCATTCGTAGTTTTTCTGTCCGGCTACTCAGCTTGGGCTAAAAAAATCGACGAGTCGAGCTCAACGATTAGTGTCGGTGTTTACTTTGCCCTATTAGGCGTAATTTTTATGTTTGTATCTCTTGTAACTGAAATAACCGGATATGATTCAGCATCTGACAACAACGTAATAGCTTCTACCTTAATTGGTGTCAGCGAAACAAGTAGTTGGTTTGGCGGAACATTCTGGGCATTAAGTTTACTGCTTGTTGGGCTACGCGCAGCTAGATTAAACGCGGGAAATTCAATACTGCTTTGGCTTTTAAGCCTGCTTGGACTCGTTGCCCTTGTAGGAAACTTTGTTGAAGATATGGTTTGGGTATTGAGTTTTGGCTTAAGTATGTTGATTTTAGCCTATATTGGTCTTACAACCTCTACTGCAGATAAAAATTAGCACCCTTCTCAAAAATTTGATTTAACAGGAGGCGTTGCAAAAAACATGGCAACCATCATCAATCCAAAAATCACCGCGAATATTGAGAAGGGCCATATATACGATCCGGTCACATCAAAAAAAATTCCGGTCAGCAGAGGNCCTGTAGGACTAAACAGTCGAAAAGGTGCACCGAATGCTCGAATTGCTCCAAGGTTCTCACGTCCAAAGTAATCTGCCCAAAGCAGATTTTCAATAATATTCCCTGCACCTGTAGCTAGTCCAAATATGACTGCAAATGTCATAGCAAGCCAAATATTATCTGCGAAAAGTAAAACCATGCATGCGATAAGCATGAGTCCGCTCATAAGCATTCCTCCAAATCGAACATGCAGATGTTCAAAAACGAACCCCCATGGTAATCCTGTTAACGCAGCGACGGTGGCAAAGACTGACAGGGTAAGCGCCGCCAGTCCTAAGCTGAGCCCCTTATCTTCAAAGTTCGCAACCATATGCAAGTTAATAGACCCTAGCGCAAATCTTTCTACTACAACAAAGAGTAAGAGTAACCAGAAAGCACGTGTTCTTTTCGCCTCATTTAACGTGAATGAAACGTCTTGAATTTGCCTTGAAAATCTTCCGAATGTACGCCCATTTCCATCTTTACCTAGTGCATCTAATTCCTCTTTAGACATATTTTCTAAAGTTAAGCCCAAATCTTCAGGTCGGCGACGCAGGTATAGGAATGCTGGTAATACAATTAATACTGCAGAAACTCCTGCAAGAGACAAAAAAGCACCTCGCCATCCAGCCATTGCCATGATTGCAAAAACTGCCAAGGGCATAATCGATTGCCCTGCTCTTTGACCGACGCCACGTATAGCAATCGTTCGTCCACGTTTACGAATAAACCAATTAGATAATGCAACTCCAGTGCCAACTTGTATTCCAGCCAGCGCTGAGCCTCGACCTAATCCAAAAGCTAGCCAGAATTGCCAGGGCTCCTGCATTTGTGAAAGCACAACCATCGCAAGTGCAATGGTAATACCCGCTACCACAATAACCATTCGGGAACCATAACGGTCGAGCAATCTTCCAGTAAGCATTTGAAAAATTGATCCTGTAGCGCTTCCTATTGTGAATGCGGCAGAAACCATCCAACGGCTCCATCCTAGCTCTTCTTCTATAGATGTGAAGAAAACCCCAAGGACTGGGCCGAACATGGGAGCCATTCCGAATGCAGCTAGAGTAGATGCCCAAACAATTGCCCATCCGTAATAGACATTCCTAAATGGCCAATGTTTGGGAATTTTTTGAGTTGCCGAAACAGGGTCTCCGGTCATGTCTAATTTATTTGCTCAATTAAGGGGTCAGAAGGTTTCCAATCACTGTTGCCTATATCATCACCATTTTTCCATTCACGCAACTCTATTCCAGTGCCATCTGGATCTACAATTTCTGCGCGTAAGCCGTCAAAACTTCCTCCAGGTTTAGGCTCACGAGTAAATTGGACATTCTCATTTTTTAGGTACTTAACGGCCTCTTGCATATCATCCACTCGAAGCGCAAATGCCTTTATACCGCTCAGGGGAGAATCTGGTGATAAAGAGTTATTTTGCTGATTCTGAATGAGCTCAATCATAAAGCCGTTGAGCACAACGCATGCTTGCTCGAAATCACCATAATCTCTATGTGCAATGGTCCACCGAGCTCGTTCAAACCCTAAAACACGCGTATAAAAACCCACGCTTTTCTTCACATCACTAACTAGGATTTCTAAATGATCTACTCTGTTAAACAAATTATTTCTCCGATCATCAATTAACTTTAGTTGAGAAATGCTCATCTAGTTTTAAAAGTGACTGTCCTAAGGCCTTCGCCCCTGTAACTATATCGTCTATATCTGCCCATTCCTCAGGGCAATGACTACGACCCTCTAAACAAGGAATAAATATCATTCCTACTGGAGCAATAGGTGCAAGCTTTGCAGCATCGTGTGAAGCGCGACTAGGTAAGTGCATAACAGAAATTCCTATTTCATCAGCAGCCTCAGCAATAATGCTCTGCATTTCAAAAGGAACGGTAACAGGTTCTTCAATTTGTAGCCATTCAATCTTTGCTTCGAGCCCTCGCCTAAGAGCCAAATTATTCAAGGAAGACTCAATTTCTTCGCGCGCCCATATCAAAGCCTCTGGTACGGTGCTCCGAACCTCTACTGTCATATCGACACGACCAGGGATGATATTGACCATATTAGGACTCACCGTTAAAGAACCAACTGTGCCCACACTCTCTTGCACAATATCCGGACTACTCACGATTTTCTCTACAGCCAGCGTCAATTCCGCCGCTCCAGCCAGTGCATCACGGCGGTCTGACATTGAAGTAGCTCCAGCATGATCAGCAACTCCAACAAGAGAAACTACCGCCCTGCATGGAGCTGCTACTACAGTAACCACTCCAATGTCCAAGCCCGCTTTTTCAAGTACTGGACCTTGCTCGATATGCAATTCAAGATACCCTAAAATATTACCCGGCTCACGCCTGACTTCTGGAATTCTGTCTGAATTACCTCCCAGTTTTTTGATCGCATCACTCAATGAATCTCCAAATGGAGTCACGGCCATCTTCACCATGTCTGCAGTTACATCTCCAGACATAACCCGACTGCCAAGAGGGCTTAAATTAACAATGGTTGGCTCTTCACAAACAAAATCAATTATCTCTAATGGAAAAGAAAGCTTTGTTCCGGTTTCCCCCAAGCAACGCACAACTTCCAAAGCTGCCAGAACTCCTACGATACCATCAAACCTACCTCCTGCTTCAACAGTATCAATATGTGACCCCATGGATAAGGAAGGGCCATCCAAGGTTCCCAATCTACCAATTAGGTTTCCTACAGGATCGACTCGAATCTGCAATCCAGCATCTGTAAATTTTTGTGCTAACCATTTCCTAGCTTCATAGTACTGAGGGGAAAAAGCTCTTCTCGTATAAGGAAGTAACGGGTCAGTAAATTCTTGTATTTTATTAAAATCATCTTCAAGTCGTTTCTTAGATACTGCTGCAGAGATATTACCCATGTACACTTATTTCCTTAATCTATCTATTCCGCTAATTGAATTAACGATCTAATTAACTCCCAAGATTGCTGAGGATGTTGAACCATTCCATTGAAAGACGTATTTGCATATACCTGAAGCCATGAGTTAGGAAATAACCTATGTAGCTCATTCGCATGGGCGACAGGATGTCGGTCTTCATCTATATCCCCTCGCAATATAAGGGTAGGTGTGCTTACATCTGTTGCTATAGAACGTAAATCGTAATAAGAATGGAACTCAGGCTTAGCATGCATCTTTACATAAAATAGATTTACATCTAACGCACCAGATCCATGGTAATGCTCAAGGCGTGCAAGTGCTTCAGGTGTAATATTCGAGGGGTCTGCCTGGCGAATACGGTCTTCATCTCCATCTGAATCGCTATATGCAATTGGGCCATTAAGGATCAAAGATTTGGCTCTTCCAGGGTTCTCATAAGCAAATCTTGTAACTATTCGGGTGCCCAATGTTTCAGACGCCAAATGAACGGAATCTATGCCAAGCTCATCTAGCAAAGTACCTAAATCCAATACCCAGTCTTGAGGTTCACAGTCGTCTATATGCTCACTACCAGCCATACCTCGGATATCCGGCATAATCATGCGGAATCCTTTGGCATGCTCATTCATGTAATCTACCCAGCGTCGAGCAGAGTCGAATCTTGTGCCCGCAATCCAAATCATTGGGATTCCTTCACCCACATCTTCGTAATTATGCCTGTACCCATTAATATTTAATTCTGGCATTCAAATCTCCTTCTATGAACTTTCAAAATATTGTGCTTGTTCTTCGAGTGAACTTAGAAATTTTCTACATGTGGTTTCTAATTTACAGCTAAATGCCAAATTGTGGAAAAAATCTGTGGTGGACCCATCTCTGGCCATATTATCCAAAGCTATAGAACTCGAAAGTGACGGATCCGATATGCTCTGACTAAAAATAAATACCTCTAGGTCTTGATACACTCCCTCGTGGTAAACAAAGCCTTTGTAGCTGTTCTCTAGTCCAACATATTCTCTTTGTGATGTCGTTTCCTGCTCTAATACAAATCCTGCCAATAAGACATGGCCTATCCCCCCTTTCCGTTCAAAGCCATTCTTCTGGTTAACAGTGGGAGTGGGACTAGGGGTAGGATATGAAGCTACAATTTCACCTATACCTTGAACTGTATCACCTAGTTCCTTAGCGACTCCTTCAATACCAATAATAGCCTCAGTCATAGCCTCTAAGCCCGCTTGAGTTGGAATGGCTATAGGCGTTTGATAATTCTCTGGTATTCCAGAAGTGATCGGAGATTGTGTCGTCTGTACTGAAGAGTTTAATTCAGCGTTGACATTCACTTCTTCAACATCGACGGAGACTTCTGTAGTTCCACAGGCTGCTATCAATAAGGTGAATAGCGGCAAAAGAGCCCAAAATTTTCCATAAAAAACGGTCATAAAATCCTCAAATGATTGTTCGACAACTAGTATAGATATTCAAATAAAAAGTTAAATGGCGGGAGTGCGTGGGAGTCGAACCCACCC
>VFHU01000006.1 GCA_009391465.1 SAR202 cluster bacterium
CTCGGTTCCGAAGACCGATGCTCTATCCACTGAGCTACTGGCGGTAATACTAATTCTACTATGTTTTAGTAGTTTCTAGTTATATAAATTGATAGACTATGAATTAGATTAAATAGGGAGCCAGATTTTTGGTACAGCAAGAAACAAAACCAAATGATGCCTTAAAGCGCGCAACTGACGCCATTAATGAAGAAGACTTAGAGCACATGTTGCTTGGTATTGAGGACCTACCCGATTTGCTGAACGAATTTGAGATCGCACGAGAAGGCATTTTGGATAATGCCACTATGGCCGATCACGGCTTCCCTGGCCATACAACAGAATCTATTGCAGCCCGGGGTCGGATTACCGGGTATGTGCGCGAATTTACACCTCAGGAGCTTGAGACCGCGCTGGATGGCGACTTGATCACAGCAGGTACGGTTGTGCACCTATTTGAAGGAAATGACGACCCTTCAGAGTGGATTAAAGAAATTTTTCTTAAAGAATTCCTGGGTAATGTTGGTGATTTAAATGATAATGGACATGAGTTGGTCCATGCCGAAGAGCTTGAGTTAGAAGGGTTTTATGGTAAAGCAGCTTCTGTTTTTGCTGTTCATGATGTCCCTAACGGAGTATTAGGCTCAACTATCATTGATTTTTCTATTGGACGACTTTTGGGCGTAGCGTTTGTAGTTTCACTGGGCGAAGTGCAGAACCGAGAATTAGCTAAGGACCTCGCACTTAGATTAGAGCGTAAAGTAGTTAGGGTTGCTCTCGGTTCCAATTATTAGCTAATTTTTCTTAGGGCCGACTGAAACATCATCCCCGTCGATCATGACAGAATAGATTGGAAGTGGTATGTCAGCGGGAGGGCAAGTTACTTCACCTGTTAGAACATTGAACCGCGCTCCATGGCAGTCGCATTCAATTTCATTGTCTTCATCGATTGCACCGTACACTAGATCACAGTCTTCATGTGTGCATAAGTTGTCAAATGCAATGACTTGACCGGCTAGTTCGGTTAGAACAATCTGATTCTCGTTTAAATCAATCAACTTTAATTCGTTAGATTTGATTTCGTCCCGCTTTGCAACTTTCTTGAATTCTTCAGTCATAAATACCTCAATTGCGGCTAGACTATGGAACTTCCACCGTCATTTTGAAGTGTTTGACCATATAAGTGCCTTGAATCATCGCTAGCCAAGAATAAAGCAACGCTGGCTTGCTCTTCAGGATAGCCTGCTCGCCCACCTACTAGATTGTTTGAATGACGATCTTCAAAAGCAATTTTACCTCCAACTTGAGAACCGGTTTGCCCGGGGGCAATAGCATTTGTACGAATTCCATATTGAGCTAATTGCGCAGCCATGTCCATCGTGAGTACAACAATCGCACCCTTGGCCATGTCATAGGCTACTCTCCTTGTATTACCTTGGAAGGCAGATCCTGATGAAAAATTAACGATAGAACCGCCCTTTCCCTGCTTAACCATTTGCTCGGAAACGTATTTGCATGTGTAGTAGGTACCATTCATTGTTACGTCAATAACGCGATGGTATTCATCGTTATCAAGCTCAAGCATTGGTGATCGATCAGAAATTGCAGCGCAATTTACTAATATATCGACCTTTCCGTAATGATCGACAACTTTAGTGACCATATTTTTAACGTCATCAACCTTTTGTACTTCGCCAATTACGTACATGCACTCGCCACCCTGTTCTACAACTTCCTCAGTTACAGCAGCAGCTCTTTCTTCATCCAAATCAAATATAGCTATTTTTGCTCCTTCAGTAGCAAAAAGCTTTGAAGTAGCTCTTCCTATATTACGGCCACCACCTACAACGATTGCTATTTTGTCGTCCAATCTTCCCATAAGTGACTCCTTTAACAAGAAATTTACGCATTAGAGGTTAAGCAACCCTAATTAAAAGACTACAGTTCAATGGGGTGAGCGGAGGGAATTGAACCCTCGATCTCCTGGGCCACAACCAGGCGTCTTAACCCCTCGACCACGCCCACCAAGAAAAACGAATGTTATCCATCTTGAGTCTGATGGTCAAACTAAGGTGCTGTTTTTGCTAAGTCTTCTACTAGTTGTATTAGCGTACGAGTAGGTACGCCACTAGCTCCTCTAACTAAATGACCTGTTGTTTTCTCTGCCAAAAATGTTCCTGCTATATCCAAATGTGCCCATTCCACTCCTTCAGTGAATTCTCCAATGAATAGAGCTGCAGTAATGCTACCTGCAGGCCTACCACCTGTGTTTTTTACGTCTGCATAATCGGAGTGATTTTGCTTTTTATATTCATCAAATAAGGGGAGTTGCCACATTTTTTCATCAGTAGTTTTTGATGCAGCAATAACTGCATCAACTAATGTTTGTGATGTGCCCATTACTCCGCTGGCAACATGACCAAGGGCGATAACGATAGCACCAGTTAAGGTGGCAATGTCTACCACTCTGTTAACATTTTTTACATGCCTTATGTATGTAATGGCATCAGCTAATATTAATCTGCCTTCGGCATCAGTATTATCGACTTCAATAGTTTTTCCGTTCATCGAACGAATAATGTCACCAGGCCTCTGAGCGGTACCTGAAGGCATATTCTCTACTGCGGGTACAACACCATAGACATTAATCTTTGGCTTTAGTTGAGAGATGCCTTTCATTGCTCCGATTACTGATGCTCCACCACTCATATCCCCTTTCATCTCCCACATATTCGCACTTGGCTTAATCGAAATCCCTCCAGAGTCAAACGTGATACCTTTCCCAACTAATGCAATATTGTTATCAGGGTTATCTGGATCTCCTAAATATTCCATAATAATGAGTTGTGGTTCGTTTGCGGTACCTGCACTGACGGCTAACATGGCACCCATTTGATTTTGCATTAAGTCTTCTCTGCCTAGAATTTCAATGGGTAAGCCAGCTTCCTTAGCCATTGAGGAGGCAACTTGCGCCATTTTCACCGGATTCACAACATTAGCAGGTTCATTAACTAAATCACGGGCGAGTTGTGCACTAGCAGAAACAGTTACACCACGAGCTATGCCTTCTTTTAATGCACTGATTCTCCCTTCATCTTGTTCAATTAAGATAAAGCTTTCTAACTGTTTCCCTTCGGATGTTTTAGTTTTCTTAGTTTGGTAGTTTTTGAACTCATAAAGTCCTAGTAACACACCTTCAGCAATTGCCTGTGCAGAATCCTTAGTATCTAACTGCCCTATTCCTGCTCCGTGAGTGATTGAGATTGCATTTTTGACACCTATATTCCTTAGATATCGTGCGGCATGGCCTGCAATGGTTCTAACTGTAGATGTTGAGAATTGCTCTCTTTTACCAAGGCCCATAACCAGTATTCTCTTGGCTGGAATTTTCCCAAGAGAATGAATTAACGTGGTTTCGCCTAATTTGCCGGATAACTCTTTGTCTTTGATTAGCTCTGATATTGTGCCACCAAGTAATTTATCAATTGCACCAGTTCCACCTTCAGGAGAAGCCACTCCTTCAAATAAATTAAGCACTAATGCATCTGCCGGGGTGTTAGTGATATCGCCTTTTTCTACATTGATTACAGTCATTCAAACTCCGTTAATAAAATGTGAATATATACTATTAGCATTGCATGCTAGGATTCTACTAACACAGTGTCAAACACCAATAAAAGAGCTTTAGGGGCAGGAAACCCTGCCCCGTAGACTTAGAAGGTGAGTAACTAATGACCATATCGTTTCACTTGAATTCGTTACCCGAGCCGCAGGAAGTGGCGGATTTATTGATTGAAGGTGGTTTTTTACGTCCTCTCGATGATCTCAATAGAGTTGAACGCATGCTTGAACGAGCGAATATTATTGTTACTGTACGGGATGACCAACGTATAATCGGTTTTTGCCGAGCGTTGAGTGATGGTGCGTATTATTGCCTCATTGCTGAAGTTGTTGTAGCGACCGACTATAAAGGTAAAAAAATAGGTAAAACTATGCTTGAGCTTGTCCAGCGAGAGGCAGGTGATGAAGTGAATTTTGTACTGACTTCATCGGTAGAAGGAGAAACATTTTACCGTCATATTGGATGGGAACAGATCGATAGGGCATTTAGACTTAAACGAAAGCGTTAATTATTGATTAGGTATCGGGTAAAAAGCGCACCCGACTAAGCCATTTCCAACATGAGCCCCAATCACAGGCGTTAATTCAGTAACAAATATACTCCGGAAATTAATTTTTTCTTGAAGCTGAGTTAAGAGAGTATTTGCAAGTTTTTCTTCGTTCGAATGCATGATTGCTCCGAAAGCGAAATTGTCTCCAATACTTTGTGTTGCTATAGCAACCATTTCGTCTATAGCCCTAATAATGCCTCGCTTGCGAGAGACTGTTTTGATATCACCTGCCGAAAATTGGATGACGGGTTTTATATTGATAGTACTGGCTAACCATTTGAAAACATGGGGTATCCTTCCGCTTTTTGTAAGGTAATCTAAAGAATTTAGACACCCTATCATGGAGTATGAATTCTTAGTTCTAGTTATGTATTCACTAATTTGATTAATGTTGTATCCAAGTTGTGCCCAATATCCACAATTCAATACCATTAGACCTTCTGCTAAGCCAGCGGTGTTGGAGTCAATTAATTGAATTTTCACAGCGGAATGAGTTTCTTCGTTGAATAGTTCAACTGCTTGCTGCGCACTTGTATAAGTAGCACTTAATTGAGATGAGAGAGTGATGCAAATTATTTCATCAGCCAATAAATTTGCTGACCTGAATTTGTTCAGAAAAGCATGTGGGGTAGGGGCGGAAGTTGCGAGAGAATAATAATCACTTGCGATCATTCTATAAAACTCGCTCGCTTTGATATCAACTCCATCTAGGTAGGTTTTCTGATTTATATGAACCTCTAAGGGAGCTACGAAAATTGGTAGATCTCCAATAATGCTATTCGGTAGGGATGTGTTTGAGTCTGTAACTATAGCTACGGTCAAATTACATTACTTTCAAAGTGCTCTGTTAATGAAAGAACTGAGTACGCGCAAGACAATAAAAGCAATTAAAGGCGCAAGATCCACCGTCCCAAACATGGGAACAATTTTCCTGATGGGTGTAAGTATAGGCTCAAGTAACTGTGCAAGGCTAAGGTATATACGACCTACAGTTTGACCTCCGATTCTTGCAGTTATTAGCCAAGACAGAATCACATACGCTAGCAGTGCGTATGTCATAACGTTAATTACCGATAAAAGAATGAATTTGATCATTTCAGCCTCCTAATTCTTTCGCTCGATTAAGAGCGGCCGCTGCAGCTTTGCTAACAATTTCATTAAGGCCTCCATTGGATAATTCTGGTAATGCTGCCGCAGTTGTCCCGCCCGGGGAGGTTACCATTTCTCTTAATTTTGAAGGACTATGCTCAGATAGTTTTGCAAGGTTGGAAGATCCAGCAACCGTTTCTTTGACTAGCACTTCTGCCATATCTAAAGGCATTCCTATTGCTATAGCCGCATTGATTAAGCTTTCAATAAAGGCGAATACATAAGCAGGGCCACTTCCGGAAATTGCTGTAGCCTTGTCAATGTACTCCTCTTCATTTACGAACCATTCTCTACCTAGCGTAGACAAAAGAATTTTTATATCTTCAATGTCTTTAAAAGGTACGGGTTTTGTTGCGGTCCAAACAGACATTCCTTGGCCGATTTGAGCTGGAGTATTGGGCATTACACGAACAATACGATCATGGCCAAGACCATTTACTAGAGATTTCAATGTAATTCCAGCAGCTATTGATACAGCCGTGTGATTTTCATTAAATCTACCTCCTAACTCAGAATATACTTGAGTTATTTGTTGTGGCTTTACAGCAATAACTACAAGGCCATCGAAGTTATTTAAATCGATTGCAATGGACCCAGCACGAACACCATATTGGTTTTTCAGATAATCAACACGTGCTTCTATAAGCTCCGAAACCTGAATATCTTTCGCCAAACAAATGCCACTTGCAATTGCTTGACTCAGCATCGCTTCAGCCATCACTCCGCCACCTACGAATGCTACGTGCATTTTTCCTCCATTAAAGTATTTCACCGGAACCTGAAGTATATAATAAAGATGGCTTTAGTCTGCACTAGGTAATTTTGAAGTATTGGCAACTACTGCTGCNTAGGTTATTGCTTCGATCATTCCTGATGGGTCTGCAATTCCCTGACCTGCAATGTTAAATGCTGTTCCATGATCCACAGAGGTCCTGAGGAAAGGAAGGCCTATATTCAGAGTTAAGCTTTCTACCCAGTTGTGCATCTTCACTGCAATATGCCCTTGATCGTGGTACATCGCTAGAACCGCGTCGTATTGACCTTCCACCGCTTGCCCAAAGACAGTGTCTGCCGGAATTGGGCCAATTACTTGTATTCCCTGAGCGAATGCTTCTGCAACAGCTGGAGAAATATATTCGATTTCTTCCCTTCCAATTAATCCACCTTCTCCTCCATGAGGATTGAGTGCAGCTACGCCTATCCGGGGCGAATCAAATCCATGTGAATGAAGAAACATATTAGTCATGGTTAAGGCCTCTACAATGCCGTCTTTAGTGACGTAACTTATGGATTTTGCCAGAGAATGGTGAGTCGTCAAATGCACGACTCTCAAGTTTTTGGTAACCAGCATTGTCAATACACGCGGCGAACCCGCTAGGTTTTGATAAATTTCTTGATGCCCAAAATCTTCATATCCTGCAAGCCGAGCAGCTTCTTTGCTAATGGGTGCAGTGGCGATTGCATCAACCTGCCCATCAAGCGCTAGTTGGCCTGCAGTGGTAGCCCAAGTAACCGCGGCCTCTCCTGCTTCACTAGAAATTTCACCATAGGGTAGGTTAATTAGTCGCTCATTATTGTATGGCGATAAGACACCTATAGTGTTAGCGGCTAATAGCTGATCAGCATTTTTTATTAGTTGTGCCTTTAGTGGTGAATTCAGTCGGTCTAGCTCACGGTTTAATATATCAACAGAACCTACAATTATGGGTTTGATGTCTAATAGACCAGAACCATGTGAAATCGCCTTGGCTACTACCTCAGGCCCAATGCCCGTCGGATCTCCGAGCGTTATTGCAATTCGGGCTGTTGATTTCATTAAATACTCCTGTTTGAACATTCAAAGGGCGGGCCCCGTGGGATTCACGGGGCCCGTCGGCCCACTCCCGTGGCGCATCGGAAGGGGCCTGCGGAGGAGGGTAACGATGGGCATCTCAGGGGAGATGAGTGCCCAGGACTCCGAAGTTCGGAGGTTTATTTTTCGTAAAATGCCTGTTCAATAGTCCTTTTTTATAAATCATTATTAGTTGAAGCATCCTCACTTGGTACATTGATACGTGGTTTTCTTCCTCGCCGAGCTTTTGGTTTACTTGGAATTGAATATTCATTGGGAATTAGCTCAAGCTGACTAGAAGAGCTAGTTGTTACAGGAATATCCGTAATTCGGTATTGCTGTACCTCACTGATAAATCCATCTAATGAATCATAATCTCTGTAAACACTCGCGTACCGGACATACGCAACAGGGTCGATGTCTCGTAATCTCCTAAGCGTGGTTTCCCCGATGACTGCCGCAGGTATTTCTAATTTATTGAGTNCCTGGAGATCACTTTCAATATCGTCAACTAATTTTTCGAGAGTCCCACCTGGTAGCGGCCTTTTGACACATGCGAGCCTTACACTACGGAGCAATTTCTCTCTATCAAAGCTGTCACGCCTACCGTCACGTTTTACAACTTGAAGTGCAGTACTTTGTATACGTTCATAGGTTGTGAATCTGCTTCCACAATCGGAACACTCACGACGTCGACGTACTTCTTGGCCCGTATCTCGAGAGTCAGTAACTCTGCTATCTGGTGCACTACATGTCGGACAACGCATTTGAACCACCTACCAATACATCGTATTGGGTTGTAATACTAACAATATAGTGTATTTTAAAGTGCATCGGCTACTAGATAAGCCATTCAATTCAGTAGTGAATTCTTTCCTTAATTAATACCTGATGTCAAGTGTTAAAGTTTGATTTTCAAGCCAAATAAAAAACGGTGGCCTTCAAGCCACCGTTTTTTATCAGTTTTTTTACTAACTAAATTGATGCACGGTTTTCACGTAGAAAAGGCGGCAAATCAAGCTCAGCTTGCTCGCCAAAAGCCCCTCTGAGAATCTCTGCAATTCCATCGTCCGGTAAATTTTCAGCCTCAACTGATGGTAATCCAGTTGCTATGATTGTTACTTGTACTTCCTCAACCATTTTCATGTCAGTTACCATTCCGAAAATGATATTAGCTTCTGGATCTACTGCTCGGGATATTACGTCTGCGGCTTGCTGTACTTCCTTGAGAGTCAAGTCAGTTCCGCCTGTAATGTTGAATAGGACACCTCGGGCGCCTTCAATGCTTACATCAAGCATTGGGCTGTTTATTGCATTTCGAGCTGCCTCAATTGCTCTGTTTTCGCCCTGCGCTGCTCCAATTGACATCCATGCAGGACCAGCTCCTGTCATAATAGTTTTCACATCGGCAAAATCTAGATTAATTTCACCTGGTGTCGTGACTAATTCAGCTATGGATTGGACCCCTTGTCTTAAAACTTCATCTGCCAATTTAAATGCCGCATCGGCAGTGACAGTTTCATCACACATGCTTGATAATTTATCATTTGGTATTACCAATAAGGTATCCACATGCTCCTGAAGCCTTCTCAATCCATCCTCAGCATTTTTTTCTCTACGTCTTCCCTCGAATCCAAATGGTTTGGTTACGACTCCAATGGTCAGTGCACCGGTTTCACGTGCAACTTCTGCGACGACTGGAGCGGCGCCTGTTCCGGTTCCACCACCCATACCAGACGCGATGAATACCATGTCTGCGCCTCTAACAGCTTCGTAAAGTTCTTCCCTCGATTCCTCCGCAGCGGCTTTTCCAATTTCAGGATCACCACCGACGCCTAATCCACGAGTAAGTTTATCCCCAACCCTGATTTTTACTGGGATATCCAACCTGAGAAGATGTTGAGCATCTGTATTTACTGCGAGATACTCAACGCCAGCGACGCGTTCCCGATACATTCGGTTAACAGCATTGGAACCACCACCACCAACACCAATCACTTTAACTTGTGCGAGTCCGATTTGCGGATCTCTAGAGTTACTAAAAAAATCCATCACCATGATTACAACCCCTTTTGCGCTTTATTTAAGATAACGCTTTGATGAACGATAAAAATTTCGAATTGCAGGATCTCCGGCTACTGATCACCCGCAACTATACTTTTATTTCTTCTGGCTGCTCCATTTCTAAGCGCGCTGCTATACGCCGAGCGTGCCACGCCATTTTTTGTGAAATCGGAATCGCTGGAACAAATGTACCAGCATGCTTTTTCTGGAGCGCCCAGAGTAGTAGTCCAATAGAAGTCGAATAGNTTGGACGCTCATATTCCCCCGGCAGGCCCAATGCAGAAGATGGAACCCCTACACGAACTGAGCTTTTACTTTGCTCAGCGACAATATCTACTAGGCCTGGCAACGCTGAACTCCCTCCGGTCAGCACGATTCCTCCAGCAGGCAAACGTTTAAGTCCGGTTTCAGCGAGCTTATGCATAATCATTCGTGCTAACTCAGTAGCACGATCTCTTATAAGTTTGTTTAGTACTAATTGCGAGACAGAGCGGGTATGTCCTCCGAGTCCAGTCTCGACTTCAATTGAAGCATCAGTTTCCACGCCTTCGGTTATGGCTGAGCCGTTAGCTAATTTCGTTGCTTCAGCGATAGATGGAATGATCCCCAAGCCTGCGGCAATGTCACTTGTGAAATGCTGACCTGCTACGGGGAGTGCATGCGTGTACCACAGAAGACCATTTCTATAGACTGCCATGTCGGAAGTACCTCCCCCGATATCTACTAGGACTACTCCCGAATCTTTTTCAGATTTAGTTAATACAGCTTCTGCACTTGCAAGGTGCTCTAGCACCATTCCTTTAATCTCTACTCCTGCGGACCGAACAGCCCGTGCTAGCACCTCTAATGGCTCTGAATCTCCTACCACTACATGAGATTCAACACTGAGCCTTGATCCTTTCAGGCCTACGGGGTCTGAAACCCTCTCAGAACCATCAACGAGAAAAGATCTAGGTATAATTTGAACAATTTGCTTTCCTGGAAGACTCGATGGCCCAGTTGATTTTAATAAGGAATCAACATCACTTTCTGAAAAAATTTTAAGATTGTTTGAAATAGCACCGTCAGCATTTGTGCAGTAAAGATGTGCTCCTGTTACCCCTATATAAGCGGGAGGAATCTGCCGACCTAGTGCAAATTCTGCCTGTTTGACTGATGAACGGATACTGTTTTTAACAGCATTCGGATCAATTACTAATCCCTTTTGCATTCCTTCAGATTGTGAGTATCCAGTGGCCAGTATTTTCAGCCCATCAGAACTGACTTGACATACCAAAGTAATCACTTTTGTGGTGCCAATATCTATAGCACTATATGTTCTCTGTTTTTTAGACCAAAGCATGATACAGCCTATATTCTTTCCGCGATGCGCATTTTTGCGCTTCGGCTTCGCCGGTTTTCTAAGATTTCCAAAGCATCTGGTTTCACAACTTTTTTAGATAAAGGCTTGAGGTTTTGATTACCAAAAAAGTGTTTGATTTCCCTGTCTTCTAATGAGTGGTAAGCAATGGTTACTATTCGACCACCGACCTTGAGAATATTAATGGCTTGATTAAGAGCTGTTCTTAAGATTTCAATTTCATTATTTGCAGCAATACGCAACGCTTGGAATGTTCGTGTAGCAGGATGCATTTTCCCTCTTCTGTAGCCAGCAGCCTTGGATATGATCTCAGCTAATTCGAGGGCATCATTAAGCGGTCGTGAGTTAACTATTGCCCGTGCAATTCGCCTTGATTTACGTTCTTCTCCGAACCGAAAAATTAAATCTGCTAGGCTCTGTTCACTCCATTCATTTACCATTTCTGCCGCAGTTATACCTTCAGTACCAAAACGCATGTCTAATGGTGCAGAACGTCGAAAGCTGAAACCTCTATTTTCAACATCTAGCTGACGTGATGACAGTCCTAGATCGAATAGAATTCCATCGACAGGAACAAAACCATTTTTATTTGCTAAGGACGCGATGCTTCCAAAATTTGCATTGGCTGCAACGAAACGACCACCATNGTGTTCCAACCGTTTTCNTGNATNATCGATAGCTTCAGGGTCGGCATCTATACCAAGAACTGTGCCATCAGGCGAGCTCTTAGCCAAAATTTCGTAGCTATGCCCACCATCACCTAAAGTGCAGTCCACATAGACCCCACCAGGGTATACATCCAGGCCGGTTACAACCTGATGTAGCATCACAGGTTTGTGGTATGTATCTACCGGTTTTTGCACTAGATAGATCTCCTTGTGTACAGAACAACTCAATACTAATGTCATAAAAATTTAGTCATTGTTTAAAATTATTACAATGTGTTTTACTAACATTTCAATGACTTTTATATGTTTGGATTGGTTGAGCGAATCAGTCTATTATCATAATTAAATTGACTATATAGAAAAAAAAGATATACAACTGGTTGTATTAAATAATATTTCTATCTCAATAAGTAGTTTATTTTTTAAATTTTGTTCAAAAAATAAACAAATATTATTAATAAAAATACTCCATGAAATTACGCCTAAATGCCCTAGGAGTGTAACGATTCACTATGCTTGCTATAATGTAGTTATATTCCCGACTCAATTACAAATTTAGTTTTTATCCGTGAGAAAAATATGACACAAAATACTGGTTTATCTTCACCCCCAAACCGACTTTTGCTTGGTGCGGGACCGTGCAATGTCCACCCCCGCGTTCTGCAAGCAATGAGCTCTTCACTTCTTGGCCACTTGGACCCTCATTTTCTTGAAGTAATGGACGATGTACGTAGCAAACTTCGTTACGTATTTCGAACCGAGAATTCTGTCACTATTCCGATATCAGGAACAGGTACGGCAGGAATGGAGGCCGCGATAGTTAATGTCATTGAGCCCGGAGATACTTTTGTAATGGCGGCTAACGGGTATTTTGGTCAGAGGTTAGCCGAGATAGCGGAGCGAAACGGCGCTAATGTGGTTTTTGTGAATCATGAATTTGGTGATGCAGTGGATCCCGCAAGAGTAAAAGATGCACTTTCTTCTATAGATAATGTTAAGGCCGTCGGAGTTGTACACGCAGAAACATCTACTGGGGTAGAAAGTCCGATAAAAGAGATAGCTGAAATTTCACATCAAGCTGGAGCATTGTTGATTGTGGATGCTGTCACTTCGCTCGGTGGAGTAGAACTACATGTTGATGAATGGGGCATAGATATTTGCTATAGCTGTACTCAAAAATGCATTGGTGCACCTCCTGGCTTATCTCCATTTACTATGAGTTCGCGTGCGATGGAGGTGGTTAGCAATCGATCGACAAAAGTTCGTAGCTTTTATTTAGATTTGACTGAATTGGGAAGCTATTGGGATCGACGGGCATATCACCACACAGCGCCGATATCCATGATATATGCACTTCAAGAAGCCCTTACTTTAATTGTCGAGGAAGGGATTGAAAATCGATGGGAGCGTCATACCCGGAACGCAGCAGCACTTCGTTCCGGATTGCATGCAATGGGATTAGATGTTGTGGCGAGTTCTTCAATCGCACTTCCAAGTGTAACTACAGTACTTGCACCTGATGGAGTAGATGAAGGNGAAGCAAGGAAATACATGCTTGGCCATCACAATATTGAATTAAGTGGCGGTCTCGGACCTCTTGCGGGTAAAGTTTGGAGAATAGGCACTATGGGCCATAATAGTACCCCGAACAATGTACTGATGGTCCTTAGCGCACTAGAGGATGCACTTGCTCAGCAAGGCTTAGAAGTTAATTCGGGAGCAGGTGTTGCCGCCGCACAGAGATCATTAAGGGCAGTAGACTAATTTTTTGTAGCTCGAAGATTTAGTATCGGCCAGTAAAAATTGATTCCCTTAGCTTGTGTTCCTTCTATACCGAATGCTTTTCGGGCTTCGTTTGGTGCGTGTTCTAACGCAAGTCCAATTTTTACTTCTTCATCAAGATCCATTCCAGCTCTTTGCGTCCAATCTGGATACTCAAGTAGTACTTTGGACAATGTTTCAATCTCAATTGTTAACTTAGCCTGATTTGTCAGGTCACGCCATTCTTGTAATGAGAAATTTTTGACATGTGATGGGTCTCGCCAAATTTCAATTTCATGCATCCACTCAGCTGCACGTTGATTTTCAGGCGATATAGTATCGATAACAATTAATTCCCCTTTAGGCGCTAATACTCGCGAAACCTCATTCATCCACTGGGCCATATCTACGAAATGATGGGACGCAGTGCGACAGGTGATTAAATCTATCGATTCATCTGCATACGGAAGAAATTCAGCTTGCACCAGCATCATTTCTGTGCGAGGAGCTCCTTTTTCTTTACGCAAATAACGGACTTGTTCAAGCATCTCGGGCGTGATATCTGTAGCGATAACAGATTCACATTGGCTTGCTATATCAAACGCTGTGAAACCTGGACCTGCACCAATGTCTATAGCAATTCTATAGGTTCGATTATTGAGATAAGTTGAAGCTGAGTTTAAGGCATTAGACTGCGTGTGCGTCTTACTGTTTTTATAGGATTCAGCTAAACGNCCAAATTGATTTTGAGCTGATATTCTAGGTTCTTGATTTTTGTTCATCTAATTCCGTTTATAATTTCAAAATACTAACCAAGCAATTATTGCTGTGATCGTAGCTAATGCTAAACCAGCTAGGGTGATGACTGAATTTTCTAGCGTAATCGGGCCAATATATAGAAGCGGGAAGCTGAGGATCGTTCCGATTAAGACCAGGTGACGTAATCTTTTTTTCAGATTTGCTGAAATCATTTTCACTTTTCCAAACTTGGTATTAGTTCAACGATAATTATGGCCTCAATTCCAGCTAACAATACCAGAGCTAGAATGTAAGGAATTACAATTTTGAATATATCACGCTCTTTACCTGCAAGTCCGACTACCGCAGCTCCGACTAGTACCTTGGCCGGTGCCATTGGGCTCCCAACTGAAGCACCGATAGATTGAATACTGGAAATTGTAACTGAACCAATGCCNAGCGCATTGGCCGTTTCTAACTGCAATAAGCCAAACATTACATTCGAATTTGTGTTACTTCCACTCATAAATGAACCTAAGAGCCCAATAAATGGCGAGACCAAAGGGAAAATAGGTCCTGATACGTTGGCAATCCCTTGTGCTAAAAGTACAGTCATTCCTGAATCGGCCATCACGACTGCCATCATGACCATGGTAGCTACACCAATAGTGGTGCCCAAACACTGTGTATAGGTGAGTTTCAAGGATTCCCAGGCTGCGCCTCGCTGCCATCTACCGGTGGCCATATAAGCAATAGCGCTAATGAGGACAGAGAACGCAATGAGCGGAGCAGGATGATTTAAGATCCTAATAGGTGCGTAACTCTCAACCGCAGGTACTACAAAGCCTGCTGAAGATACAAACCCGGGATAATCTAATCCCCAACGTATATGTGAAACTGCCTCCTTTATCACAGTTATTTGCGAGACTACACTCAAACCAATTAAGAGAATATAAGGCATGAACGCAAGTAAGAAAGGCATATCTTCGGATTTTTCAGTTTGTGTTTTTAAAGAATCACTGTCCGTGGATTTTCGAGCGAGCGGGGTTCTTGCAAGCAATCCAATAATGACCATCCCAATGACTGCAGGAACACTCGAAGCGATTTGAGGTGCCCCAATGTCAGCAAGCCAATACATGCTAGCAGCCATAAATGATCCAGCAATTAGAACTATCAAAAAGCTGCGCTTTACTGCCTCTATGCCTCCGTAAATATGCGCGACTAGGAAACCACTTAGAATGATCACAGGTGCAAACAATAAAGCCATGTGTGGCCCAATAATTTGCCCATCGATTCCGGTTACTAGCTGGATTGTGTAGTAGCTAGAACCCATTGAGCCAAATGTGACTGCCCATCCGTGTCCTACTAACGCCATGGCTGCTGCTCTAGCGGGTGTAAATCCGAGCATGATCAGGAGTGGAGCCGAAACAGCAACAGGAACGCCAAACCCTGTGATTCCTTGGATAAAGCTAGAAAATCCCCAACCAACTAACAAGGCTTGCATTAGTTGGTCTTCTGTCAGTCGTGCCATTGTCTGACCGATCACGTTTATACCTTTAAGGCGATCAACAAGATTGAACATATATACTGAGGTCCACACTATAGTTAAGACGAAGACCGAAAGGCTCAGCCCTTTTGCCGTTGCGATAGCAATATGATCNCTCTCGCTTCCAAAGCTAACAAACGCGAGTAATGCCGCTAGAATCCATGCGGCAGCACCAGCCTTAGGTGCGCCCCAATTACGCCAAAGTATTGCGACGACAAGTAGTACGACAGGTGAACTAGCTAGTAGCCAATTCACAATGTTTAAATCAGGACCATTCATAATAACTCTTAATTTCGAGCAGCATAGACGGTATATTCGTTACTGGCAACGCACTAGATAGGTATTTAACTGTACAATTAATANATATGACTAATTCATCTTTGGCTGAACGAATAATACGAGGCTCTTTATTATCTGATGGTGCAATGGGTACAGAGCTTTATGCTGCAGGCGTTAATATTGGCCCAATAGAACTAGCGAATCTCGAGAAACCTGACTTGGTCAAGTCTATTCATCGTAGCTATTTGCAGTCTGGGTCAGAATTAATTCAAACAAACACCTTTGGTGCAAATGCTTCTAGGCTAGCAATACATGGTATTTCATCACAGACTGAAGAGTTGAATCGTTTAGGAGTTGCTTTAGCACGTGACGCTATACGTTTAACGGGTCAACAGGCTTGGGTGGCTGGAGCGATGGGACCTTTAGCCGCTGATTCTTTTGCTGCCGAGATTTTAGGATCGGCAACAGCGCACAACGTTTTTGCTGAGCAAGCATCAATACTAACTGAATCAGGTGTGGATGTATTAGTACTGGAGACATTTACCTCTCTTGCTCAATTAAGACTAGCGTTAGCTGCAGTTCGATCCGTGTCAAATCTTCCTGTCATGGCGACATTGACATTTAATAATGACGGATTGACTCCGGCCGGAGATGCTCCAGAGGAGATCGCTACCAGCTTGAGTGAAGAAAATCTGATTGCGATCGGTGCTAATTGTAGTATCGGTCCTGACTTACTACGGAGTGTTATAGAGCGGATGTCTCAAAACACTAATTTACCTTTGCTTGCTCAGCCAAACGCTGGATTACCTTCGTACGTTGATGGTCAGCTTCAATATACTGCTGAGTCATCATATTTTGCTGAAGTTATGAAAGATATAGTTTCAAGTGGAGCAACGATACTTGGTGGCTGCTGCGGTACCACTCCGAGGCATATCGCGGCGGTTAGAGACGGAATAAAAGGGATCACTCCGCAGCGTAAGTTTGCAAAGCCCGCNCAAATACTACAAAAACCATCCAAGCATGAAGAGGAGAACAAAAAGCCTACAGGCCTTGCCGAAAAAATTATAAAAGGTGAATTTGTAGTTACTGTGGAGCTTTCACCTCCACGTGGATTTGATATAAGCGACACTGTAGATAAATTACGTGAAATTGCTGGACACATTGATGCCGTGAATGTAGCTGATAGCCCTCGCGCCCAGGGACGTATGAGCGCTCTTGCCACGGGGAGTTTAATTCAATCAAAGCTTGGGATAGAGTCAATAATGCACGCTGCCATAAGGCACAGGAATTTGCTTGCATTGCACTCCGATCTTTTGGGAGCCCATGCACTTGGAATCCGCAATGTATTTACTGTCATGGGTGATGTCCCGCAAAGCGGTGATTATCCGCAGGCTACGGCAGTTTCTGATGTTACCGCATCGGGGCTGATTCGGTTGATGTCAGGGTTTAACAATGGTGTAGATGCCAATGGACGAGAGATAGATTCTCCCACATCTTTTTTTATAGGAGCCGCATTTAATTTCAACGCCCCTGATATAGATCGGGAACTTAAGGTACTGGATAGGAAAGTAGCAGCTGGAGCGAATTTCTTACTTACGCAGCCAATATATTCAATTGAGCAATTCGATCGAGTCTATTCGATTTTAGGGGAATTTCCGATTCCTATAATTTTAGGGGTTTTGCCTTTAAGAAATACTCGTCACGCATTGTTCCTCCACAATGAAGTTCCAGGAATTCTTGTTCCTGATCAAGTGGTTAACCGTTTGAATCAGTCGGGTGAAAAATCTGCCTCGGTTGGGATCGAAATTAGCAGAGAATTATTGCAGGAACTTTCGGGGAAGGTCGCAGGGGCATATTTCATGCCCCCTTTTGAAAGATTTAATGTAGTAAAAGAGACCTTAGATGGTTTGGACTTGTAAGTTTTTTCAGGTCTAACGATTCTTTGTAATTTTCGCTATAATAAGTTGCAGCGTGGGGCCGTAGCTCAGTTGGGAGAGCACCGCCTTTGCAAGGCGGGGGTCAGGAGTTCGAGCCTCCTCGGCTCCACCAAATCGCTAAGCCATTTTCTTCTCTACCACACCTAAGCCTATTCGGGAGATCACCATGACTGACAGACCTAAATCTTGGACTGAAAATTATGCTCAAATGAGCCATGGTAAAACCCGATACTGGGAAGCAGGGTCTGGCTACCCAACCGTGCTGATTCATGGAGCTGGATGGACTAGTGGCTGTGAAACATGGGCAAGAAATATTGCTCCACTTTCTGAAAAACTGCACATCTATGCTATAGATTGCTTAAATTGGGGGCTAGGAGATATTTTTCTTCAAGAGTTTTCCTTTGCCTACCTAGTAGATCATGTCCGTGAATTTTTAGATGTTATGGGAATTGAGAAGGCGAATTTTATCGGTCATTCCATGGGAGGATGGATCGTTACTCTATTGTCGTATGAGAGCCCAGAAAGAGTTAACAAAGTGATTAACGTTGCTGGCGGAGGTACTTCAACGCGTCCTCTCCAGAGTATGGTTGAATTTAAAGTACCTACCGAGGATCAGATCAGAGAGCAGTTTGTTCATCGCTTTCCTGAGGGTACCGTTGAAATTGAATCTTTAGTCGCAACTTTTGTTAAGAAAAATTCTTTGGCTGGCCATGGAGATGCATTTGCAGGGGTCATGCGCCACATGACTAATCCAGATACAAGGCTTAGGTATAACACTTTGCGTAGGATGCCACATATAAAAGCTCCCACGCTGGTTTGTTGGGGTACTGATGACCAAGTGAATGATTTTGAAATGGGAGAACTTACCGCTGCTACGATTCCCGGTGCCCAGCTAGAAAAATTTGAAGGTATTGGTCATATGCTTCCGCAGCAGTCTGCGGATAGGTTTAATCAGATCGCCTTAAAGTTCCTTACGAGTTAAATTTACCAGTTTATAGCTATAATCGCTGCGGGAGAAAGCACTAAAATGCCAGGACGTGTAGAAGGGAAAATTGGAATTGTTATAGGTGCAGGTCAAACACCTGGCGATACGATAGGAAATGGTCGTGCAACTGCGATTTTACTTGCTCGAGAGGGAGCAAGAATCATTGTGGCAGACCAAGATATTGCGTCCGGAAAAGAAACTGTAGAAATGATAATCGCGGAAGGAAATGAGGCGAGCTTTGAGCTAATTGATGCAGTTGACGAAACATCCGTTAGCATTCTAATTAATCGAGTAAAAGAGAAATTCGGATCAATAGATATACTTCATAATAATGTGGGCGCGAGCCTAGCTTTAGGTGATGCAGTTGCAGTTGATCTAACGGAGGACGCGTTTGACCGTAGTTTTGCAGTCAATCTCAAGAGCCATTGGATGGCTTGCAAGCATGTGATTCCGATAATGAGGCAGCAGGGTGGGGGTTCAATAGTAAACATTTCATCACTAGCCGTTTTAGAAGGATATCCATATTTGGGTTATAAGACCATGAAAACTGCGGTAATTGCAATGACGCAAAACCTTGCTATGGCACACGCAGACGCGGGGCTCAGGGTGAATGCCATATTGCCAGGGTTAATGAATACACCAATGGCAATTGAAGCTCGTGTTGCGGCAGGCACGCCTCGTGATCAGGTTATCGCGTCAAGGAATGCTCGTGTACCACTTGGTAATAGGATGGGAACAGCGTGGGACGTTGCATACGCTGCTTTATTTTTGCATTCTGATGAAGCTCAATTTATTAGTGGGATATGGCTTCCTGTAGATGGTGCAGCCTGGGCCAGTCAGGGTAAATATTAATAGTCCTAAGTAATACCTTTATAAAGTAAACGTGGCGTGTTGAGCAGAAGGCTTATTATCATCACCAGAGTAAACAGAATTCCCCACGTGATAAGTACATAATCAGAACCAATGTTACCGGCGATAATTCCGTTGAAAAGGTTCAATATGGCCATCGTTCCTCCGATGTTGATTTGGTTAAGTCCTGTGACTCTTCCTCTCAGCTCATCGGGTGCAATAGTTTGCACCATTGAATTAGCAATCGCCATGAAGCCTACCTGTGACCCTCCCATCATCGCAGTAAAGAAAATTGCAGAGGCGAAATTATTTGAAAATGCTAGTCCAATAAGAGAGATTCCGCTTACTATACCTAAAATAAACAGCATTCTGCCTCTTACTTGGTTACTACTAATTCCTGCAACAACTAAGGCAAATACAACAGATCCAATACCTACACCCATCATCAGGTAGCTTACGCCACTTGTAGGATTATTAAGAACCATTTTGGCAAATATTGGTAATAAAGATTCATAAGCCATCGTGAGTGAGCAATGAAGCATAATCAAGATGAACAAGGTTCGTAATGAATTGCTTTGTAATATATAAATAATCGCTTCTTTCTGGCTTGCTCCGAAACTGGTTCCTTTTTTAATTCCACCTGTGGTTCGAGCTTTAATGCGGAAAATGCCAACCAGCCCTGTCAAATAGAGTCCTCCACATATTGCAAATCCCCAGTTGGCATTTAAGAAAATTAAAGGAATTGCCATTAAACCAGGGCCCAGAAATTTGCTGCCATGAGTCGAAATCATGTTTAGAGAAACTGCGTTAAGCAGATGCTCTTTGGGTACTACATTCGGGATTAATGACTGCGTAGCTGTCATTTGAAAGGAACGCACTGCGCCGTTGAAGATTGCTAAAGCAACTATCGACCAGGGTCCTAATACACCTAATATCCCTAGCATGGTTAGCAGTACACTATGTAAAATTTGAGCGATATAACCCGTTAATAAAACAGTACGCCTCGTATATCGATCAGAAAAATAGCCCGCTAAGGGAGGGGTGAAAAACCTCGGAGCCATTGCTGCAAAGGTAGTTATACCGACCATGCTGGGTGAATTTGTTACCTGAAGAACTAAAACACCGCGTACTACAATGAGCCCCCAATAGGCGGAATGGCCTCCCAGCCCCCCAGTCCATAACCACCTAAAATCAGAACTTTGGAAAGCGAGAAAATACTTTCTGACATTTGGAATAAGCAATAATTGTTTCATTAAATTCCTTAAGAATGGTCGCAGGTTAACAGTAAAACATCCAACTAGCATTTTTTGCTATATGCTTAGAAGATGCCCGATACGTATCTTCTGATTTTGTCAGGATTAGCAGTATTTTTTTCAGCAATGATCCAAGGGACCACAGGATTCGGATTTGTCATAGTTGCATCCCCTCTGATGCTTATAATGTTTGATCCATCGCTTGTAGTGCCTGTACTTGTTTCACTTGGGTTTTTATTAGCATTGATATTACTTTCAAGAGTTTATTTTCTAGTGGATATTAAAAGGATATGGCTTCTTGTGATTTGCGGTGTGGCCTTTACTCCTTTGGGTACTTTTTTCCTTGTTAATTTGGATGCTGGATTTTTGAAAGCAATCATCGGGATTATTGTAGGGCTCACCGCTCTAGGGATGCTTTCTGGATTTCAGCTTAAGACGAAACGAGAAAAATTACTTTCAATACCTGTTGGTGCTTTAAGCGGATTGCTTATTGGTTCCACTGGTTTAGCGGGGTCTCCAGTGATTTTATTTTTTACAAACCAGGCCATGGAGCCTAATAGATTTCGTGCAAATATCACTTTCTACTTACAGTCAGTTAGTATCGTAGCATTCCCATCTTTTTTCCTGAGCGGGGTATTAACATCGGAGGTATTTCAGCTATCTTCTTTTCTGTTCCTTCCAAGTTTAGCTGGGTTGATTACGGGAATTTGGCTTCATAGTCGAGTTTCTCAATTATTTTTTAAACGAATAGCACTTGCAGTGGTTCTGGTATCTGCAATTGCTGCAATTTTTTCAGGCCTTTCTAATTTGCTATAAAGAGAGAATCCCGAGATATTTGAGAAGACGTAACATTTTTGNAACATCCTCACCAACATTTTTGAAAAAATTTGTTGTACGGTCCGAGAGTTAGTCAGTTTTGGCTAAATTTTTATTGGGAGGATCGTTACTTATGGACTCTGGTTCTATTGCTTGGATGTTGACGTGTAGTGCTCTTGTACTACTTATGACTCCTNGATTGGCCTTCTTTTATGGTGGCTTAGTCAGGGGTANGAACGTGGTCTCTACTATGATGTACTCATTTATCTCACTTGGAGTGGTGAGTGTTGTTTGGGTGCTCTGGGGTTATAGCCTTGCGTTTGGTGAAGGTGGAAATGCATTAATCGGTAGTTTAAGCAACTTTGCTTTGTCCGGTGTGGATAGTGCAGAGGATCAGGTTTTTGCAATTTTTCAGATGATGTTTGCAATTATTACGCCAGCGCTTATAACTGGTGCTTTTTGTGAAAGATTCAAATTTAAGACATACCTGATTTTTCTTGTTTTGTGGGTAACTGTCGTGTATGCACCCGTTGCGCACTGGGTTTGGGCTCCGGAAGGTTGGTTGGCTGAAAGGGGTGCACTGGACTTCGCTGGAGGTGCAGTAGTTCATATCAATGCTGGTGTCGCCGCTATTGCCGCCGCAGTTTTAGTGGGGAAACGACGGAATATAGAAGATGGTATTTTGCCGCATAATGTTCCTTATGTACTACTCGGTGCATCAATTTTGTGGTTTGGTTGGTTCGGATTTAACGCCGGATCTGGTCTAGCTGCCGATGGAGTCGCTGTTACGGCGTTTTTAGTAACTAACACCTGCGCGGCAACAGCAATGGTGGTATGGGTGGTACTTGGGATGCTTCATAATGGTAAGGCTAGTGGAGTAGGAGCAGCTACTGGAGCTATCGCCGGTTTGGCTACTATTACACCTGCCGCAGGATTTATAGGTGTTGGACCTGCTTTGATTTTGGGACTTGTGACAGGGATCATCACTTTTTATGTAGTTTTCTTTAAAGACAAACTCCGCTTTGATGATGCTTTAGATGTTTTTGCCGTTCACGGAGTAGGCGGGATGGTAGGCCTGTTAGGCTGTGGTATTTTTGCCAAAGAAATTGGCCTTATTGAGGGTGAATCTGCATTGCTTATGGACAACATAGTTTTGATTGTCAGCACTTTTGTATATGCATTGGTGGCAACCTTCGTGTTGCTGAAAATTTTAGATGTAATTCCTGGATTAGGACTGAGATCCACTGAGTCTGAAGAAGATGCTGGACTAGATACCAGCGATCATGGTGAGGCTGGTTATCAGCTTAACTAAATAGCGTGAGACAACAACTGGACGTATGAAATTTCATGCGTCCAGTTGTTGGTTTTTACTAAAAATCACGATAAGCATTAACCTTTTTTCGTGAAAACATTATCCTTATCGTATGAAAATACAAAATTTAATTACTTTTATCATCGCCTTTGCATTTATAGTTGCATGCTCGTCATCTCCAGACACTGGTGGCGAGAGCACATCTGAATCCGCTGCTTCTAGTGACGCGAAATCGGCCTCTACTCCCGTTAATAAACCAATTCCTACAGCAACACCTACTCCGGTGCCTACTGCTACTCCAACTCCTGCACCTTCTTCAGTAGAATCCAATACTGAAGCTTCTAAATCGCAAGAAAATAAGACTGCGAAACGTTCGGTGGGCGATTACGAAGGGATTGCGTTCAGGGTGGGAGAAGGTTCCCAAATCTCCTTCAGCGTTACTGAGCAATTGTTCCGATTATCCTTCCCAATTGATGCTGTTTTAACGACCAGCAAATTAGAGGGGGATATTTTCCTTGATGGTAGAGAATCTACTATAAAAATGGACCTTCACAGTTTGACGAGCGATTCAGCATCAAGGGANCGCTATGTAAAACGGAGAATGTTTCCAGATAACCGTACAGCAATATTAGAAGTGCCACCAATTGAAATTCTTCCAAAAGGCTTTGAAACAGGNGTGGAGGTAAACACGAAAATTGCCTCTATCTTGAAAATTAAAGGGAATGATATCCCTGTTGATTTTGACATTGTNGCCNTTGATTCTGGGGATCATATTTCGATAACAGGCAAGACTGTTGTCACTTGGGATCAGCTAAAGATGCCTGTTCCAACGGCTAGAGCAGTATTAAGCCTTGAAGATGAAATCAGAGTTGAAGTGAATTTACAGGCATTTGCAAGTTAATTTGTATATTTTTCGCAAGCACTAGCAATATCAAATGTTGATTTAAATCAGGCCTGCAATATTTGATTGACAAGGCTTCTTTGTCAGGATTTGATATTGCTTGCTTCTGGTATTTGCCGAGTAATGTTTTACCTACATCGTGCTTTTAGGCCGTCTCTTTAAGCGTTTTTGCCGAACAAATTCAAGAACCATTGTGTGCTGAGTAGATACCAGATCTACGCGCGCGGTGTTCCTTTGGAACATTCAGGCGTGCGCGTGAAACAGTGGTACATTGAAAATATAGGAGGCAAAATTATGAAACATATTGTTATTGCAGGGGATTCGATATTCGACAATGGAGCGTATGTTCCGGGTGAACAAGATGTACACCAACAATTGAAAGATATAGCGGGAACTACTACTGAAGTCACTTCAATGGCAGTAGACGGTTCGGTTACAGATGATACGATCATGCAACTCACAAAACTGCCATCGACAACAACGCACTTGTTCATCAGTACCGGTGGGAATGATGCGCTTGGGCAAATAGGACTTCTCAGCGAATCGGTACAGAGCGTTGCTGAGGCGATGCTACTACTAAGCAAATCGCAAAATCAATTTAGAATAAAATATCGTAATTTGATTAGTCAGATACAACGCTCGCCTAATACGAAAACTGTTGTGTGTACTATTTATCACCCTAATGCAGAAGCTGAAAGACAAAGTGTTATGGATATAGGCGTAAGCCTATTCAATGATGTTATTATCGAGGAAACGAATAAAGCACATATTCCAGTTTTGGATATACGTGGAATTTTTCTCAACCCGGAAGATTATGCAAATGAAATTGAACCATCTGCTATTGGTGGATGGAAATTGGCAAATACGATGTATTCAATCTCTGCAAAATAGCTACTCCTACAAAATATTTTAATTGCTACGTATTGGGGAAAAAGCCTCAATACGAAACCAAGGTAAGTGTTCTAATCAAGGCAAAACATAGATAATGTACCTCTATGTTATTTGCCGAAGATGTTACTAAATCGTTTGGAGGATTCGATCTTTTCAAAAACGTTTCCTTCAATATAGCTGATGGCGAACGTACTGCTCTTGTAGGGCCCAATGGTGCAGGTAAAACCACCTTGTTACGAATGTTAGGAGGCGAGGATAATCCATCTTCTGGTTCNGCAGGTCATAGAAACGGAACCCTTGGCTATCTGAAGCAAGAATCTGGCTTTGATCCCAATAATGACTTGGTTGGAGAAATGTGGAGTGCTTTTCCTGAGGCGCTATCTGTATCCGCCCGCATCAAGCAAATTGAAACAGACTTGAGCAATAATTCTGGTAATGCACTGCTTGTTGAAGAATCGGTTGAATTATACGAGCAGTTTTCTACGCTAGGAGGCTATGAAATTGAGGCTCGTGTTGATCGTGTGCTCAATGGTTTGGGATTTAAAAAAACGGATAGATTGAAAAAATGTGAATCATTTAGCGGTGGATGGCGGATGAGAATTGCTTTAGCTAAGGCCTTAGTAAAACTTCCTGATCATTTGCTATTGGATGAACCTACTAACCATTTGGACAAGAATGCACAGGATTGGCTGGCGAGAGAATTACGTACGTATGATGGAACATTGGTTTTGGTTACGCACGATGGTTCGTTTCTCGACAAGGTAGTGGGGAGAGTCCTNGAAGTCGGAAGCCAGGGCGTTGTTTCTTATACTGGCAATTACACGAAATACCTTGCACAAAAGGAAAAACGAAGAGTTCAGCAGGAACAGGCCGCTGCAAGACAGCAACGGCAGTTGGCTTCTCAGCAATTGTTTATTGATCGTTTCAGGGCAAAGGCAACCAAAGCTACCCAGGTTAAAAGCCGGGAGAAAGCCCTGGCTAAAGTCCAACGTATAACTGCACCACGTCGAGAAGTTGGTGCAAAATTCAGCATTAAATCTCACGGTAGAGTTGAGCAGAAAGTACTTTCAGTTGACTCAGTTTCAGTTGCATTCGACGACGATTTTGTTCTTATGGATACTAGCTTGATGGTAGAGAGAGGGCAGAAAATCGTACTGGTGGGACCTAACGGTAGCGGTAAATCGACACTACTCAAATTAGCTATGGGTCAGGTAGATCCGGTTGAGGGAAGCGTGAACTGGGCTGAAAGAGCTCGCCCAGGGTATTACGAACAGCATCAGGATGAAGCCCTCGATCCCGACCGAACAGTGTTGGAAGAAGTACAGTCAGTTGCCACTGAGGCAACTGAGGAGAAGGTAAGAACAGTTCTCGGAGAATTTTTGTTTAAAGGGGATGATGTTTTTAAACCTGTTTCAGTACTTTCAGGAGGGGAACGAAGCAGGGTCGCATTGGCCAAATTTCTAATCCAGCCTACCAATGTCTTACTTTTGGATGAGCCCACGAACCACTTGGATAGAGCAACACGAACTAGTTTAGTTAGCGCACTGAACAAATATGATGGCACTATTGTTTGTGCGTCACATGATCCTGAGATTCTCGATACCATTGCGACTCATGTATATGAAGTCAAAGATGGTTCTTGTACGAACATCAGAATTATTGAGCCAGTCGTAGTGACGCAGCCTTCCCGTAAGAAAAAACGCAAAAAATAAGGACCCATGCGGGTCCTTATTTTTAAAATCAAAACCAGATTATTCCCAAGCTTTTAGTGAACCTTTCTTGTTCTGTGGTCCTTCAACTCCAGTGCAATACGGAATTAGGTTTTTCATCCTGCATTCCTGCCCATGCTTACGTAATTCTTCTTCAAAAATCTCATGTACTCTTCTGGATTCATCTTCATACTCTAATTGGATACCACCCTCTTTGATGCTGACCATCGCGCGGATTTCACCTTGCTTAGAGATGTCGTTACTTCCTCGCCTTACTGCATATTTTCGAGAATTGGCGGGGCTCATATTGATATATCGTGCAGGCGTGGTTCCAACATTGAAATGCTGATGGAAATATTCATTATCTGCATCCTGCGTAGGAAGATAGAGGCTTCCTCTTTGCCAGTCTGCCTTCACAAGATCAGACATGTCTTCATTTTTCCAAACAAGAGCAAAGCCAACGCCACCGGTGATTAAGAGGTGAGCGCCTGGNCCATGCCGATGTGCTTTTTTATAAGTTCCTACTGGGAATTCGGAAATGTGAGAAGCAACTGTATTATCAGCAAGCGAAAGCATAATGTTAGTTCCTCCTGCTCCTCGCTCGTGCCATTCTGGCATAGGCATGTTCGCCGCATCAGGTAGAAAATTGGTTTCCCAGATGCGACCTTTGTACATTGAACCTGAACCCGACGCCCATCCTTCCTCGGTGTTTAACCGGTCAGGGAAAACGTAAGGGTTATTCCAGATAAAATCTGGGGTGATGAATTTCCTTATCATCCCAGGCAAAGTTGTTACTGAAACCATACGNGTTGGCTCAGAACCACTGCCGTTGAAATGCTGATAAGTTGCATTCATGGGTATTGAGAAATAAGCCCCTTCAGCCCATTCAAACGTTTGTTTTTTGGATTCGTCATACCATACTGAAGTTGCTCCGCGCCCACTAAGCACATAAATGACCTCATTAAACATGTGATGTTCAGGATTTGTTTTTCCCGCAGGTCCAATTTCGATAACATGCTCATCGGTGTCTTCATCTCCATCCAGATAAACGACCGCTCCATTAACGCCTTTTCTGGGCCAATAATCTAGTTCTAGCGAGTAGAGATCTTTAATATAGAGCCCACCGTGTAATTTGACTCCTTCATCTCTCTTCCATTCTTCGTAGGTGTCTATACGTTCAAATATAGGAACTTGAGCTGGATCACTATTGGTATTGGTTGTCATAACTTCTCCCCCAGTTTAAAAACAGTTATTACNGAAGTTATCTNTAGTTCGCATTTGCGTCAATTGCAGGATGCGAAATTCTGCCTTCCTTNCCTGCGACGAGAATCAATAATGATGGTAGTACAAATAATGCTGCAGCAAGTGCTAAGAAAATCATGATTGCAGTTAGGATTCCGTAAGAGGAAAATAGTGGCATTGGCGCAAAGCCCATAACAGTGAATCCTACAATGCTAGAACCGGCAGAAGCCAGAAGAGCTGCTCCAGTTTCTTTTGCTGCATATTCAATTGCCTTTAGCTTAGTGGCTGAACGATTGATTTCTTCTCGGTAACGCTCCGTCATGTGTATCGAATAATCGATNCCGACACCAACGGACAAAGCGCCTATAGTCGCAGTGACAAGATTGAGTGCAAATCCTAATAAATACATCAGAGCATATAGCCATGACGCTACTAGCAGTACTGGAATAACAGTCACAATAGCGAACCGTATTGATCGCATGCTAAAAATTAAGAACATCAAAGTGCCAGCGATGGCAATGGGCAACGAAGTTCTGAGGGCACTTGTACTTGCCGTGAGCTCAGCGTTCCTCGTGAATGGCGCACCTGTGAGCCCTACTTTGGATATTGAAGGATTGTTAGCTAAATCTACTAAGTCATTGGAGAGTGACAACTCAGCTTCTTGGACAACAGCTTGCTCTCTTGTTCCTGGAATNCCAACTATTAGCGTTGTAACGTTCTCATCAATACCCTCNGGGTCGTGNTAGAAAGAAGTATTTACCTCATCGACAGAATATATTTGANTACTTTCATTTAGTGGAACACCGTTTGTTCGAATGAAGTCAAACACCTTTAGTAATTGGGCCTTATCGTCAGGTAANTTATCGCTGTTTGTATCGATTAGCGTGCCGCCTGTGATTCGTTCAAACAGNACAGGATTTGATGTAATACGCCTAACCATATTAATGATGTTTCGATGGAAAATGCTAGGAGTCCCATCAGTTTCTTTTCCAACAACTGGATTACTACCTAGTTTAGACATTAAATTATCTATCATAACTAATGTGCTAGGGTCTGAGAGATCGCCTCTGATATAAACTACTCCACCTTCTCCAGATCGGTCGCCAATATGCTCATCAAGTTTATCTAGGCCCACTACAAAATCAGAGTCGTTTTCAAAGAAATCTTTAACATCAAAGGTAGCTTCAAGCTTTAGGGCGGTATAGATACTTACTATTGTGATAACGAGCGTTAACAGTAGGGTGAAATATCTATATTTAGCTAGTAATAGGACGAGATCAGGTAAAAGCCGCTCTAACAATGGTTTGTCTTTATGTAATTTAATAGATTCATCAAGGGGCTTGCCGTCTCGTTTGACGGCTAACAAAGGGATCCCAATAAAAATTATCGCAATTCCAAAAAGAATAAGAACACCAATTTTGACATTTAGTGCTACGGTAAAAATTACAGCGAATCCAGTTGAGCTTATTACGCCTAAAATCCCAACCCAGAAGAATAATTTTGATTTGAAACTAGAAGAAGATGTGCTTTGTCCTAGGTTTTCAATGCGCATCAGAATTAATGGGACAATTATGCCCAAAACTACAAAGGAGGAAAACACTGCAACACCTGCCGAGAGTCCGAAATGAGTTACGGCCTCAATGCCAGAAGGCACGTTGGACAAAAATGCAATTCCATCACTCGCCATTGCAAGTGCTAAAGCACTTAGTACCCCAGCAAAACCAATGCGCAATGCCATTCGTGGGGCATGTCCATTGAGACGCTCTTCTCGATAACGACGTACGGCGTGCACCGCAAAGTCTACGCCGAGTGAAACCATAGCTATAGGAACAATAAACTCGATTATCAAGCCGCCTTTTATACCTAGCAGAGCACTAAGTCCCTTAAGCCATATCATTAAGAACCCAATACCCATAGCGACAAGAGCTGTAGCCCAATATGTCCTTAGAGACATTCCTACAACACACAAAGCTGCAATCACAGTCAGTGTTATATAGACTCCTGCAGTTGATCCTTCATCACGAGCTTCAAGATTTTGATCGATTGCTAAACCCCATAGTTGATAATTTCCCTCATCAGTTCTGAGTATCTTTTGAATATTTCTTGCAAAATGTTCCTTTGTTAAAGTTGCATCATCCCCAGAAAGTGACCCAGCTGACCGACTGTTGTTGCCCCCCAGTAATTGATTATTCGCAATAACTACAAAATTAATTGCTGGAGAAATCCACCAGTCAATTTCCTCACCAAGGACGATTCGTTTTTCTTTGGTTGCTTTAATCGATAATTGGCTTTGAAGCGCTGCAGTTGAGGGGGCGGTCAGCAGGGAATGTAATGCATATTTGACTTGATCATTGGTTGCCATTTCTAGTGTCGTATTGAATGAAGGATGATTTCTAAGATATTGATCGACTGCGTCCGCGACACTATTTACACCGTAGAACTCTGAATTTGTTTGCAAACTGAAAGATTTAATGAGGTAAGGTTGTTTTGGCAAGTTATTAACTGCAAGTAAACCTGCATCATCTTTTTCTCGCATTTCACGCTGGGCAATGAACAAAGAAAGAAGAGAGTCTTTGGTAAGAACGTCGCCTGTTTCTGATTCTGCGATATAAGCAATTGGGAAAATGGGAGAAGAAAGTTTTAAGGCAATATCATCTCGTAAGTCAAAAGCTTCGCCACTGGGCTCTGTCGATGCGGGAGCTGGGCCATCAAGCACAATAACTGGGATTGAGAGAACCAGTGTTAAAACAAAAAAAGCGACGATAAGAAAACCTGAACGACGTTCAATAAAATTTGCAAATATTTGTTTCAACGGAGTTTATTGCCTCAAAAGAATTTAAATACGACGAGTTCTGCCGTGTACTCTGCTCTCGTAGTCCAAAGGATCAGTTGGTTTATATTCTTCCTCCTCAACCAAGCGGGCGTACTCTCTTAATTCAAGGGGATCAGCCTTTTCGTAGTCAGAAGAATTTTTTGACGGTTCATGTTTTGCTTTCTTGGGCATAAATATATGATAGAAGATGAGTTAGGTGCTGTCATGAATATCCCTTGAGATTACTCGTAAATTTGACAGATCAAGTGAAAATTATGGATAAAGAACAAATAAAAGAAATTAAATTCGGTACATCTTGGTCAACGCAATTTCGATTTACCCAAGCAATTGGCAGAGGACTGAATGAATACTTGAATATAAAAGCATCTGCACATGTTCTTGGCCCAGGCGGATTTTCAGAACTTGCGAATGGGACGGTTGATGTGATTTTTTCAAAATGGGTAGTAAATGAGCACCGATATACCGGGCAAGGAATCTATTCTGGTTCAAAGCCGGATGAATGGTTACGGACTATCGCCTGGTTACCCCAGGAAGACAGATTCCTATTTGCGATGGCCCCACATACTGGAATAACTTCCTTTGAAGAAATTGTAGAAAAAAAACCTGTTTTGCATATTGCAGGAAGTGGCGGTGAAGTAGTTCTAAACGAATACGGATTTAGTTATGCAGATATAGAGAAATGGGGAGGCTCAGTTCGTAGGGTAGAGCACACTGCAGCTGAGGTAAGCAGGCGATTTGCCGAAAATAAGCTGGACGGCCTTTGGGGTGATGGAAGTGCATACGATTTTTCGGCCTGGCCTTGGGTTGGCTTGCGGGGTTACAGGTTTCTGGCTGTAGATGAACTTATAATGCAAAAATTGGAATCAAAAGGATTGAGACGTCAGATTACCCCCTCAGGTTTCATACCTGGAATAGATCGTAATCTGTTAGCTCTAGATGATTCGCACATAGTGGTGACATGTAGGTCTGACCTTGATCAGGAAATTGCCTATTACTTGGCTAAAGCTATAGATGAGAAAAAGCGAGATATTGAATTGACTTCAGTTCAATTAGATTACGACCATGGGGAAGGAGGAGGATTGCCAATGACAAAGACGAAATATTGGTCTTCTTTGACTGGCAGAATTGATAAGCAGTGGGATGAATTTTACACAGGCGCCCCTCTTCATCACGGGGCAAAGTCCTATTACCAAGAGTCGGGATATCTTGTTTCGTGACTTATTGAAATTTGAATGTTAGGTTAGATATATGTCCAATAATTATCGTACTTGGTTGGTAGTTCTCTTATTCTTACTAATCGCATCTTTAGGCGCTTCAACGTATGCGGTTATAGCGGCAACTCGTTCCAATGATCAGCCAAGTTCATCTGATGCTTTAACTCATCGTAAGTCTCGTGCGATGGTTCGTGATGAACAGCGCGCAGATGCACGAATGGATCGCCCTGCAAAATGGAGAGGTGCAAAAAATATCCACAAGCCAAATCGGACTGCAATCAAAAAATATCAACAAGGCATTAACAAGAAGCAGAAAAAAATAGGAAACCCTAAATTCAAAAAAATTGATAAGAAATTTACCTCAAAAAAATCCAATAAGAATAAATGGAAGTTTGAAAAAATTAGAACGAAAGAAAAAAAACCACAGAGCCTAGGTGGGCTGGTACAAAAAAATAAAATAACCCAAGCACAGGCTGATGAAAAATGGAAAGCCCTAACAGATAAATTTCAAGCAATGGTTGACGCGGGGCAACTTACTCAAGAGCAGGCTGATAAAAAACTAAGAGCATTCAAATAGGTAACTGGACCTGAAGACAAAAAATAAAAACCCCAAATTTTATTACGGATGGGTGATTATTGCGGTAACTGCTTTGGGCATGTTCACGCAAAGTACTGAAACATTTAATGTTCTGAGTGTTTTTCTCGCACCTATGAACGCTGAATTTGGATGGAGTAGAACTCAATTCGCAGGAGCAATGTCATTAGGATCTTTACTTGGAGGTGCCATTGCCTTATTTGTGGGCCCACTTATTGATAGGTTCGGTCCAAGAGTTGCTTTAGGTATCGCATTCGGATTAGTGGGTGCTGCATTTGTATTGATGAATTGGATCACGTCTCTTTGGGAATTTTATGCTCTTCAAACCATTGCTCGTATGATGTCCAACGGTGTTACTGGTGTTGCGCTAGGGATAATTATCCCCAAATGGTTCATTGAGAAAAGAGGACGTGCCGTTGCGCTTGGAAGTGTCGGATCTCAAGCTGGATCCACAATTACTCCCCTGTACGTTCAATTACTAGTTAATCTTTATGGGTGGAGAGTAGCTGCAGTGGTTGCTGGCATAGTGATTTGGTTGCTTTCTTTTTTTCCTGCAATCATATTTATGAGACGTCAACCTGAAGATTTAGGTTTATTACCTGATGGGGCTACCCCTGAAAAAGCTGATGATAAATCTCTACCCGTGGCAGATTTAAGAGAGCCTCAGATCTCACTTGGGTTTCATGAGGTAAAGCGAATTCCTGCGTATTACCTTTTGATTGCTTCCATATGTACCACTTGGTTAATTCGAACTGGAGTCACGTTGCACATGATCCCGTTTTTTATGGACCATGGTTTTTCATCGTCTTTAGCTGTATTAGTACTTGCTTGCTATGCCACAAGTGGAATTGCTGGAGCAGTAATATGGGGCTATTCAGCAGACCGGTTTGGTGCTCGTAAAAGCCTGACATTGGACACGTTTTTGATCGGTTTGGGGGCTGCAGCATTGTTGATGGCTGGAAGTTATATTTGGCTAGCATTTTTGTGGGCGATATTCTGGGGGATCGTCTTAACTGGTCAGATGACGCTGCAAAAAATTATATTTGCAGATTACTTTGGCCGTGGAAGACTAGGTAGTATTAGTGGAGTAGTAACAGCTTTTCAGACAATCGCTCAGGCGTTAGGGCCTGTTGTAGCTGCATTGGCTTACGATACATATGACAGCTATTTGGTGGCTTTTGTGGGATTTGCACTAGTTTCATTTATTGGCAGTGCTTGTGTTTATTTATCGCGCCCTCCAGATAGAGCTAACGCTTAAACATAGGATGATGACTTATAGGTGAATCGTAATCTACTCCATGTGATCTGAACCAAATATGTATGCCTTCCCAAAATTTTTCAGGATCCATATCGATAATCTCACCTGTTTCACTTCGTGAGAGCACCAAAGCCCCCCAGGGCTCTGGGTTTCGTTTTTCGCCACTTATGGGCAGGTCTCCAGTAGTAAGAAAAACAGTTTGCATAGCTGTAAGAAAGTCATGCAGATTTTCTACATTTAAAGTGATAGCTTCCTTAACTTCACCAGAAGCTTTCATTATCAAAAGGGCATCAAATTCTCCGAAAACGCGCCATTCTGCTGATAAAGACATTAGAAAAAAGTCGTGATGGCCTTGGATAGGAGTACATTTTGATCTAAAAGAATGAGGCGTTTTGCAATTTTCCAGCCTGTTTTATCATCCTTTCGCAAAATGTCTTGCCTTGTTCCCACGAAAACATTTACCTCAGTTTGTAGGCGGTTGGTCCATACAAAAAAATTGCTTCGTACAGGGACTTCATTTCCAGACATTTCTCCTATAACAATATTACTGATAATGTGACGTACGCGAGAAAATGGCTCCTCGGCCCAATGAAGTCCTGTATTGATTTGGCGCACTCGACCTGCCAANGTTCTTTTTCCTTCATCAAACCAAGAAATCTCTGATNGTGAATCAGAGTTTTCACGGTGTTGTTCACCAAATTTTACATTTCGTCTTACTGGCATATGGTAGTGAATATCTTCCGCAATTAATTCAATCCAATCATTGAATCGTCGGTCGTCTAACAGTTCAGCTTCATAGTACAGAAATTTTTCAATTTCCCTTTCAAACAATAAGCGCTCAATAGATAGATCAGTTGTGTTATTTGCCATATTTACTTCCCTAGTCAACAAGCCCTATAACGTCAGTTGCGAACGCCATATCTTCACTTCCAACTGAGGAAGGATCATCAGGCGATTCAAGGACTTTTATGAAAACCCAACCTCCGTCACGTGGATTGGCTGTAACTTCAGCTGTGGAACCATCGCGTAATTTAATTTTTTGCCCCTCGGGTAAATTGGTAAGAATCACCGTATTATTTACATTGATTAAATCATCTGCGTTGGGAGTGTTATTTTCTTCCATTATTTACGCTCCGTATTTTTATGAGGATTTACAGGGAATATGTCATCCCAGCTCGAGGCTTCCATAAATTCTATCCATCTACGCAGCCGCGCTCTTTGATTTTCTTCTGCTATACGATAATTGAACGTCATACCTTCCAAGCGGTCATCTGTATGAGCATGGCCAAGACCCATTTGAAAATTGTAAGGAAGTCTTTGAGCTATAGTGCCTAAACTTGCAGGGAAGGCATAATTCCAATTTTCCATGTCATCTGATTCAGTGAGGCCTGTTGGTCCCCCATATCGCATCATATAGCGCCTTTGAGCATCCTTGACTACTTGTGGTGCATTTTTGTCCACCGGATACTGCCGCCAGCTTTCTGTAACGCCAACACCATGTGGGTGCCAGATTAAAATTCGATGAGGCTGAATATTGACGTTTGGCCAGACAAGTGCTGTCCCGCCGTTCCCTGCATGAAGGTGCTTATCTTTATATTTCGCCTGTTTTTTTTCGCGCTGGGCACGATAGTATGCATCAACCTCTGGAGGTTCTGTTTGCCAAGTATCCGCATATTCGGGAGTACCAGGAAGCTCGTACATGTGATTGTGACCACCATGGCCAAGTTCAGGGAGCATCATTTCAAACGGTTCTTTCGGGAAAGGAGCCTGAATCCCTCCTCTTCCCCCACCATCAAGTTCACCTTGTGGTCCTATAGCTGCTACGTTAACGGACCTATGAGTCATGGCCCCATGGGCACTGTCTCCATCGAAGCTAAAACCTGGGAATTTCCAGTTGGTAGGTATATGCCACTTGGTTGCAGGAGTGAAAAGCTCAACGCCGTTATCTTCTCCATCACTACTTTGGAAGCACCAGCGAATCGTCGGAGCATAGACACCNAGATAATCTTCAAAAGAAGGCGCCTTTTTGTCCCATGTAGCCCATAAAGAGCCGTAGTAATTACACAGTTGTGCGACCTCATGAAGCCCCCATTGTGATTTATCTAGCTCGTTATGGTAAGCGGCCTTGTAATAAGGGACTCCGACTAATCTTCCATCAGTATCGTAACTCCATCCGTGGAATGGACAGGTAAAAACTAGAGTGTTTCCATCGTCATACCGACATACTTTCATGCCACGGTGACGGCAAGTATTGAGAAAGGCATGGATTTCGTTTTTACGATCCCTTACTACAATTATTTCCTCCTCGCCCATACGTGATATGACAAAATCACCAGGGTTTGGAATTTGACTTTCATGTCCAATGAATAACCAAGCACGGGCAAACACTTGCTCTAACTCTTGTTGGTAAATTGCTTCATTGACGTAAATTTCTCGTGCAACTAATCCTTCGTCAAGGTTGACTAAGTCACGTAATGAACGATCTCCACGCGAATGAATTATTGAAACCATTTTGCCCCCTTGCCAAAATTTAGCGTTAATAGCAATTAAACATATTCAGATTATCTGCGCTAATATTACCCAATAAATGAAAATTGCGCTTCCTAGAATATTTTGATCTTAAAGCATTTTGCGCTAGAAAAGAGGACAGATGCATTCAATGGATTTATCAGAACGCGTTGCGATTGTTACGGGTGGCAGTCAAGGAATTGGCAGANCGATCGCATTAACGCTTGCGGAAGCTGGAGCGACAGTTGCTATTGTCGCAAGGAAACCTGAGGCAGTGACGCTTGGCACAGAACGCATTCATAAGCCGAATCATTTTGTGAATGAGGAAATTGCTGCATTAGGAAGACGTACTATGGGTATCGAGGCAGACGTAAGGAAACCTGAAGCTATGAAAAATATGGCTAAACTTGTATACGAAGAATTTGGGCGTATCGATATTTTAGTTAATAACGCCGGGGCCACTTGGGGCGAAACTTTTCGTATGGGACCTCTATTGGATATGACGTCTCAGGATTTGGATGAATGCCTGAACCTGAACTTAAAAAGCTTTTTTCATGCAAGTACCGCAGTTGCTCCTTATATGCTGGATCAGGGAAAAGGCACCATACTTAATATGGCATCTGCTTCTGGTCAAGGCGCAAGTCCAGGTAATGGTATGTATGGCGCGGCAAAAGCAGGTGTAATTAGCTTTACGTTAACCATGGCTCAGGAATGGGCTCCCAAAATTAGAGTAAATGCTATCGCGCCAGGTACTATTGCACATGCTGATNGAGCTGCTGTACATCCTTACGCGCCTCCTGGAAGCCGAGGNTCTGACAACATCCCGTTAGGTCGAACTGGAGATGCGGATGATATTTCAGGTGCTGCATTGTATTTAGTCTCCGATTCAGCGTCGTATACTACGGGCACAATTATTGATATAAATGGCGGTCGTCAATAGGGAGGAATCTATGGTCACTGAAATCGCGACTAAAGTCATCGATGCAGACGCACATGTTGTAGAAACGACTCGTACTTGGGATTATATTGAATCTTCTGATCAAAAATTCCGCCCTGTTTTGTATCAGGCAAGTGATGGGACTATTGCCTGGAAAGTTGGCGACATAATTAGACCAACTAGTTTTAATCTGACTAGACGGCAGTTATCAGAGCTTTCTAAGAAGCAAGGATTTGATTTAAATCTGTCCCCAGAAGGGAGAGATTTAGATGATGTAGGAGCGCGGCTCAATGATATGGACAGGATGGGAGTGGATACCCAGGTTATATTTAATAGTTTTTGGATTACAAAATTTACGACTGATCCTCGTGCAGAGATAGCGATTTGTAGAGGTTGGAACAGNTGGATGGCAGACGCTTATAAGCAGTCAAATGATCGATTGCCTTGGACCTGTGTCATACCAGTCATGTCAATCCCCGAGTCTCTTGAAGAATTACGCTACGCTCGTGCCAACGGCTCGGTTGGGGNGATGATGAGATCTATTGAAGGAGAACACTCCTTGGTGGATCCTTATTTTTATCCTTTATATGAGGAGGCCCAGAAATTAGACATGTGTATTGCGGTTCACGTTTCTAATGGTAACCCCTTGGTGGTTAATGGGATGAAATCTGCACATGATCGTGCATCTAGTTTTTATTCACTTCGAGTACCTACCGTGGGGTCCTCTCTGGTTGTGATGATGAGCGACATACCTCAGTATTTTCCTAAACTAAGATGGGGGTTTATAGAAGTTTCTTCGCAATGGATCCCTTGGATTGTTAAAGAAGTTAGGAGGAGAGAGAGGAAATTAAATCGAACTATGCCTGAAGATTTGCTGAAAGGATTAAATGTTTTTGTTTCTTGTGAATCTGACGATGATTTACCGTACGTACTTTCATACGCTGGAGAAGACAATATTGTTATTGGGACTGATTACGGGCATACGGATATCTCCGGTGAAAACGATGCCATCAATACTTTCAGGCAACGAGAAGATGTAAGTGAAGAAGTTAAACGAAAAATCCTCTTTGATAATCCTAAGCGATTGTATGGGTTATAAAAAAGAGAAGATCTAGGAGTAGCTATGTCTGAATTAGAAGGAAAAGTAATCGCGATTACTGGAGCAGCAAGAGGAATGGGAAGAGCATTTACCCGTTCATTTCTTGAAAAAGGAGCAAAAGTTGTTGCTATGGATATTTCTTGGGAGCCAACAGGATTTTCTGGAGATAGCGACAAGGAATTCCTCAGCGAATTAGAGTCACGGCCTGATGACGTGATTGTAGCAACCGTTGATGTGACAAATGATGAGCAAATAGATGATGCATATGCAAGAACTATAGAGAAATGGGGAACATGCGACGCATTGATGAATGATGCTGCAATGCGCCAGCGAATTTTATTTCCTCCGACCGGGAGAACAACTACCCTTGAAACTAGTGACGAGGATTGGGAGCGAATGTTTGCAGTCAACGTTTTTGGAGCGCTAAAGGTGACGCGCCGATTCGTAATACCCATGTTAGAAAAACAGAGCGGTAGCATCATGTCTGTAATTAGCAGCGGAGCACTCCATCATTCCTACGGAGGGGCCTACCACGCCTTGCGTCCGAACAGCAGGGAAATGCCTTATCAATCTACCAAGGCTGCACTTTTGACAATGATGTTTTACATGGCGGACGAGATTAAAGATCAAAATGTTGCTGTAAACCTGCTTGTTCCTGGCCACACCCGAACCACAGGATTTGATGAACAGAATATCGCTCGTCGTGAAATGGGTATGGCAAACCGGAATGCGCCGCCTCCAATGAGGCCTGAACATATTGTGCCTTTGGCTTTATTTTTGGCAGCTCAAGATGCTAAAAGTGGAGTAACAGGTAAGTGCTTTGATACCCTTACCTGGAATATTGAGCACGGATTAGGAGGGCCTAGTGCATGGGAAGATTTGGAAGGATTTGCCGTATCCGAGAATCCTTCTTTAGCTCAATAGAAATTGNTAGAAGCTGAAGTTGATTGCCGAGTCAGCTTCAAAATTAACTTCAGCTACCCCATCATTTTCATTAGCGAATATTTGTTGGAAGTAATCACTAAGTATTGCCCACGATCGTTCAGAGGTTTCATGTTGGTATTCGTCTGGTCTGGTTTCATTCATCCAGCCATGTGGCGTATTGGCAAATACTTTTAGCGTAGCTTGCTTGTTTAGAGTATTTAATGAATCTCGAAGCTTTTTTATATTCTCCAATGGAACGAGCCTGTCGTTTTCTCCGAAGCATCCAAGTAAAGGGCAATCAAGTCGTGTTAGCACATTCTCAATACCTTCTTGGCCCTCGAACGTAGGCTCATAATCACGTGGGTAGATGCCACCATGGAAAATAGCGACTGCAGATACCTTGCGTCCAGCAGCTGAGTAAACNAGAGGTGTTCTACCACTTTGACAGAAGCCGACAATCCCGATTTTTGTATTATCTACGAATGAATTTTGCGCCATGAAATCAATTGTTTCATCAATGTCATTGATNGTTTGAGTATCGGTAGGGTCGTATCGAGCCTCAGAGCGTTCAAGAGGCCCTCTTTCACCTTCATATCTGTGAAATAAATCTGAAAAGCAAGCGACATATCCATAGGATGCCATTCGCTTGATTACGTTATAGCTATGCTCTACAGGCCCGTATCGCTCATGGAGCATGACCATTAACGGAGCTTTAATCTCCGATTCGGGTCGTGTATACCAGATTCGCATTCCAGAAGCAGATATTTTTTCAATGATTTCCATTTATTAATTCCATCTTTGCATTGGCAGAGTGTTAACTTATTTTCCTATAAGAGTATGATTGGCATGGTACTTTTATACAAGCTGAGTGNGGAGANGCAAATGCTTTCTTCTGAAGATACAGACTTGCTTTGTCGGGTTGATGCAGATACTCCCATGGGGAAAATGATGAGGCAGTACTGGTTGCCTTTTGGCTATTCCTGGGAGTATGAGAAAGACGATCAGCCTCAACGGATACGGCTACTTGGGGAAGATCTCATTGTTTGGAGATCATCTGAAGGTGAATTGGCAGTTACTCAGCCTAATTGCCCACACCGAGGAGTGAATTTTTTTTACGGTCGTAATGAAGAATCAGGGATACGCTGTGCATACCATGGATGGAAATTTGATGTCACAGGGCAATGTGTCGAGATGCCTAATGAACCGGCAGAAAGTAATTTTAAGTACAAAGTAAAGATTAAGTCATATAGATGTGCCGATTTTGGTGGCGTAGCTTGGGTATATATGGGCGCTGACCAACTCAACTTGCCACAAATTCCGCAATTTGAATGGGGTTTACTGCCTGAAGAAAACGTAAATCATGCACAGAAAATTGTTTATGAATGCAATTGGATGCAGGCCTTGGAAGGTGAATTGGATTCAACTCATGTTTATTTTCTTCATAGGCGTTTAGATCCGTCTGATTCACCTCGTTTTGGGTTATACCATAACGACATGAGAGCCAAATTCCATATTGTTGATAAAGAATACGGCTTTACTTACGGCGCAGAACGTACGGAATTAGACGGAAACACATACTGGCGTACTACGCAATTCCTTTTTCCATTCTATGGAATGTTTCCTGCACAGGATGGCGTTGTTCCGTTATCTATTTATGTGCCCATTGATGATTATCACACCTTACATATGGGTATTTGGTGGAAGCCATCGGGCCCTATGGAAGGTACGCGTAGACCATCAGCATTGCTTGCAGATGAACTTGGAGCTTTAGCTCCTGGAGTGGGTCCTATGAAGGATGAGCAACATGGAAAATTTTTTTCTCACTGGTGGCCAAAAGCAGCACCAGATTCAGATTTTCTTGTTAATGCTCTAGCAAAGAAGACTAAGAACATGACAGGCATACCTACGGTACGGTTACAAGATTCTGCCGTTATTCATAGCATGGGCCCTATTATGGATCGTACAAAAGAACATCTAGGAACCACGGATGCAAGCATTATTAGAGCACGTAGAAGCTTGATCCGTGCTGCTGTCGCTTTTGATAAAGAAGGCAAAATGCCGCCAGGTTCTGAAAATCCCCAAAAGTATTTTGTTCGCTCATGTGCAACAATTCTTGAGCCTAATTTAAAATGGGAAGATGCTCTTGAAGATTGGCACAACTGTAAGACTAATGAATTTCCCAGATTGCTTTCAGAATCTAACAGACCTTTTCAAGAAAGAATCTTACCTAACCAGTAAAATTTATATAGCGGGTGCATGGAGAAAAAGATGCTGACACAAGAAGTAAACGATCGATATACAAGAGTTGGACCTGGAACACCAATGGGAGAGTTGATGCGGCGGTACTGGCATCCCATTGCTGCAGTATCACAGATGAATGATAAGTGGACTATGAAAATCAGACTTTTGAATGAAGACCTCATTCTCTATAAAGACCGCTCTGGTTCATATGGTCTAATCGAGCCCCATTGCGCCCATCGGCGGATGAATATGATTTACGGCATACCAGAGAAAGAAGGTATCCGTTGCCCTTATCATGGTTGGTTATTTGACCAAACTGGTCAGTGCATCGAGCAGCCTTATGAGGAGACGGAGGACCCTGAGGCTCGATTCAAAGACAAAATTCAAATGAAGGCGTACCCAATCGAAGTAAAAGCTGGGTTGGTCTTTGCATACCTTGGCCCACTGCCTGCTCCTTTAGTTCCCAATTGGGATGTCTTTGCTATTGATGATGTCATTCGTGATATTGGATATGCGGAGTTAGCCTGTAACTGGCTGCAATGCCAGGAGAATTCACTGGATCCCGTTCACCTTGAATGGCTTCATGGTTATTGGTCAAATTTTATCTCTGAAATCAGAAGCGAGAGTGATAAACAACGAACTATTCGCAATCATGAAAAAATAGCATTCACTGAATTTGAATATGGCATTTACAAACGGCGCGTTATGCAAGGTGGCTCGGAAGAAGACACTTCATGGAGAGAAGGACATCCAATAATTTTTCCTTATTATTTACGCCAAGGCGGTGATGGATTTGATCGCGAGAAATGGGGAATGACTGGACCTGCAGTACAAATCAGAGTCCCTATCGATGATACACATACGGCGCATTGGTGGGTCATGTGTCACCAGAAAGAATCTGGTACTCCTGAACAAAAATTTGAAGACATACCTTTCTTTCAACCACCGGTCATTGAATTAGATGAGAATTCACAGCCCCAATACGTTTTGTTGGACTCTAATTCTGCTCAAGATTTGGCAGCTTGGGTTACTCAAGGTGCAATTGCGGATAGAACAGGGGAACACTTGGGTCGATCCGACAAAGGAATCATAATGTTCCGCCAAATGCTTGAAGACAATATCAAAATTGTTGAAGACGGTGGCGATCCTATGAATACTTTTAGGACAGAAGAAGAAAATACTTATCATGGAATGATTACGGAGTACCCAAGAGAATTGGCTGCAAAAATTAACCCCAATGATGTGGGTGGAACAGGGACTGGTGGAAGTGTGTATCAGCGTCAAGGTATGGCTAGCAAATATAGCCCGATATTGAATCAAAGAGGCGTTGAAGGCGGTGAGGACGCTGAAGCTAGACGAAAGCTAGTAGGGCAATAAAAAATATTAGACATGGTCATATGCAGTGGGTTTGTAACTTACAGGCTATCTTGGGAATGACACGGAGGGATACATGGAAATAGGGATAGCGCTTCCTAAATTAATACCTGCAAACAAAGGAGATATTGTTGTCGATTGGGCAATTCGTGCAGATGAAGGACCATTTTCTTCACTTGCTCAAATTGACCGACTAGTTTACGGAAACCACGATGTTTTAACAGTAATGGCAGCAGCAGCAGCAGTTACCTCAAGGGTTCGGTTGATGCCTACAGTTCTTGTTGCTCCTTTAAGAAATGCAGCAATAATGGCCAAGCAGGTTTCGAGCATCGACTCAATTTCGGGAGGAAGATTTGTTCTAGGGATAGGTGTGGGTTCTCGTCCTGATGATTTTGCTGCCAGTGGGGCAGAAATGAAAAATCGTGGGCGCCATATGGAACAACAGATTGAAGAAATGAGGAAAATTTGGAGTGGAGAGTCTGTTCGTGAAGGAGTGGGGCCCATAGGACCAACTTACTCGCGAAAAAGTGGTCCTGAATTATTAATTGGAGGTCGTTCTGAAGCAGCACTTAGGCGGTCAGGTCGACTAGGGGATGGTTATGTTGCAGGAAGTGCTGGCAGTTCTCCATCGAACCAGGCAAAGGAAGTTTTAGAATACTTTGCAGTTGTTGAAGATGCTTGGAAAGAGGCCGGGAAGCCTGGGCGCCCTCGCCTGGTAGCCGGATTGACATGTGCGTGGGGGAAATATGCGGCTGATCGAACGGCGGATTCCATCCGCTCGTATTATTCATTTCGTGGAGACGCAGCCCGACGTATGAATGTCTTAGTACCTTCAGATGATAAGTCATTGACCGAGGCATTCAGGGCTTATGAGGAAATTGGTTGTGATGAGCTTGTTTTAGAGCCTGGTATTGGTGATTTGGAGCAAATCGATAGATTAGCAGATTTTGTTGCAAGGTATTAAGTTGAATAATCAGAGTAATAAAGGGAACTGTGTAAAAAGTCATGATTGATGCCCACGTACTATCAAGTGGCCAGACTATATGGGTTGCAAAACCTAATGTAACTAGTACAGATACTACTCCTGTAGTTATGTGGTTGCATGAGCGATATGGTGTAGTACAGCACCCTAAAGAAATGGCAATGAAGCTAGCTGATGCGGGTTATGTTGGTGTTTGCCCTGATTTATTCCACCGTTATAAGGGAGATAAACAAGCCTTAGCGGAAGGCTCTGCAAGAGTAATTATCAAAGATAATGAGGCTTTAGAAGACATAGATGAAGTTATAGAGTTTCTTTCATCTATCAATTATGTTGACTCTAAGCGAATCGGTATTATTGGAGTTTGCCAAACTGGAAGGCAGCCTATGCTATATGCCGCAAATCGCCCTGATACTCGAGCGGTGGTGGCTTTATATGGAGGGCCTGAGGAAATAGAATGGTTGCCAACCGAAGAACATCCCGTATCTATCCATGAATTCATCAGTAAAATTAATTGTAGCTTCTTGGGTTTATTTGGAGAGGCAGACCATATTATTTCAGTCGATGCGATCAGAAGAATGAGGGATACATTTGAAGAGCATAATAAAAGTTACAGATTTAGAATCTACAGGGATGCCCCTCATGGTTGGTTCAACGATACGATGCCTGGGCGATATAGGCCTGAGCCAACAGAATATGCATGGAAAGAAATTCTTGCTTATTTAGAGAATGCTTTTTCTAGTGAACTTAGCGAAAGAGTTATATGGGATTTTGAGAGTGATATTTCTCCAGAATATGATTTTGCTAATAACGTACGACTTGAATGAGATTACAGATTAGAGGACAAAATGCAAAAAATTGATATTTTCAATCACATACTTCCAAAGCCATACTTTGACAAAATTACGAGCATGAGTGAAGGAGGGGCATACATGATGAAACGCGTCTCCGCAATTCCTATGTTGTACGACGTTGATGCAAGATTTGAGAAAATTGATCAATTTGGAGAGGATTACAAACAGGTTTTTTCACTTAATTTGCCTCCAATTGAAGTTGTAGCTGGCCCGGAAGATAGCCCGGAATTGGCTCAGATTGCAAATGATGGTATGGCAGAAGTTGCTAATAAATACCCTGATCGATTCCCTGGCTACGTGGCAGCACTACCAATGAATAACGTTCAGGCATCTTTGGATGAAATTGATAGAGCAGTAGGGAAAATGGGGGCCCGCGGGATTCAAATTTTCACTAATGTAAACGGTCGAGCATTAGATGATCCTGAGCTTTTACCTATTTTTGAAAAAATGGCTGACTATGATCTTCCCATCTGGTTGCACCCAACTCGTTCAGCTGAGTTTGCTGATTACACAGATGAAGCAAGATCTTGGTATGACATGTGGTGGGCATTTGGATGGCCTTATGAAACTAGCGTAGCTATGGGAAGGATCGTCATGTCTGGTTTGTTTGATAAATTTCCTGACATTAAAATCATAACCCATCACCTTGGAGGAATGGTTCCATTTTTTGAAGGACGAGTTGGACCGGGACTTGATCAGCTTGGTAGGCGCAGTGATGATCCCCATGAGGCTGGAACTTTAGCGCGTCTGGAAAAGCGCCCTTACGATTATTTTCGTATGTTCTATGCTGATACAGCCACTTTCGGCTCAATTCCAGCAACTGAATGTGGATTAGCTTTCTTTGGTGCAGACCATGTTCTTTTTGCATCGGACGCCCCATTTGACCCAGAGAAAGGTTCTGGCTACATCAGATCAACTCTGAGTGTAATGGACGGGATTACGGCTTCAATAGAAGACAAGGAAAAAATCTACGAACTAAATGCTCGAAAATTACTGAAGTTGTAATTAAAGAAATAGCACTATTAGATTCCATAATAGTTGGCTGGATTAATTGTTAATATTTTTTCCACAATATTTTGATCGATGTCATTCCGTTGCCGCATAACTGCAACCATGCCATTGTCTTTGGATTGATCTTGGTGTCCGTAATCTGAACCCATGATGATATTATCTTCTCCTATGTAGTTAAGGAGGTAAGGTATGTCTTCGTCAGTTTCAGAAGCAATGTAAAGGCGATAGTNTTTAAATAATTGAGGACCATATTCCATGTCAGAATCTGGATTGGCGCCCAATGTAGCTCCTCTGACAGATCTCTTCATGTGATGCATAACGTACGGAACCCATGAAGCAGAAGCCTCAATGAACCCAAATCGAAGATTGGGATATTTTTCAGGAATTTTGTGTGCAACTAGATCCCTAAATGCAAATAAAGGTAATGATCGGACATGGGGTAAATTATGGGAGAAAGATCGATCAAATACTTGTAACATGCCAGGTGATCCTCCTCCGGTATGAATACTGATTGCCATATTCAAACGATTGGCTGTCTCATAGATTGGGGCAAAATAGGATTCTGCTAAAGATCGATCACCTTCAACTCCTCTAAAAAAAACACTAACGGCACCATTCTCACGAGCGAATTCTATTTGCTTAATAGATTCATTAATATCTCGTAAAGGTGGAACCACCACCCAGCGCATACGATCACCGGCTTCTTTCCATGCATTTGCCATATAAGCGTTGTAGCTATTGCAAATCTCTACTTCAAGTTCGACATCATCAGTAATAAATGCCAGCAATACGGTAGGGAAGACTACTTCTTTGTCTACGCCGCGTTTATCCATATCTGCAACACGGGCCTTTGGATCAGTTATATACCTGACTTCATTGCGGATATCCGTCCGGTTATTTTCTGAATCAGAACCACCTACAGCAACAGCATAACTGCCTTTACCATGCTTCTTAGGGACAGCATTTCCGTTAATCAGCCAGACAAATTCTCTGTTTTCTCCAGATTTACTTGCTTCTACAGAAGCAAGTTGAGGTCTGCGATGGTAGTTTTTTTCTGAAAAAAATTCCCAAACACCTGGGTGTTCAATAATATGAGTATCTGCGTCAATTATTCCAGCCATGGATTATCCTCATTAAATCGATCATGAATTATGTGTAATCTCGCATATTCACCATCACTTAAAATTTTAAATTTGTCCAGTTTTTTGAATGAAAAATAAGAGTTTTTATTTAGCGNTTATCCTCAAAAATAGAGGAAAAACCTTAAAGTGCAAAAAATTGATTAAAAATAGTCAGAAAAAGAGTTGACCTATAAATGATAGTCCGAAAATATGTGATGTAATTGGGGTGAGATTACCCCTAAGGAGGCATCATGCAAGCATACTGTGTCAAATGTAGGGAAAAGCGTGACATGTCTAGTCCTCGTGACGAGCAGACAAAAAACGGTAAGCCAATTATTAAAGGAACGTGTGGCGTTTGCAACACCGGACTCAACATTATTGGTAAAACCATCGCTCAAATGGGATAGATGGCAATTCACTGCTAATAAGGCTCAAGGAGCTTAAAGCTCCTTGAGCCCTTAGTACATTACTTCGCCACCAGATACTGAAAGAGCTAGTCCGGTCAAATACTCTGCTTCATTAGAGCAGAGGAAAGCTGCCATTTTAGCTATATCTTCCGCCTCTGTAATCCGCCCTAACGGGTTGGAACTTGATCTACTTGCAACCATATTTTCTAAGTATTTTTCTGCCGTAACCCCATCAGGACGAATTGCATTCGCAATATGAATTACCCTTTCAGTTTCTGCGAGCCCGGGGCAGATTGCATTTACATTAATGTTGTAGGCCCCGAGCTCATGAGCGACTGATTGAGTGAATCCTATTAGCGCAAATTTTGATGCTGTATAAGCTGCATATTTTGGTAAACCACGTTTACCAGCGGTCGAAGAAATATTAACTATTTTCCCCGGTCCATTTCTTTCGATCATATGCCTCGCTACTGCTTTTGTGCACAGAAATGTACCTTTAACATTCACTCGCTGGACTTCGTCAAAAGCATCTTCTGAAAGATCTACCAAAAGCGTGCGATCTGGTCCTGGTTTTGATCCTGCATTATTAATGAGTATGTCTATTCGACCAAAATGCTCAATTGCCTGCTTCACCATTGCACTTACTTGCGTACTATCAGAGACGTCATTAACAAGTGCGATGGAATCTCTACCCTTTTCTTTGATTTCTTGAACTACTTGGCTTAATCCAGACCAATTCGAATTAGTGGATGAATACGGATTCAGCGTAATATCATTGACGGCTATATCTGCACCCTCACTTGCTAGCCTGTTAGCAATTGCGCGCCCAAATCCATTCTGACCTCCTGCGCCAGTGATTAATGCTACTTTTCCCGATAAGTCATACATGAGTCACCTTATTTCAGCCCGTATAGGCGCTTTGCGTTTAATCCAAGGATTTTTTCTTTTTGTGTGCTGCTTAAATCGTTTCGATTTCGCAAGTGGCGAATATTAGCGGGAAACTCGGTATCCCAATGAGGGAAATCAGAGGCAAACACAATAATATCTTCACCAATTATTCCTAACGTAGCTGGAAGAAGGCGCTCTTCTGCTTCACAGGATATATATATATTGCGAGACTTTAAGTACTCACTTGGCTCTTTTGTGAGTAATGGCGCATCGACATGCCCTCTAATGCGGTAACGCTCATCCATTCGATCAAGCATGTAGCTGACCCACCCGCAGCCAGCTTCAAGAAAGGCAAGTTTTAGATTTGGGAATATTTCTGGAACTCCCGATAGCATTAGGCTGACAAATTGTTTCATTTGGAAAAAAGCGTGTCCTAACGAATGTACTTGTGCAAGGTTGTCGAAAAGAAATTCATCATAGCTTCCAGTTAATCGTCCTCCGGCATGAACCGCAAGGGGTACATTTAATTTTTGAGCGGTGGAAAAAATTGGATGAAATTTTTTGTCTCCATAAAGATATGGACCTTCCGGTAGCATTCCTCCAACCATCCCTAAGTCGTGTACGCATCTTTCTAATTCCTTTGCAGCACTATCAGGGTTTTGAACAGGGAGCATGGCAACTCCTTTAAACCTGGCATCGATATTTAGGTAAGAATGGTAAAGCCAATCGTTGTATGCAGATGCTCTTGCTTCAGCAAAATCTGCCTCTCTAATCCAGCCTGATCCTAGGCTACCGGTTGGATAAAGCACAGAAAAATCTAATTCACCTTGTTCCAGAGAATTGATCCATACAGAAATGTCCACAAATCGAGTACCGGCCCGATTGCCTAGGGTATTATCGAATCCATCTCGTGGTGAACCAGCACCTAAGCGAGGACGTTCGTTATACGGAGGTTTCAGGAAAGCCCGGATGTCTTCGTCGGTGTCACGAACGTGCCCATCTGCATCAATGGTTAATGTTGTCATCTCAACAACCTCCTTTTATCTAGCCAAATATGTATGTATGTATTATTTTTTGTAATCATAACGGGTTTATGAAAATATTTGACAGAAAGCTCAGACATAGGTAGTTTGCCTATTACGTATTGGTGTTGCCATTATGGTCTACACCTAAGGAGGAAAAGAATGCGAGTGTATCGCTTTGTAAGTATTGCGTTGATTTCAATGGCTATAGTTGCCTTCGGTGTTGCCTGTGGTAGCGACGACCCTACTCCAACACCAGTTCCTGCTTCGAATTCTGCTGCAGCTGAAACAACACAGGCTCCAGCGCCTACCCCTACTCCTAGAGAGGTTGCTAGTAAGCCGGCCGCGACACCAACTCCTCAGGTAGCTTTTGACCCAGAGGCATATTTTGCAAACAAAACAATCAAAGTCATTACGGGTACAAGCCCTGGTGGTGGTTATGATGTATTCAGTCGATTAGTATCTGCTACTGCAAAAAAATATTTCCCCAAGAGTACTCGTTTTGTTGTCCAAAACTTACCAGGTGGCGGTCAATACCGTGGTCTTAGGGCCTTATTAGATTCCGATCCTGATGGAATGACAATTGGCCCTGTTCACTCTCGATGGTTCCAGAGACAGGCTATTGTTGGTGATATTAAAGATTTTGACTTGGAAAAAATTTACATCCTAGGATCTCCTACATTTTCTCCTAGGGGCGACGTATTTTGTGTAGACAGTAAGGTTGCTAAGTCTTGGGAAGACGTACTTGCCTTAGGCCGTCCATTGCTAATGGGTGCTGCTGGTCCAGGAAATGAGCCTGCCGTTGAATTCATGTCTAAGAATGGAGGGCCATTCAAGTTGGTTTACGGCTACGGTGGAACTTCAGAAATCATGGCAGCATTTGACCGTGGTGAATTAGACTTCACAAACCGATGTGGCCCCGGTACTGCCGGAAGGTTATTCCCTGAATGGGCTGAACAAGGGCGTTTAGTTCCGTTGTTCTATGAAAAGAGCCCAGTTTCACCCGACTATTTGGCTACTCTCGGGTATACAGGTAAATTGCCATCATTCCTTGATCTTCCTGGCTTAACTGTAGATCCCAAACAGCTTGAAGCTTTACAGGCTAACTTGCTTGTCACAGATCTTTCTCGAGTCTTTATCCTTCCAGAAGGTGTGCCTGACGAAGTTATCAAATACTGGCAGGATCAGTTTGATAAAATTATGGTGGACGATGGATTTATAGAGTCTCTGGGAATTGCAGGATATACTGAAGATTACGGTTATGGTAAATCAGCTGAAATGCTAAGTATTGTGCGCCGTGTTCGAGATTTGGATCCTTCAACTAGAGATTTGGTTCTGGAAATGAGTGGAGTAGGTAAATTAGTAGTTAATTAGAGCGTAAAAGCCCGGTGCTAAAAACAGAAGCACCGGGCTTTTTCTAATTAAGGAGTCAGTGTATGTGGGAAGCTTCTGTTAGCGCCGCGCAACAGTTATTTAGTCCTGGGCCATTGATTGCGTTTGCAATTATTACCCCTATCGCCTTGTTTAATGGTGTAATGATTGCTGGTGGAGTTCCAGTGTTCATATTGTTGCTGAGCTTTGCTTCGCAGCTTGACCCGTTTATTGCGCTTCCTGCAGCAGTTTTTTATGCAGCCGCTAACGATGCAACCGAGCCAATCCCTTCAATTCTGATAGGGGTACCCGGTTCTCGTGGGTCTCAAGCTACTATTATTGATGGATACCCTTTGGCTAGGCAGGGTAGAGCTGGAGAAGCATTAGGTGCTGTATACGTATCTTCACTAGTTGGAGGCGTGGTTGGTGCTATTTGCTTGATGGCGGTACTACCTGTTGCAAGGGAAATTCTAAAAATATTTGGTTCAGCAGAATTTTTCCTTTTGGGGCTTCTTGGCATTGCAACCGTTGCTCTTTTGAGTACCGGTGCAATGGTTAAGGGGTTGCTAACCGCTGCCTTCGGGCTTGCGATTGCGTTAATTGGTTTTTCTCCAATAAGTGGTGAGGTCAGAGCAAGCATGGGAATTGGTTACCTCTGGGAAGGATTACCACTTGTTCCAATGCTTTTAGGTTTATTTGCTATCCCTGAATTAGCAAATTTAGTGGTAAGTAATACTACTATAGCAACTGAACGCCTTGATGAAGTCTTGGCAGGTTCTAGCGGAGATGTTAAGAAAGGGATGCGGGAAGCATTACGCCATAAATGGTTGATTGTGAGATCATCATTGATCGGTGCATTTGTTGGAATGATGCCTGGGCTAGGCGCGGTTCCTGCACATTGGATTGCGTATGCGCAAGCACGTCAGACAGAAAAAGGCGCATCTGAAACTTTTGGGACAGGTGATATCCGAGGTGTGATTGCTCCTGAAGCCTCAAATAACTCCGTTGACGGAGGAGTTTTAGTTCCAACCCTGTTCTTTTCCATCCCCGGCAGCCCTCAGATGGCATTAATATTGGCAATGCTAATTTTAGTAGGTATCCAACCAGGTCCCCCGATGTTAGATCAGCACTTAGATCTGACTATCGCGCTTGTTTGGACAATTGCTTTGGCAAATATCATAGTAGTGCCTATTGTTCTACGATTTGCTCCTCTAATTGCAAGAGTAACTGTGATTCCTCCAAATGTTTTATTCCCACTAGTAATGGCAATTATTACGATAGGTGTTTTCCAGACATCTCAATCATTAGGGGATCTAGCATTATTTGCATTAGCTGGTATTTTGGGATTATTTATGAAAGCTTACGGTTGGCCACGCCCTCCAATTGTGATAGCTATTGTGCTTGCTGAAGTCGTTGAAAAGTACCTTTGGCTGTCTGTTAATACGTATGGATGGACTATGTTCCAACGTCCTCAATTTATATCAATACTTGTGGTTGTTGTGATAGCAGCCTTAATTGGTATGCGCGTGCAAAGGAATGCTGCGAAAATCCAAGCCGCTCAGGCAAACTCAGCGAAGGATTAATTTACTTTGACTACCTCAAAATCAAATTCGAAAAAAATCTTTGATACTGAGCTCTTGGGAGAGGTGATTCTACTTGTAGTCGTAGGGGCAGTTTTTGCCTATATGCTCTGGGATTCAAGGGACTGGGGTACTGGAGCGTGGTTATTACCTCGGATAACTATCTTTTTTGGTATTCCATTTTGGCTGTGGAGAGTTATCAGTTTATTTAAAAATAGAATTACTGATCCAGACTTGCAAATTATGGATACGGGATTCTTAGAATCTGATGCTGATGGCAAAGTTTTGATGTATCGCTGGATTAAACTGTTAGGTAGTACGGCAGCTTTATTAATAGGTATTTGGTTTTTTGGTTTCCACGTTGCAGTTCCGGCTTACACAATTCTTTACCTTATGATTTTTGGTAACGCTAAATGGTACTGGGCAGTTTTGCCTGCGATATTTTTTGAAGCCATTATGATATTTATATATGGCGACATACTTATGGCAGAATGGAATACGCCATTGGTTGTTGAATGGTGGAATGCCTTTCAATCGAATTAAGTTGCCTAAATGCAACTTAGAAGGAGGAGATAATGCTCTCAACAGAAAATAATAAATTGATTACTAAAGTGGGTCCGGGTACCCCAATGGGAGAGGCAATGCGTTTGTATTGGATTCCCATTATGATGGATTTTGAATTGCCCCATGCTGATTGCGACCCTGTAAGAGTTCGTGTCATGGGTGAAAATCTAGTTGCTTTTCGCGATTCGAAAGGCAGAATAGGATTGCTACCAGATGCTTGCCCTCATCGAAGAGTTAGCTTGTATTTCGGACGTAATGAAGAAGAAGGCTTACGTTGTGTGTATCACGGCTGGAAATTTGATGTGGATGGTGATTGCGTTGATATGCCAAACGAGCCAGTAGAAAGTAATTTTAAGCATAAAGTAAAAATGAAAGCGTATAAAACTTGGGAAGGTGGTAATGTAATATGGGCATACCTTGGACCCTCAGATCGAGTACCCCCACCGCCAAAGTTTGAATGGACTACTGTTCCGGATTCTCACCGTGGCGTAACAAAATTAGTTCAAACTTGTAATTGGGTGCAGGCAGTAGAGGGAGGAATTGACACTTCGCACTCTTCATTTTTGCACAATAATGACCTTTCAGATAAGACTTTGCTCAGATCTCGATCTACAGCACCTTACCTCGAAGTTGAAACTACAAATTATGGCTATACGTATAGTTCAACAAGGCCGTTATCGAAAGATGAAGGCAATTACATTCGTACTTATCATTACGTCTTACCATTTCATCAAATACGTGCGGGGCAGGTAGGCAGAAGCGGTGAAGCAGTACAACCTCGTAGCTCAGGGCATTGCTGGGTTCCAATTGATGACGAGAATACTATGGTTTTCAATTGGACTTTTACCTGGGATGAAAATCCCTTGAACGATAAGGATAAAGCCTTAGAGGGTACAGGAAATGAATGGGATGTAGACATTGATCGCACAACTTTCATTGCTAAACGCAATAAAGGTAATGACTGGTTGCTTGATCGACAAATGCAACGAACGCAGAATTTTACAGGCATAGTGGGTGTTAATACTCAAGATCGCGCGTTGCAAGAAACGATGGGTGTGATAGCTGATCGTACGCAAGAGCGATTAGGAACTAGTGACAGAGCAATTATTGCTATGAGAAAATTGCTACTCGAAGCTGTAAAAGTTGCAGGAGATGGAGGCTCGCCAAAAGGAAGCCAAGGCGAATTTGTCGGTATAAGGGCGATTGATCGAATTTTGCCGGCTGATCAGCATTGGACTGCACTAAAACCTGAGATGTACCCCGTAGGTACTCATTAAGAAAAACAAATAATACGGCGCTCTTGTAGCGCCGTATTTGATTATGGGTTGTAAGTTTTTTTACTTACGGGCTTTGCTATTGCGAAAGCAACTAACGCAATTATAAATACTATAGAAAAAATACTGAATGCCAAATCGTAATTATTTGTGTAGTCTCTTACTGCTCCAGCAAAAATTGGACCTATCATGCTAACTCCGGACATGATTGGAGCTGCAAATCCACGTATTGTCCCGAAAGATTTTCGCCCAAAATAGTTCGCAAAAAGCATTCGACTGACTACGGTCCATACTCCCAATGCAGATCCATAGGCCACACTGAATAGAACAGCTACAAGAAATGAATTTGCGAAAATGGCAAAAAGCATTGAGACGAAGTAAAGAGATACCGAAATAACAGCCAAGAGCCTTGTATGAACATGCTCCATTACCAGGCCCCATCCAAATACTGATAATGCCGCTACCGCTAAATAAATTGTTGTAGCGGTTACGGCAGCTTCCTGGGTTAATCCGTTGTCTATAAAACTCGCTGTGATGTGCAGATTTGTCGCATTTACAGCTAAAATTACGGCTGCTTGCCCGACAATCAAAGCCCAAAGAGTCTGAGTTTTTTTTGCTTCTTCAAGACTCCATAGCTCTTCTCCTGCTGCTTCAGATACTTCAGATTGTGTGGATATATCCTCTTGAACTTGCTGACCATCTGGAAGCAAACCATAATCTTCAGGTCGACGTCGCATATAGATAGCACTAGGGACAACAATTGCAAGAAACGCAAATCCTGCAAGCGCAAGCCATGCCTCCCGCCAGCCCAAAGTTACAATGATTGTTAAAATGGGGATCGGCATTATTACTTGACCAACACGCTGCCCAACCCCAAGTAACCCAACGATCCTTCCTCTTTTTCTAACAAACCAAGATGCCAGCGCGACCATTGTTGCAAGTTGCGCTCCTGCTGCTGCTGTACCTCGCGCTAGTCCGAATAGTCCCCAGAAATGCCATACCTGTGTCATTGAAGCTAAACCAACCATGCATCCAATAATTATTGAGCCTGAAATAATGGTGACTCCACGAGCTCCTCTTTGGTCAAGTATTTTTCCTACCCATACGGAACCGAGACCACCCATGCCGGATCCAATAGCAAAGCCAATGGAAATAGAGGTTGATGTCCATCCCAAATCATCCTGAATAGGCCTTTGAAAAACCCCCATTATGGGGCCCTGCATAGGTACACTAGCGGCAGCAGACAGCATGCTTGCCGTTACAATTGCCCAGCCATAGTAGATGCTTTTAAAAGGCCAGAAACGTGAAATTCTTGAAGGGACCTGTGAATTGGTATTCATCCTATTCAGGATATTACTTATGAGCCCAGAAAGCTAAAACCGGTTATACTCGCCCTTGGAGTTAAAATGGCAGAAGAAAATGATTTTCAAAAAAGTTTAATAAAGACAGTTAGGGATTTTGTAAAAAAAGAGGTCCTTCCGGTGGCCAGCGTCCTCGAGCTTGCAGACGAATACCCAGAGTACTTAGTTGAACAAATGAAACAACTAGGTTTTTTTGGTGCAACTATTGATGAAGAATATGGAGGTAGTGCAATGGGCACGGAGTCCTACGCACTACTTGTTGAGGAACTTGCTAAAGGGTGGATGAGTCTGACAGGGGTACTTAATACACATTTGCTTGTGGCAAATATGATTCAAACGTCTGGAACAGAGGAACAAAAACAACGATTTCTTCCATATATGGCAACAGGGGATAGACGCGCAGCGCTTTGTATCACTGAACCTGAAGCGGGAACGGACGTTGCTGCAATTCAAACGACCGCCATTTTAGACGGAGATGACTATGTTTTAAACGGTCGTAAGATGTACATAACAAACGGCCGGTACAGTTCCATTTATGCGATTGTATGCAAAACAGACATTGACATAGATCCTATGCACAAAGGTATTAGTGTGCTAATTGGAGAAAAATCACAAGGATTAAATGTTGTTAGAGACATACCCAAATTAGGTTACCGCGGCGTAGAAACTACTGAAATTACATTTGATGATTACCGAGTACCGCGTACCAACCTTTTAGGTGGATTTGAAGGCCATGGCTTTGCTCATGTCATGTCTGGTCTTGAACTTGGTCGAATTAATGTTGCCTCTCGCGCAGTTGGTGTAGCTCGAGCCGCACTCGAAGCCGCAATTCAATATTCCCAGAAAAGAGAGACTTTCGGTAAGCCCATTGCAGAACATCAAGCAATTCAACAAAAAATTGCTGAAATGGCCACGAGGGTTAAGGCGGCACATCTATTAGTATTGGATGCTGCTAAAAAGAAAGATCAAGGCGTGCGTGCGGATCTTGAAGCAGGAATGGCAAAACTCTTTGCAAGTGAGACGTGCCTATTTGTCGCTACGGAAGCAATGAGGATTCATGGTGGCGCAGGTTACATACAAGATTTGCCCGTGGAACGGTACTTCAGGGATGCTCCGTTAATGATTATTGGTGAAGGAACGAATGAGATACAGAGGCAGGTTATAACAAAAAATATTATGAAAAATTATCCATCAGGGGATTTTATTTACGAGTCATAACAATGAGTATGCCATTAGAAGATGTCAGAATAATTGAACTCACTAATGTTCTAGGGGGCCCATTAGCTGGTCGGTTACTGGGAGATTTAGGTGCAGAAGTAATAAAAGTTGAACAACCGGGTACTGGAGATTCATCTCGCAAGCTTGGGCCTTATTTTCTTGAAGGAGAAAGCGCTTATTTTTTAGGGTTTAATAGAAACAAAAAAAGCATGACATTAAATTTGCGCACTAAGCAAGGACTTGAAGTATTTTACCAATTAGTTAAACACGCTGATGTGGTTCTTGATAATTTTCGACCTGGTGTACTCGATAGATTGAAAATAAATTACGAAATATTAAAAACAATTAATCCCGCAGTCATATCAGCGTCTTTGTCGGGGTTTGGTCAAGACGGACCTTATTCACAGCGGCCTGCATTTGATGGAGTAGTTCAGGCAATGGGTGGTGCAATGAGCGTCACCGGACGTCAAAATGAAGATCCTGTATACATGGGATTTCCAATGGGTGATGTAGGAGGCGGCTGGGGATTAGCATTCGGTGTTTTAGCTGCGTTACATGAAAAATCACGCACTGGAATCGGGAAGCGTGTAGATGTAAGCATGTTAGATATGCAAGTTTCGTTTCAGGCGCACTTAGGGGCTTTCTATTTAGCTTCGGGCGAAATTCCTAATCCAATCGGATCAGGTCATCCAAGTAATATTCCTGCTAAATCATTTAAAACTGCTGATGAAAAATGGGTTCAGATTCACTGTTCCACAGAACCATTTTGGTTTAAGACCGCTGAGATGATTTCTACTGTCGTCCCAGACTTCTCTTTTTTAGCATCCGACAACCGATTTATGTCGGCGGATGGAAGAATGCAATATCGGAATGATCTTGAGGAAATTTTAGACAAAGCGATAAGCACAAAGGATCAGGATGAGTGGAAAGAATTATTCGTTGAGTGGGATATCCCAGGGGCTCCAATTAACAATTTGCATGACGTGTTTCTAGACCCTCAGGTTATTCATCGAAATATGCTGGTTGAAATGGAGCACCCTACTATTGGGACTATCAAAACTGCAGGCAACCCCATTAAAACCGGGCATGATGAGAAATTTTCCCCACCACCTCTACTTGGCCAGCACACCCAAGAAATTCTATCGGGTATTTGTGGCTACTCCGATGCAGAAATTGAAGCCCTGGCATCATCAGGGGCAATTTGATAGCCAACAATTCTGAAACAAGTGACCAAAAGAGTCTTTCGGGGCTAGCTCTCCCAATAATCATAATTTTCTTTAGCTGGGGATTTGGTACTGGGGCACTATGGGTTGCTAGACCCCTATTCACTCTTTCCTTTGGAGTATCGCTTTTTTTCGTGGGATTAGTTTCTTCATTGAGCGCGGGACCAAGAATGATTTCGGGTCCAATAACTGGCTATCTTTCTGACAGATGGGGTCGGAAACCTTTGATAATGATTGGGGCTACAGGCCATGCAGCAGTTTTAACTTTACAGGCTTTTTCAACTAATTTTTACCAATATGCGATATTAGAAGTTTTTGCTGGATTGGCGATAGCCTTTTGGGTTGTTTCATCAGGTGTTCTGGTAGCAGATGTTACCAACGCTGGTAATCGTGGAAGGGGGGTTGCCTTAAGAAATACCGCACAACGAGTGGGATTATTGGCAGGCCCAGTTGCTGGGGGTGTGATTGCCGGGTTGTTCGATCTCCGGTGGGTATTTATTTTTATTGCAATAACTCGCTTGATTGTTCTGATTGTCACATTGACAATGATCCCTGAAACAAAACCTAAAAAAATTGAAACTGAAGTAACCTCTGTAGTTAACAGTGACCCTTCTCCAAGCAAAAAAATGGGCTCATTAGGCATGTTTGCGAATCGCCCTTTCGTAGGTTTATTTGCAGCGACTTTTGCGTTTGGAACAGTAGGTCTTGGACCTGGTGTATTTAGGACATACTTCCCGATTCACGCTCAAAATGCAGGTGGGCTCGATCCCACCGCTATAGGTAATTTAGTTGGAGTGNCAGGTTTATTGACACTAATCTTAACGATGCCAGTCGGAGTGTTGCTTGATCGATACGGTCGGAAGAAGCTTATAATCGCAGGCCTTCTTGCAACGATCTTATCTACTTTCTTGTTAGGCATGGTTGCAGGGTTACTAACTGCATTTTTTGCAGTTACGGCATTTGCTGTAGCTGAAGGTACGAATTCAAATACAATCTTGACTTACACTATGGACTTGGCACCTGTAGATCATAGAGGAGCTTTTATAGGTGCTTATCATTTTGTACTAAGTTTCGGTCAAGTTGTTGGTCCGCTTGTAGCAGGGATATTCGCAGAATACTTTCAATTACAGACGACGTTTTATTTGATAGGTGTAGTGACAATTATTTGCACTTTTCTTTTTTGGGTTATGGCTCCGGAAACTTTTAAGAAAAAAGTTTCCGCGAAATAAAATTAGGAGTACACTTCAAAAACTTAAGAATCGAGGTAATTATTTTGATTTACGAATTGCGTACTTACAACCTAACAGCTAATTCGGTNCCAGAAGTAGAACGCAGATTTACAGAGAAAATAGAAGCCAGAGTCAAAGTATCTCCGTTGGTAGGGTTTTGGCATACCGATATAGGGCCCTTGAATCAGATTGTTCATTTATGGGCGTACGAGTCTCTTCAGCACCGATCTGACACTCGTGCAAAAGTTATTGCTGACGGCATTTGGCCTCCAGATATTACTGAATTTACTATCTCTATGGAGAGCGACATTCTTGCACCATCGCCAATTAATGATCCGCTTGATGGACCTAGAGAATGGGGTAATTTATATGAGCTACGAATGTATACATACCCATCTGGAGAGTTGGGTTCGGTAATGAAACAATTTACTGAACAGGCGCCAAAAAGATTAGAATTATCCCCCGGATGTTTTTTTGCTAGTGAATTGGGACAACTCAATCGGTTTTATCAACTATGGCCTTATCGTGACTGGGATCACCGTGACCAGTTAAGGAAGATTTATAGTCAAGGTATATGGCCACCGCATACTGATGAAAGGCCGNTCCAGCAACTAGTTCGGCACATGGTTCCCGCGTCATTTTCACCTCTTCATTGAATTTGACCAAGAATAAAGGTGATGATACTGTCCGATTAGAGGAGAAATAATGAAACTGATAAGTTTTGATGACTACCAAATTGGCGTGCTTACTGACGAGAATAAGGTTATTGAAATAACCGAGCTACTCCCAAATTTACCTGAAGAACTACGTTCATTTCGAATGCTCACATTGATTGAGCGCTGGGACACACTACAGCCTTTGATCAAGGAGCATATAAAAAGCAAACAGCCTGTGGATCTTGATTCAGTTAATTTGATAGCGCCCGTTCCTGCTCCGCGTAAAGTTTACGCCCAACCTTCTAATTACAAAGCACATTCCGAGGAGATGCAGGCAAGTCCATGGTCGGGATCTGCACCTCAAATATCATCTGAACAAGGTATGTTTTTAAAGGCTTCTAGCTCCGTATCTGGACCCAATGATCCAATATTATTGCCATACTCTGATAGAGTCATTCATCATGAATCGGAATTGGTCATGATTATGGGTAAGGGTGGGAGTATGATTCCAGCCGAGCAAGCACTAGACCATGTATTTGGTTATACATGCGGGCTAGATATGACGGTCAGAGGACCTGAAGATCGGAGCAAGCGTAAATCATTTGATTCATTTGCGCCGATTGGCTCTTACATAATTACGGCTGATGAAATCTCTGACCCTCAATCCTTAGAGATCAATCTTTGGGTGAACGAAGAACTACGTCAGCATGCTTTCACGAAGGACATGATTGTAGATTGCAAAAATCAAATTGCTAATATGTCCTGGGTTGCTCGAATGGAGCCTGGGGACTTGATATTTACAGGAACTCCTGAAGGGGTTGGCCCTGTTGCGCCGGGTGACTTAGTAACGATTAATATTAGCGAAGTTGGTGAATTATCTGCTCGAGCTAAAGCACGCTACTAGGAGGAAAATATGACTTGGATCATGCCGGAAAACGAGAAAGCCTATCATCAGAAACTAGATGACAGGAATATAAATCCGTTGTGGGTGATGCACGCCTATCCTCCAGAGCGACCTAAATTGGAACCACATGTTTGGCGTTGGACCGAAATGAGAGATTTGGCTTATCAGGCGGGTGCTCTAGAAAGCTTGAAGGGACAGGGCTTTCGCCGCGCACTTACGATGCGTAACCCTGGACTAAATAACCCNCAAGCGGGAGCAACAAAAACTATGTCGGCTGCCATACAAATCGTATGGCCAGGTGAAGTAGCTGAGGCTCACAGGCATAGCGCTGCTGCTATACGTTTTGTCATTGAAGGAGAAGGTGCTTTTACTGTTCAAGACGGTGAACGCTTTCGGATGGAAGAAGGTGACTTAACTTTAACTCCAAGCTGGGCTTGGCATGACCACAATAATCCCCAAGATAAGCCTGTCATTTGGCTCGATTGCTTAGATGCTCCTATGGTTGGTTTTTTTGATGGCATGTTTCAAGAGCCATACCCTGAAGACGTTCAACCAGTAACAAAGCCTAACGGCTATACCAATGCGTCAATAGGCAATGGTTTGATGCGCGCTAACCTTAAAGACGTTGTAGGAGGCACTCTTCCAATCACATACAAATGGAACGAAGCATACGGTGCTCTATTGGGATACGGAGAAGAAGACCGGTTTGATGGAGTGATAATGGAGTATTCTAACCCTGTCACTGGAGGTCATAGTATGCCTACACTTGCTTTAAAACTGCAGAGGCTGGCTCCTAATTCGCATACTGATGCACATAGACACACTTCGAGCGTGGTTTATCACGTAGCCAAAGGTAGCGGGTACTCAATTATTGATGGGAAGCGTTTGGATTGGTCTAAAGGTGATACCTTCGTTTTACCTGCATGGTTAACACATGAACATGGTACTGACTCNCAGGACGACTCTGTTTTGTTCTCNATGAGCGATTTGCCTGTTGTCGAAGCTATGGGTCTCTACCGTGAAGAAGACATGGAACACCAGGAAATACTNGGGACTATTGACTAAATTCTAATAAAGGTAATTTATGACTGATCAAAACCCTAAGCCTCTAAAAATGGGAATTATTGGTGTCGGAGTTGGGGCAACTCAAATAATGCCTAATATGGAGGAAATGCCAGAAATTGAACTTATGGCGGCGGCAGATACTAACCCATTAGTTCGGGATGCTTTTAAAAAGCGCTTCCCTAATGCGCANGTATACGAGAAAGCAGAGGATTTATGTAATGACGATGAAGTTGAGGCNATTTGGGTAGCGACTCCAAACGCTTGGCACTCCCATCATACTGTTATGGTCGCCAATTCCGGTAAGCATGTAGTTTCAGAAAAGCCCATGGCGCTTAATATGCAGGAAGCAGAGGCTATGGTTGAAGCTGCATTGTCCAATAACGTTAAGCTGCTCTGTGGTCATACATTAGGGTTTAGCCCTCCGGTAATGGAAATGAGGAAAATTATCCTTTCTGGCGAGTTAGGTCCTTTAAAAGCTTTGAATAATTGGGCATTTACAGATTGGATGCTCCAAGCAAGAGAACCGGACGAGTTAGATGAAAGCTTAGGAGGAGGAGTTCTTTATCGTCAGGGACCCCACCAACTAGATAGCCTTCGATTGTTGGGTGGTGGAGTAGTTAAGACTATACGGGGTACCACTGGTAAGTGGTGGCCTGAAAGAAATGGTGTGGGGTATTACTCCGCATTTATGGAATTTGACAATGGCACTACTGCGACTGTGACCAATAANGGATATGGTTATTCGATGACATCGGATCTTACTCCTTGGAGTGATGAACAAGGGAAAGGCCTAATTCTTGGCTATACTCATGAGCAAAGAATTGAAATTAGAGAGCAATTAAAGCAAGGAAGTAGAGATGAATTTGCGGCGAAGCAGGACTTAAGAATTGGTTCTGAGCACGAGCGAACATTTTGGAGAGAAACCCCAGCAGAAACTCCCCCATGGAAGCCAGCAAATTTAGGTATTCTTATAGCAACGTGTGAAAGAGGAGATCTTCGTCAATCAAGATATGGATTGAATGTTTATAAGGATGGGGGTGTCGAGGATCGACCGCTTTCTATATCAAAATACCAGGCAGGTAGAGAAGATTTGATGGAATTGTTTAATGCTGTTCGACACAGTACACCGGTCTATCATGATGGACGCTGGGGGATGGCTACACTTGAACTAATCACTGCAATTATGGAATCTTCTCGTACGGGTAAAGATATTCAATTAACTCATCAAGTTCCAATGCCAGTTGAATATGGCAGTTAATCGGAGAAGGTATACTCCAGAACCCGCAGACGAAATAATCGTCAAGGACGGGCATTTAACAATTAGGTTGCAAAGACTTGAAGATTGTTGGCTTGCGGAGATTGAATCTGAGTTTGAAGGCAAAATTTTTTCAGGGCCTGTTACAGAAATATCCGAATTAATTGTTAACAATTCAATGGTTAACGCATTCATATCGACTACTAATCTTGGAGAGTTAAATGGTTGATAGATTGAAAGACAAAGTTGCGATTGTTACTGGTGCAGGCTCAAGTGGCGAAGGAGTCGGTAATGGAAAGGCAGCCTCAATTTTATTTGCGCGTGAAGGCGCTAGTGTTGTACTTGTTGATATGAGCCTTGAAAGGGCTCAAGAAACCCAATCAATTATAGAAAACGAAGGCGGGATTGCTTATGCAATTTCTGGNGATGTTACTCGATCAGAAGATTGTGCGCGTATAGTTGAAACTGCTGTTGCTCAATATGGTGGCCTTGATATTTTGCATAATAACGTGGGTATTTCTACCAGGGCAGACGTTCTCGAGGTTTCTGAAGAACAATGGGATCATATAATGGCAGTGAATGTAAAAAGCATCGTATTAACTTCGAAATTTGCTATACCTCAAATGCTAAAACGTGGATCAGGTTCAATTATTAACATTTCATCTATAGCTGGATTGCGCGCGAATAGTAGCACTCCTTACACTACATCAAAGGCGGCGGTAATTGGATTAACTCAATCTATGGCTGGAGACCATGGACCAGATGGTATTCGGGTAAACTGTATTGCACCTGGGCTTGTATATACGCCGATGGTCGCACCAAGAATGGATGCGGATTTACGTCAAATTAGGAAAAATGCAGCTCCCNTAGGTAGTGAAGGGGACGCTTGGGACGTAGCTTGGGCGGCATTGTTTTTAGCTAGTGATGAGTCCCGCTGGGTGACGGGCATTGTACTTCCGGTAGATGCTGGTTTACTTGTAACAAGCCCGGTGACTTATAACCGACTCAATCAGCAATCTCATTCTGGAGAAGTCAAGAAAAAATAGTGCGATATATTCTTGCAAGTGAGGAGCAAAATGAAAGCAGCAGTGTTAGTAGAAACAAATTCCCCATTGGTCATTCAGGAAGTTGAATTAGACCCACCCAAAGCGCACGAAGTTAGAGTACGTATAGCTGCAGCGGGAGTTTGCAGAAGCGACCTTCATTTCATGAAAGGCGAAGCAACAATTCCCACTCCCGCTGTATTGGGACACGAAGGATCTGCAATTGTTTTAGAAATTGGCGATGGCGTAACAAGGGTCTCACCTGGCGATCATGTGATTTTAGCTTTTGCCCCCTTTTGTGGTCATTGTAGGTCTTGTTTAAGTGGTCGCTCTAATATTTGTGATACTCACATGGCAACAGGTCCGAATATGTTTGATGGTACTAGGCGGTTACACGCAAATGGTAAAGATCTAGCACACATGGGGAAAGTCGCATGCTTTGCCGAAGAGGCAATAGTCCCTGAAACGGGTTGTATAAAAATTGACCCGAGCTTTCCGCTGCCTCAGGCAGCATTGATTGGTTGTAGCGTTACGACCGGAGTGGGATCAGTACTGTATAACGCTGAAGTAAAACCAGGTAGTTCGGTTGCAATTATAGGATGCGGTGGAGTGGGTCTTAATATCGTCCAAGGTGCACGTCTGGCTGGCGCTAGCAAAATTATTGCAGTAGATATCAATGATGCAGCGTTAGAATTTGCTACAAAATTTGGGGCCACAGATATAGTGAACCCAAAAGATTCAGACGGATTGAAAAAAATAAAAGAATTGTCTGAGGGTGGTGTAGATTATGCTTTTGAGGCCTTTGGTTCATCTGAGACTATCTCTTTGACATTTGATTCCGTCTGTAAAGGAGGGACAGCAATCATAGTCGGTTTAGCGGCTATAGACGATTTTCCTAGCATTGATCCAGTCGCNNTAGTACGCCAAGAAAAAACAATAAAAGGCTCTTACTATGGNACTTCTCGACCAGCGATAGATTTCTATCAAATGGTTGATTTGTATAATCGTAATCAGATTGACGTNGATGGACTAATAACCAGNAACTATACACTCGATGAGATCAANGAAGCTTATGTTGAACTTGATAAAGGAGTAATAGGTAGAGGAATTATTACCTTTGATTAGCATGAAAAAAATTGTATTAAAAGTTAACGGAGTTCGTCGTAAAACACAGGTAGAGGATCGAGAATTACTTGTAGACGTTCTGCGTGAGAAATTACGCCTTACGGGTACGCATATAGGCTGTGATACTAGTCAATGCGGNGCTTGCACAGTTTTAGTAGATGATCATGCCGTGAAGTCTTGTGCAATGTTTGCATTGCAGGCTGAGGGTTCGAAAATCACGACAATTGAAGGTATTGCTACAGGTGGAGAATTACACCCGATTCAGAAAGCTTTCCATGAGCAACACGGTCTGCAATGCGGTTTCTGTACGCCTGGGATGATTATGACTTTGCATGATTACTTGAGTCGAAACTCAAATCCAACGGAGGAGCAAATTAGAACTGCTCTTGCTGGGAACATCTGCAGGTGCACGGGATATCAGAATATAGTCGAATCTGCTCTCGCTGTAACAAAATATGACAGGATAAATAAGCAATGATTCCGTCCAAATTTTCATATCATAGTCCCAACTCATTGGCTCAAGCAATTTCTTTGATGAGAGAGTTTGATGNTGATGGAAGAGTAATTTCAGGAGGAATGAGCTTAATCCCTGCAATGAAACTCAGGCTTATACAACCAGATCACTTGATTGATATCGGAAAATTAAAGGAACTGCGTTATATACGCAATAAATCAGGGGTNATTTCTATTGGTGCAAGCACGACTTATCGTGATTTGATTGATTCTAAATTGATATTAAGCAGGTTACCTATTTTGGCTGAAGCTGCTTCATTAGTGGGAGACATTCAAGTGAGAAACAGAGGGACAATAGGAGGTTCTGTCTCTCATGCCGATCCTGCCGCAGATATACCTGCCGTATTGTCTGCATTGAATGCACGATTTGTATTAAAGGGTGGGTCCCGTAGTAGAAATCTCAGCGCTAAAAACTTTTTCGTCGATGCATATGAAACGGACTTACAGCCATGCGAAATTCTAACTGAAATACTGATTCCCAATTTACCTAAAAATGCTGGAAGTTCTTATATTAAATTTGCTAACAAAGCTTCACGATTTGCCATTGTAGGAGTTGCAGCGGCAGCAGTAGTTTCTCAGGGAAATATTTGCGAATATATCCGAATTAGCGTAACTGGAGCAGGTCCTAAACCCCAGCGACTCTATAAAACAGAAAATTACCTCAAGGCCAAGACTTTATCACTTCTAAGAATTAATACTGCAATTGAAAAATCTCTTAAAGACATTGAATTGATTTCAGATATTCATGGATCTGAAGAATACAGACTACACTTAACTAAAGTTATTTCTAGCCGCGCCTGCCAATTGGCAGTTGAACGTTCCAGACAAGTTAATTAGCTCTCTTGCTGTGCTCCCCATTTATCCCAATGAGTAACTTCATGTGCTGGCCTTCGAGTGGTAGGTCCATATTTGTATCCGTCTTGAGGCCATCCAAGTGGAATCATGGCAGCTGTCGCCCATCCTTCAGGTAATCCAATTGCCGACCGGATTTGATCTTCAAACCCTCTACGTACCCTAGTAGTAAGGACACTGCCTACATTCAATGCACGTGCTGCTAACAGCATGTTTTGTACGGCTGGGTAAATTGAAGCTCCATGATGGATATCAGTTCCAGGGTGATTTGTTGCTGCTAGGATCCATACAGGTACGTCCATAATATGCTGACCTAGATAGTCCGCAGAGTCTGCTGCACGACGCTCTGAAATCGTCTTGGCTTCACCGTGATTAGGTCGCACTACAGCGGAGTAATGCTCATCAATGATTCGCTTGGTAGCTTCATCTTTGATCACAATAAAAGCCCATTGTTGTGAGTTTCCACCATTGGGAGCACGAATACCAGCATCGATAATCTTTTTAATGATCTCGTCCGGTATAGGTTCTGATTTTAAATGGCGAAGGGCACGCTGTGAGTAAATTGCTTCAAATAATCCTATTTCTTCAGTCATGATTTATTCCTTAATTTAAGATACACCTTGGCCATTATAAGCAACTTGATGTTCCATAAAAATTTCCTTTCTTTGTTCTGAAGATGCAATGATCCCAAGTACTACTTCTTGAGTTGCTTTCCCCCAGTTTGCGTCATGGATGCGAACGGGGGTGCTTTCGCGCAACGCTCGGCACATTTCGTCAACCTCTATAGCACAATATCGTCGGTTGTACCCAGCGCCCGCAGGGATAGGGACTTCAGTATTTCCGTAATCACCGTAGATAATGAGACCTGTAGGGGTTTGTCGTATATCGCCTTTTTCACAAGAAACAATTGTGAATCCAAAAAATGCATGACGACGTTCTTCAGATACCCTTTGGTTAATAGATCGATTTAGTGATCCTCCATAGCGAGTACTGTCTTTGAATAACTCTTCTTCTTCTAAACTTCCAAAACCTTCAATTTTCTTTCGTGAATTGACATGTAACTCAGGATCCATTTGAAAACCTTGCAAGGTGTATCCATAAGTCAACTCTGCGCTGTTGAAATGCCCGTACCCGTCGTATATTACCGTTGCGGAAGAACCATTTTCAAAATCCAAAAATGCATTGAAACTTCCATCGATTGGACGTTGAGGATCAACGCAATTCGTGTTTGCTCTGACCGATTTTACTAATCCACCGCCAATCATTCTTACGATATCTACTTGTATGGGTCCTTGCCTTCTAACGATGCTCCCGCCGCGTTCTTGAACAAGTTCTTCCCTAGCGCGTGGCCGGTAAATCCAATCACTGTAAAACATGGTATGAATCATCGTGACGTTACCAAGTTCGCCACTATTAGCAATTTCTGCAATCTTTAAATTAACTAGGTCCAAGCTCTGAGAGTGCCCTACAAGTACTCTCGTTCCATTCCGCTCTGTTGACTCTATTATGGCATCACATTGATCTAAAGTTAGACCCATAGGCTTGTCGAGAATTACCTGCTTACCATGCTCCGCTGCGAGAATTGTGTGTTCGGCATGATATTCATCAGGCGTCATGACATATACCACTTCGACATTAGGATCTTTACATAAATCTTCTGGGTTCGAGTATGCTTGGCCAGCAAAGTCTTTTGTGAAACGATCTAGAGCATCTTTTCTTGTATCTGCAGCAGCAACTATCTTTGCATTTGGGTTTGCACTTAGCTCAGGGAGCATATTCATTGTCCCTGCACCGAGTCCGATTATTCCAAAATTAATTGGCTTTAAGCCTGCCATTATCTTTTCCTCCAAATATCAAGCTGTAGCACTTTCTTTTGAAGCATGTTGCGTTTTACTAAGTGTATCAATAATGGTCGACCTTAATTTACTTCCATATCTTGCTATTTCCTCTATATCTGAAGTTTTGCCTAAAGTCGTCCAACCTTCCTGATCAACATGAATCATTTCATTTTCTTTCGGGTCACGAATAATATTGATAGGCTCTCCACCATCAGATACAAGTTGCATCTGTTCGGTCAGCATCTTTCGGTAAAAAATAACACCTCTGTCAGATTCTCCTAGTGTTTCTGCAGAGCGATCCATGACAGTTCCTTGGAGTATCCAAGCAATATGATCCTGCGCCATCGTATCGTCACTACGCCATTGCCCGTCGGGACGAGTTAATTCAATGACTGAATAAGGAACTACCGATTGTTCAGGAACTTCAACATCATTAGGGAACCAGTAGCTAGTCAATTCAACATGCCAAGTGTGATGATCATCAATAGGTACACGGAATTGAAAAAAATACCTTCCTCCTCCCCCTTGTTGCAATATATTGGGGAAGAGTAGGGGATGCCCCACACTCCACTTTGGAGATTCTTTAGTGGTATTACCGTATACTCGGCGCTTAATTATCCCTCTTTCGAATTGATCAAAGCCTATTTCTTTATGTCTGTCATAGATAGCGAGGCTGTCAGCTACGGCATCACGACGGCCTTCAAGCTTCGCTGACCAGGATCCATAAACTCCATGTAGCCATTCCAGATGAACTGGATCAACTGAATTTTCCATGCATTGAAGCCAATTAACTGGCAATTCTGCAATGAATAATTCTCGGAGTACCCCTTTCTTTTGTGCCAATATGTCGTAATTAGGAAGTAAAGGAGCAGGCTGAGGACCCATGTAGGCGAATATCAAACCACCGAGTTCTTGAGCAGGGTAGCCGGCCACTTTCACTTTTTCTTTGAATCGGCCATCAGGACGAACTGTTTCCTCAAAAGGCTGCTCAATGCACTGTCCGGTTTCGTCCATCATCCATCCGTGGTACATACAGCGAAGACCATTTTCCTCAG
>VFHU01000007.1 GCA_009391465.1 SAR202 cluster bacterium
ATCCCTCTTCACCTAATAAAAACTTCGATGAGTACACGAGATAAAATAGAAGTTAGCACTATGCAACCAGGCAGTCCGAAAATCCGAAATAGTACCCCTCAAACTCACCCGTTTAATGCAGGTGATAAAGTTATGCATCCATCATTCGGTAAAGGTATTGTGGTAAGTTGCAGTGAACGGGGAGAGGATTTTGAGATTACTGTAGCATTTATAGGTAATATTGGAATCAAGCGCCTCCTGAATAGCTATGCAAAATTAGAGAAACTGACGGCAGAATAATGGCAATTGAACTCTCCATAATAGTTCCTGCGTATAACGAAGAACACAGAATAAAACCGACCATCAACGAATATCTATGTAGTTTCAAAGAAACACACGACGGTCGTTTTGAAATCATTGTGGTACTAAATGGCTGCAAAGACTCAACTCGGCAAGTCGTTGATCGAATAAAAGCACAATCCGAAGAGCTCGAAATCCTTGAATTCGACAAACCCTTGGGAAAAGGAGGAGCAATCATCCAAGGGATGAATCATGCACGGGGCACCATAATCGCATACGTCGATGCCGACAATATGGTTAGCGCAGATGAAACTCAAAAGCTNGTATCCGCACTAAAAAANTCTGATGTNGCAATAGCTGACCGATTCAATGGNAAACAATTAGGCAAGTCTCAGCCATTTATTAGGAGGCTAATTAGTATCTGCTCGAGANTATGGATTAAATTTTTNCTTTCTCTACCNTACTCTGACACTCAATGCGGAGCGAAAGCATTCAAGGCAACAGCNTGGGAACTTCTAGCAGATANAGTCTTCGAAACCGGTTGGGCATTTGATTTAGAAATACTATCGTATGCTAAGAAATTAAACCTATCAGTGACAGAAATTCCAGTTGACTGGCAACATATCGTAGAAGGTTCAAAGGTAAGAGCATGGAAGGATGTTCCGGCTACTTTACTTGCAACCTTACGNATCAAAAAAAGAATGCGTGCTTTCTAATANCGATTTGATCTCTTCCATAATTTTAATTTTAAGCAAAGCTTAAAAAATGCNNTCACTTCNCCTATATTAGCTTNAGATGTACCTGAATTTCTTTCATGAAACGTTACTGGCCATTCGTATACTTTCAAAGATGATTGAATAGCCAATAACTCTANTAACCANTTAAATCCNGGTGAGGAAAAACGTGTAGGCATACGGACTATTTTCTCTCTTCTNCAAACGGCAAATCCNGTGAGTAAATCATGATAATTTANTCCGAANCCTATGCGTGCAACCAAATTAAAAATCTTACTAATTTGCAATCTAATCCATGGNTGGTTTTCAAAAGCGGACCCTTGTACAAATCTCGAGCCAATAACGACGTCAAATCCCTCTACTATCTTTGCTATCATTCCCGGAATTTCCTGAGGGTCATGAGACAAGTCAGAGTCCATCACTACAACTACATTGGCAGTACTTGCATCACACCCGTCAAAAACTGCACTAGATAGCCCATTCTTGCATGGGCGGTTTAAAAGCTTCAAATTTGGATATGCAAATTGAAAATTCTCTACAACAGCTGCCGTACCATCTGGACTGGCATCATCTACGACTATAATTTCGGGCGAATATTTCTCTAGCACCGAAAAAATAATTGGGATAAGAATACTCAGGTTCTGACTCTCATTATATGTCGGTAAAATTACAGCTACCGACGGATTCACTGATTCACTCATTCTTCAAATCCTTACGACGGATTTGTAATTTCTCTAGTACCCTAATCAAAGANCCGCTGTGCCAGTCAAACGTGGAAGACGAGAGCAGACGTTTCGCTCCAGGAAACGATAACATTCTATGAAGTTGCTCAATCACAAAATCAGGCAATTGCTCAATCAATCCCCTCAATTTAACACCTTGATTCAATTCATGTTCTAATAAATCGTGCCATCGAGTTTCATAAGCAGCCAAAGACCGTTTAGTGTGATCTCCANAAATTAAAGCTTCATTNATAGTAGTACTAGCTAAATCAGCAGCCATCATGCCGTAGTGAATCCCTCCGCCACTAGTTGGCTTGGCCTGCGAGACAATATCCCCGACAGCTAATATNCCATCTGCCACAGATTTGCGAGGGATGCCAACAGGAATAGCCCTCGTTCTATATGTCTTGAGAATAGAACCTATTCGTCCTTGATCTTGTAATTTTTTTATTAGCGCATGCATATACGAAACAGTGTGTTCTCTTGTGAGTAAACCGACTAGTGCCATATTTTCGCGCCAAGGTACAATCCAGCCAAAACCACCCTTGCCTAGGGTTGAACCTGTAAATACTTCAATCTCATCTATACCCTCTGCTTCCACAATAGCCTGAGATCCGCTCACGTAAGAATCAAATTGACTNAATCCTAGTTTTCTCGATAGAGAAGAACCATAACCAGTAGCAACCACAGTTATCTTTGCTTGAATTTGATGCTCGTTAGGTCCAACTTTGCAAGAAATTTGCGCCTTGCCTTCAATCCAGCCAACATTAGTAACATCCACTTCCGTATACAGTTTTACTCCTGATGTCACTGCGCGATTAACAAGCTCTTGATCTAACTCCACTCGATCAAGTACGTAAGCCTGTGTGTGTTTCCTTTTAATCTGAACTCCTCGGCCACTAGGCGAACGAAGTACAAAAGAGTTAATTTGACGGAGAATTAACTCTTCTGGAAGTTCGTAACGCTCAAAGCATTCACTTGAAACAACGCCAGTACAATGCACGGGCTCACCAATCACCTTCTCACGTTCTAGCAACAAGGTGTGGTACCCCATAGACGCCAAACATTCTGCAGTGCGAGCTCCCGCGGGACCAGCACCTATAACAACTACATCAGAACTACCAGGGATATCCATCATTCTCCGTCTCATATCTGCTTTCATGAGTATAAAATGAATCTGCTATTTAGGCAGCAGGCCGAAAATATTTACCCGAAGCAAAGTACATCATAGACTCACATATTATGGTGATAAATAGACCTACAACAGCATTAATCCTTGCAGGAGGCAGAGGTGAAAGGTTGCGTCCGCTCACTGATGACAGGCCCAAGCCAATGGTCCTAGTTGAGGGAAAACCAATTATCCAATACCAACTAGAGTGGTTGAGGGACAATGGTATAACAAAGGCCTTTTTATTGACCGGATACCTCCATGAAGTAATTGAAAATTATTTTGCGTCTAAGTCAATACCCAACCTCGAAGTTCAATGCATCAAAGAAGATTCCCCTTTAGGGAGAGGTGGTGCATTTAAACATGGGTATCACATCGCAGGAATAAACGATCCACTGGTATACGCTAGTAATGGAGATATCTTCACTACNGTTTCATTTGATGATCTCTGTAACATGCACAGCAACAAACAAGCTATGGCCACAATTGCACTAACTCCGATGATCAGCCCATACGGTGTCGTCGATACGCACGAGGATACTGTCACTGGGTTTAGGGAAAAACCTCAGCTGCCTTACTGGATAAATAGCGGTGCATATTTATTAAATAAAGAANCAATCGACTTATTCCCCGATACCGGGGATCACGAAACTAATGTATTTCCTGATTTGGCGCAAAAAGGAAAACTAGCAGCTCTCCANAGCCATGCTTTTTGGCGTTCTTTAGAGACCCTAAAAGATTTAGACATCATAGGCGATTTTTTAAAAACAAATCAAAGTTGATATCTTTGCATCAATTTTGATCATAGCCGCCTCACACGTATGCTAGAATTTTCCAGTAGGCTATAAATGCTCGGGGTGTGGCGCAGTCCGGTAGCGCGCTACGTTCGGGACGTAGAGGCCCCGGGTTCGAATCCCGGCACCCCGACCATTGCTTCATACTAATCTCTATTCAAGAGGGAACTGACAAGCTTTGAGTGAATTTATTTACCTAGACAATGCAGCCACTACCCATATGTCAGCTTCAGCCATAGCAGCAATGAATCCATATCTAACTGAGGAATACGGTAATCCTTCTAGCCTATATTCACTAGGTCAAAACGCTAGACGTGCGCTTGATCAGGCCCGAAATAAGTGCGCCACAGTACTCGGATCACGTGCAAGTGAAATTGTTTTTACTAGTGGAGGGACTGAATCTGATAACTCTGCGATTATGGGGGTTGCATTTGCGCAAAAAAATACAGGCATGCATATTGTCACAACTGCAATAGAACACCATGCTGTTTTACACACAGCACAATTGTTGGAATCATTAGGCTATGAAATAACTTATGTAGAACCAGATAAAAAAGGANTNATTTCTGCTNAATCAATTGNAGATGTTATCCGTNAAGATACNATTTTAGTAAGCGTNATGCTCGCGAATAATGAAATTGGCACTGTTCAACCAATNAAGCAAATTTCAGACATGCTTCGACAAAAAGCAATGGAAATTAATCACCCTATATATTTCCATACAGATGCTGTACAGGCNCCTGGTGCACTATCNATTAGTGTCGATGATTTAGGCGTGGATCTTTTAAGCTTATCTGCACATAAATTTCATGGTCCCAAAGGTGTTGGGCTACTTTATTTGCGTAGAGGAACACCGTTTNTTCCTACNCAAGCTGGTGGAGCACAAGAGCGCGAGCGGCGAGCAGGTACCGAAAATGTNGCAGGTATNGTTGCTATGAGCGTGGCCCTTGANGAGGCAGAATCTAGTCGCNTAGAAAACTCTTCAAAATGTANAGCGTTACGTAATAAATTATTCGCAAGTTTGAGTGAGCGAATTGATGGCGTGCATATCAACGGAGATTTGCATCAACGACTACCCAATAACGTTAACGTATCTTTCGAAGGAATCGAATCAGAACCCTTANTGATGGCACTNGACCTAAATGGTATTTATGCCTCTAGTGGTAGTGCATGTAGCGCAGGATCTTTAGAGCCATCTCATGTTTTGCGAGCNATGAAATTTCCAGATGTTCGATCCCGAGCTAGCTTACGTCTTAGCCTTAGTTCAAGGACNACAGAAGATGAATTAGAGCAAGTCGTTGATGTTTTAGCTGAGCAAGTAAGTCGTATCCGNGANCTAATGTAAGGCTTGCAGCCTCCAACACTCGTCAATTATNTGAATTNGNCCCTCAATTTTCGNGACTCACATCTTNATTCAATTAGTGATATGCTCCCNNTAGNTTAGTNATTCTATCTAGGAGGGTACCCATGCTCACCCAAGAAATGAATGATCGCATTGCGCGAGTAGGACCAGGGACACCAGGGGGGGAACTTTTTCGTCGATATTGGCTACCCTTCATGCCCGCAGCCAAACTTGATGAAGATCCGGTTCAATCTGTACGTTTACTTGGTGAAAATCTCACCTGTTACCGAGACAAATCTGGAAATATTGGCCTCATTGGTCAACGATGTCTTCATAGGGCGGTCGATATGCGCTACGGTATCCCCGACGAAAATGGCCTTAGATGCCCTTATCATGGCTGGCTCTATGACTCCCAAGGTTCATGCATTGAAGCTCCATTAGAAGCTAGACCTGACATGTTCAAAGGAAGACTGAATATATCTGGGTATCCCGTTAAAGAGATGGGTGGTCTTTTATTCGCCTACATGGGACCTGATCCAGCGCCNTTACTTCCACCATGGGACTTATTTGTTTGGCCCAATTCAGTCCGGCAAATAGGATATGCAGTGCTAAATGCCAATTGGCTTCAATGCCAAGAAAACACTGGTGATCCAGCGCATGGAGTTTATCTCCATGGGCATCTCTTTGAGTATGCATTGGAAAAAATGGGTGATACTGANCGACTTGTTCGTATGAGTAAGAATTTCCACGATGCAGCATATGGCATTAAAGATTTATACGTTCACGAAACAGAATATGGCATGGAAAAAGGTATCATCTATTCAAAAGAACTTGGTGCCAAAGCTGATAAAAAGACTCGACACTCAACTGTAATATTTCCTTTTTATACTGAACAAAATGCNGCAGGCGCTCCTTGGAGCGAATTTCAAATTCGAGTACCGATAGATGACGAGCACACCTATCATATAAATTACAATTGCTATGCTGCTCCTCCAGGTGTTGAAGCACCTAAGCAAGACTTTATTCCTTACTACGAAGTACCTGTATGGGACGAAGAAGGCAAGCCCATTCTTGATTGCATTCTCAATCAAGACTTCGTCGGATGGTGGTCTCAGGGCCCACTCACAGATCGAACAGCGGAAAACCTAGGAAGAACTGATATACCTGTCGTCTTCTTGAGAAAACAACTAGATGAAAACATCAAGATCGTTGAAGATGGTGGGGACCCTATGAATGTATTTCGAGACCCCCAACAAATGGGAGATATACTTTACGGGGGTGGGGCCCCAGCGGAAACATGGACAGATCCTAATTGGGCAAAAAATAGCTTAGAATTAAACCGCAATACACGAGCCCAATATCATAAAGGTGGGGCGACGTGGGAATCTGACAGATACGGTCCTGCAATTCCTCTTGTAGGCGAACTCCACCGCAGGATGGAAGAAGCTGTAGAAAAAGCGCAAACATAGAGAAGAAAGAGCTCTTCATTAAGAAGAGCTCTTTCTTTCTGATTATGCTTCAGGAAAACGCTCTAACTGCTCTGCAATTTCATCTAAATGCATCACATCAGCGTATTTATGATGCATATCAAAGAGATTTATTTTGTGTGAAAGCAACCCTCGGTCAAAAACACATTCTTCAGCAATGACAACATGTAATCCATTCGAATAAGCATCTGCCACCGAAGCTCTCACGCAACCACTAGTACTTTCTCCGCATACAATAACTGTATCAACGCCTGATTGAGTTAAGTGTGCCATAAGAGGAGTTCCATAAAATCCGCTAGCTCTTTGTTTATAAATTATTGTGTCTTCTTGTTGTGGGCTAAATGCCTCATAGATTGCAAACGGATTTTCACTCGTGTTTTTCGATTGTCGGTTGGTAGCTCGCACTTTATTCGGTCGCGATTCCATACGATCTTCCCCCGTTGTATAAAAAACGGGAAAACCCCTAGATCGNATCATTGCAAAAAGTTGCTTAGTCGGATCAATTGCGTTCCAAGCATAGTCTCCACATGCGCTAGGGAACTTTGACGCAATTTCATGTATCGGACCAGGTCCGCCTTGGTACGCCATGTTATAAAGATCAATTGCTAGAAGAGCCGGTCGTTCTCCAATATATAAATCGCGCTCATAATGACGATATAAGTGTAAATCCTCTGGACTAACGACATCTTGCCAGCAGTGTTCTTCAAATCCATATTTAGCCATTATTCCTCCATTTACGATCTTCCCTATTAATAAATCCCAACAAAGTGTGCTAATGTCTGCTTATCCACTCTTACTGAGGATGACATGCTAACTCAAGAACAAAACGAAATGCTAACTCAAGTAGGGAAAGGNACCCCAATGGGGGAACTATTGCGGCGCTATTGGCACCCGATAGCTGCTTCAGCAGAATTGGANGAAAAACCTACTAAAGTGGTCCGACTCCTCGGCGAAGATTTAGTGCTGTATAAAAACAAGAGTGGAGAAATTGGCTTAATCGACAGATTNTGTCCTCATAGAAGAGTGGATCTTTCTTACGGAATTCCTGAATATGAAGGTCTCCGCTGTATGTATCACGGATGGATGTTTAATAGCCATGGTCAATGCATTGAGCAACCTTTTGAAGAAACAGTGCGGCCAGATGGAAGGTTTAAAGAAAAAGTTACTGTCGCCGCTTACCCTGTTGANGAATTAGGCGGGTTACTGTTCGCATATCTTGGGCCGAATCCTGCACCTCTAGTTCCGCGCTGGGACCTTTTCGTGACTGAACATGCTTGGCGAGATATCGGATTTACTGTGCTTCCTTGCAACTGGGTTCAATGCCAAGAAAACTCCACTGATCCTGTTCATGCAGAATGGTTNCATGGAGTGTATGGACTTTATTTAGCTAAACAAACTGGTGCTGAGGTTCCTCCTTGGCGAGTTGCTATGGCTCGACCACATCAAAAAATTGGTTTTGAAAAATTTGCTCACGGCGTCTTCAAAAAGCGAGTCGTAGAGGGTACTACTGAAGAAGATGATATATGGAAGATCGGACATCCTTGGGTGTTCCCTAATATATTACGATCGACCACAGGAACAACTAGCACTGAGTTTCAAATTCGTGTACCAATTGATGACCATAATACCCTGCACGTTGTATACACTCGTTATCAATTCCCTAAAGAAACTGAAGTTCCCACTCAGAAAAAAGTCCCTTACTACGAAATCCCCCTATATATAGACGGAAAATTGAATCTAGAAGTCCCACTACCCCAAGATTTCATGGCGTGGGTGACCCAAGGTCCTATTACTGACCGAACAATCGAGAAATTAGGGGAATCAGATGTAGGAGTAATTCAGTTTAGGCAAATGCTATTTGAAGCTATGGCTATAGTGGGAAATGGTGGCGACCCAATGAACGTGATTCGTGATCCGAAAGAAAACGAGTGCATCATGATGGCTCAAGAAAATATTTACTACAGCCCTGATCGTAATCAGGCACGAATGATTTACCATGGCCATCAAAAATATAATCCCAAAATTGACGAAATTATTAGTATGTTCCCTAATTAAAATGCTTCGCAATAAGCAAACGCATTTCCGACAGGTGAAGCAAAGACGTCAATATAGTCAACGATATTTACCGGTATCCCGTCGCTTACTGCAGCAACNGCAATCCATGCACAAGTTTCTCTAGTCCCAAAAGCAGGACCCCCAAATGAAGGCATGCCCGTAATAATACGTGCTTTAGTCGAAGTATCCTGGCTCATATCCCCTTTGGGTATTACATAGCTATCAAAATGTTCTGCCATTCCACGTGCATCGCCTGAGGCTAGTAATTCTAAAGTTCGATGATCAAATTCAGTATTTAGCCAAGCATTTGGCATCCCGGGGGTATGCCACAATCCACCAGATGCGACAACTCCAATCCGGATATCCTCTTCAATTTCATCAATTGCCTCCCGAACGGCTTTCCCAAATAAATAACTACGCATACCAGTAACTTGTGGCGCAAAATATAAATTCATCATCACCGGAACGATAGGAATATTAAAATCAGTCAGTTCCTCAGCGGTTCTGATAATTCCACCCGCGAGTCCTCTGTCAGGTTTTGGCATATTCATGGAAAAAGCAGGATCAAATCCACGTTTCATCACACCAAGAAGAATTTCAGTAGCCAATTTTGGATGACCATAGAATTCGTATCCGGGNGGAGCGTGTCTACCCATTAGTGGTAATCGGGGAACACGAGCAGATTTTAAAAACTTCTCGCCNACATATATTGCAAAAGCAGGATAATTACTAAAATCAAAGCATTCCAACTGATCATCGCTAAATACAATGAGTGCATCCACATGGAGATCCTTAAGCTTTTCTCGAAGTATTTGAAATCCCGCGTGCACCCGCTTTGCTTTAGATTTGTTCACATCAAGCGATTCATTTGGCACATCTGACCTTATGGGTCGAGTATTCCGTCGCTCAACCCATAAATCAGGCGGAAGGGATGTCGTGCCTCCGTGCGAATGAAAAAAAGTTCCAACTAATTTCGCCACTATTACCTCAACAACTCACTACAATCCAAGACTTAATAAATTATTGAATTTTTTCTAGATAGGGCTTCATCCGCGGATATGCTTTTTGTACATTCTCTTCAAATAATTTTTTGCGATCTGCTTCAGTCAACCACTCAATCCCATCAATATAAGGCTTTGTGTCATCGTACTGCCTACCTGTATCCGGATCCTCGGCCTGTACTCCGCCAATCATTTCAGAGGCAAAAAGCACATTGTCAACACCTACTGTCTTGATTAAAAATTCCGTGGCTGCTTGATTATAGATAGCAGTATCAAAATACATTCTGCTCAGTAATTCATCAAAAGGCATTCTCTTACCCATAATACTCAATCCTTTAAATCGAGCATACTGATAGGGAATCGCTCCTCCGCCGTGAGGCATAATAAACTTGATAGTAGGGAAATCCTTGTAAATATCTGAATCCATAATCTGCACAAACCCGGTATTATCCACATTCATATAATGTGAACCCGTTGTCGTAAAAGCAGGGTTACACGTACCAGACCCATGAATCATTGCAGGAACATCTAACTCAACCATTTTCTCGTAAAGTGGGTACCAATACCTATCACCTAATGGGGGATCTGACCAAAATCCTCCAGACGGGTCTGGGTTTAAATTACAACCAACGAATCCCATCTCATTNACAACTCGATCTAATTCCTGAACAACTCCTTTTTCAGGAGGCACTCCAGGNGATTGTGGTAATGAAGCAACAGGTATAAATCTATCTGGAAATAATTCACATACTCTTTTGATAATATCGTTATTAATCTCTGTCCAGTATTTGCTGATGAGTTCTCCACCAAAGTGATGCCCCATCCATGAGGCTCTTGGAGAAAATAAAGCTATGTCAGTCCCTCTCTCGTTCTGTAGTTTTAGTTGGCCATTTTCGAGGGAATTACGAATCTCTTCATCCGATACATTAACCGGGTGTTTCACNGGGTTACCCATAAATGTNATCTGAGTTGCCCTAAAAATCTGTACACCTGCAGGGGCTGTCGTGTAATGGCCATGCGAGTCAATAATCATAATGCTCCTATCCCAATTTAAATGTGACTACCAAGCTCCAGCATGTATTTTTGATACAGCATTTAGAGCAATATCATAAATGTGTTTTGCAGCGCCCGGGGATTCTTCTTCTTTGTCAATAGAATCAGCCCGATAACCGGTNAACAAATAGCTAACATAAATTCTTCCATCTGCTTCGGGACCACATTGTCCTCCAATCACAGGTACTTTTAGTGATTTTGCAACCTCTGCATATATTTCATGACTTACATTAGTAAGGTCAATCATAACTGCACCTGCATCCTGAACAGCATTACACCACTTCATAACATGATCAAAATCCTTAGCTGAACCGTGTGAAGGTTCCCAAACATCAAATCCAATTTGGGGATATACAGGGAATCCTGTGCCAATGACTGCCAAAACATCATCAAAAAGTTCTTCTTCTTGAGTTCTTATATCAACTTTTGTCATGTCTGCAAAAGTTTCATCCCTGATCCTTTTTGCTGCCTCTTCAACCGCTTTGGGGCCCGCATTGCACGTAACAGTCGGCATATCCACGTTTACCACCGCCTTTTCTGCAACTCGCGAAACCGCCTTACCGAATAACAGCATCGCATCCAAGGAAAATTCCAGATCATCTTCCATCCCAAGAAAAATTCGACTCACGCTGTCACCAACTGAAAGCAAATCTACCCCAGCACGCTCCCAGATTTTGGTCATCTGAACATCATAGCAAACTCCTGCCGCTATCTTTAATCCTTTAGTTTTCATAACTTGTAAATCTTCAATGGTTAATCGCGACAACTCTTCCTCCATTATTTCTAAGGCTGACACATTTTTGTACGTTCGAACGCATTTAATTCATAATCATGGTTAACTAAAGTTTCTGCAAAACGTATGCGATAAACATTTCCGTTATTTATTGCAGGCGGCTTAAATCCTTTTGAATAATCCGATGAAAGCTTTATTAATCTCCGCCTCATTGCAATAATTGCGGTATCGCTAGTTCCAAGATGTTCTTCATTTCGGTCCACTATTGTTCCCATGCTCTCTTGGACTGCCATGTCTTGAGCTTGTATACCCTCAATACCAGTAAACGTGTTGTATAGTTGGTCTTCTCGACTTATTTGATAATCATTATTGAAATTGCGTAATGGTTCAAATGAATTCGGGATTACAGGACCGGCAAAGTCATCTGCTCCAACAATATCGGATGGAGATAATTCTCGATGTTCGTTCCATGTAATTACGATAGTCCAGCAACTTGTCCTGTCGATTGGAATCCAAGCAATTCCTTGACTATTCAAACCTGGTGATTTTTTACCATCCTTGAAAAGGTTGTAGAAAGGCAGCATCCAGTGTGTAAAGCGCCAATAAAATTTTCCTTCACCAATATCGCGTCGCGCACCGACTCTTACGCCGTAATCAGTATCTTCAGCGGTAAATACTGGAGATCGATCTAGTGCGTGATACTTCGCGCGCAAGTCAGACGCTTTTGCTGCTTTTTCCATCCATTCAGNTGTCTGNCGAAAAGCAGCGAGGCTTGAATGTAAAAAATTGGAATGTGATGAATCTATCCCCCCTTCAAGCCCTTGAATCCAGTTTGTTCGTTCAAGTCGTTTCGTAATGTGAACATTATTCGCAGGCAAATCTATCCAAGGGAAAGATGGTAAATCCGGAATTGAAGCCTCTTGACCTAAATAGGCCCATACAAGACCTCCTTTTTCTTCAGTAACATATGCAGTCTGCTTAATTTTTTGACGGAAATTAGATACTGAAGGCTCTGAAGGCATATCTACACAATTGCCATTAGTGTCAAATTTCCACCCATGATATGCACACCTTATGCCACCCTCTTCATTCCGTCCAAAAAACAGACTAGCCCTTCGATGCGGGCATTTCTCTGATAGCAATCCAACTTTCCCGTTAGAATTACGGAATGCGATCAATTTTTCCCCCAATAGACTGACTCTAATTGGAGGGCAATCAGGCNTAGGCAATTCCGANGACAGTAATACCGGTATCCAAAATAGCCTAAGAAACGCACCCATATGAGTACCTTGATCAACTTGAGTTAGGTACAAATTGTCTTCAATACTTAGCACTGATACTCCTTAAAAAAGGCAAATTCAATGTCATTGAGAACAGAATTGCTACTTTCCCAGACCATATAGTAAATCGGAATAGAATGGCGCGCTAGGTGGGACTCGAACCCACGGCCTCATCCTCCGCAGGGATGCGCTCTATCCACTGAGCTACTAGCGCAAATATATTATTGGTGCCGAGGGCGAGATTTGAACTCGCACGCCCTAAGGACACTGCGCCCTGAACACAGCGCGTCTGCCGTTCCGCCACCTCGGCTCATTATTTGGTGGGCGATACAGGATTCGAACCTGTGACCTCTAGCGTGTGAAGCTAGCGCTCTAACCAACTGAGCTAACCGCCCCGCTTTACCATTCTACCGGAAGAAGCGAGGGCTGATCCACACAATAATTTTATATCAGTACACCCTACCATGAATGCCGATTCCAAATATAGAATTTAATTGGAGCAAGAGTCGAAATGATTTCAAGGTCTACCTCGTTTATATAGACGATAGGGGAAGTAATTTCAATGGAGACTGGCAAGCACCTTATCTACATTGGTGAATTTAACAAAATAAGTAATTATGATTTACTATTTTCGCCTCTAAAAGCTGTCATTGGAGAGGCTTACCAATTCCAGCATACTTGGAACCTGAAGACTCAATAACGCTTCTGCTTAAAATATTTACTGCATCTAAAATCGCAGGATTCTTTTTTGTATCTCGCAAAATTTGAGCTATGTCTAAATCTTTATACTCAGGCCAACCTGTTAATACTAAAACTAAGTCTGCATCCTGAAAAACATCTCTTGGGTCATCCANATATTGAACCGATGGAATAAGTATTTTTGCCTCCGGAATAGCCATGGGATCAGATGCAACGACCTGCGCACCCATTTCTAATAATGAAGTCATCATCCTAAGTGACAAAGATGAACGGGCATCGTTGGTACCGGGCTTAAACGCTAAGCCCAATATCCCAATATTTTTCCCCATGATTTGATTTTCTAAAAGTCCTGAAATTTTCCTAATAACAATCCGTATTTGTTCGTCATTACGATCTAAGACTGCTTTCAACAATTGAGGAGTGTGACCTTCAAGTCCAGAAAAATTAATCAATGCGACTAAATCTTTCTCTAGACAAGGCCCACCAAAACCAATCCCAGCCTGAAGATAACGGTGACCGATACGAGGATCAAATCCTAATCCTTCAACGACTTTATCTATGTCTGCACCCACCTGCTCACATATTGCCGCCACTTCGTTAATAAACGACACCCGNGTCGCAAGAAATGCGTTAGATGCATATTTAATNAGCTGCGCATCTACAGGATTTGTTTCGATATATGGAACATCTCGAGACATTGAAATACCAGTACTAATTGCTCCTCCATCTACAAAAGGTTCAAAAATTTCACGAAGCACCTTAGCACCATTTATCGAGTCCGTTCCAACTACTATCCGAGATGGAAAGAAAAAATCATTCAAGCCATTCCCTTCACTAAGAAACTCAGGATTAATAACAATATCTACTTCCGTAGTACCCCCGGCATCATTTAATAATCCTTGAATAAGATTTAATATCCCTGCGGGTAACGTTGATTTGACAACAAGAACCGTACCAGGCCGTAATGCTCGAGCCATGGCAGAAATTGCCGATCTCAGTTGCGTTAAATCAGTGCTTCCGTCATGCCTTGGAGGAGTAGCAACTGCAAGGAATACTACTTCTGAGTTTCCCACTGCCTCTTCAGTATCTGAAGTAAACGTAAGTGTACCTAGGGATAGCGTATCTGCAATAGCTTCCTCTATTCCAGGTTCATGAATTGGTGAAATTGATTTACGGAGCATATCAATACGCCCGTGATTAATATCAACTGCAGTGACATTATGGCCCAACTTGGCTAGGCCAACAGCCGTTATCAACCCAACGTACCCCGCCCCACCAATAACTGCAATGTTCAACTTAGCACTCCTTCAACTCTTAAGGAACGGTACCCTCTCGAGTCAGTATCGAAACACATTTATACCGCAAGGATTGTTATAGTGATAGTCTTCAATAGTTAACCAACACACATTGATACATGGGCATATGCTAGTTACGATGAATAAAGTATATGAAAAAAACGCAAATAAAACCTAGTAATAACAGCCCCANAGCAGGTTCATTAGCATGGCTATTGCTCTTTATAACGCCTGGCATCGGAGTTAAACGATGGATTGTGGTTGGATCCATAGGTGTCTTTATCTTCGCCTGCGGCATCGCCTTTGTCTTATCCATAGGGATTAGTCAACCTTTCCTCCAATTTATACGGTTTATTACATTTGGTAACGTGCTCTCTCCTATATGGCGAGGAAGCGTAGTCGGAATAATAGGCTTGGGTATCAGCGTATATGCTGGTTGGATGCTCTACGAAAGGCTCACATTTGGTGCCCGATATTCTAGAGGCAGTAAGGGAATTATAGAAAGCTTAGCTTCGCATAGAATCCGAAGTACAGGGCCTCACATTGTAGCCATTGGAGGAGGGACAGGTCTTTCTTCTCTGCTGCGAGGGCTTAAAAGTTATACCGATAATCTAACAGCCCTGGTAACCCCTGCAGACGATGGAGGAAGTACAGGACGTTTACGAGAATTGTTTGGTGTTCATTCATTGGGAGATGCAAGACAGTGCCTGATTGCGCTTTCAGACGCAGAACCACTGATGGAAAGGGTTTTCTCATTCCGTTTTGGTGATGGGGAAGGTTTAGAAGGTCATAGCTTAGGGAATTTACTTCTATCAGGCATGATTCAATCTGAGGGAGGTTTTGCTAAAGGATTAAATGCCGCGCACAACCTCCTCGCCGTTCGTGGTCAAGTCTTGCCTTCATCTGCTCANAGTCATGTAACACTTGAAGCGTTAACTGCCTCCGGTAAGCATTTAATTGGAGAATCTACCATCGGTAGTTCTGGGGAAACATTAGTTTCAATTTGGTTGACTCCCGAAAAAGTACTTCCAAATGAACAAGCAATAGAAGCTCTTCAAAAAGCTGATGCTATAGTTATTGGTCCCGGAAGCTTATACACCAGCATTTTGCCCAATATTCTGATTTCAGGCATTATGGAAACTCTTGATGAAATTAGTTGCCCTAAAATTTTAGTTTGTAACGTGGCGACACAGTATTTAGAAACAGATTCTTTCACTGCAATCGATCATCTGAACGCAGTAATCAAACATGGCAACCTAGTGCCATCACATTTTTTNATGAATTCTAAATTAATCAAAATCGAGCCCCAATATAATCAAGAGCCTATCGCGCCTGTCGATGACATTCCCGATTCCAAAATTAAACTAGTTAGTAAAGATCTCGTAGACGAATCAAGGGTAAGTAGGCATGACCCCGAGAAATTAGCAAAAGTCCTACTAGAAATTATCCAAGATAATTAAACCTCTCAATCCATAACAACNCCNTTCTATGTNATGTATTATCTTANTAATATTTCCCTATTATGGAGTGGTTATGACCCTTCTCGCTACGCCCCATGGAGGGGCTTTGGTAAACCTTATTGCAAAACCCGACAAAGCCAATAATTTAAAAGCTGATACGCAAAAAATGAAATCTTGGGATCTTTCTGCAAAACAGCTTTGTGATCTTGAATTACTCTTAAATGGCGGGTTTTCCCCTTTAACCGGCTTTCTNAATAAATCCGACTACCTCAGTGTATGCAAAACCATGAGACTAACAAATGGGACTTTATGGCCTATGCCAATTAATCTAGATGTATCTGTCGCTTTTTCCGACAATCTTTCCATTGGCGAAAAAATTGTTCTCCGCCACCCCGAAGGCATTCCACTGGCAATAATGCAAATCTCTGACAAATGGGAGCCAGATCGTGCCGTNGAGGCGTTCGAAGTTTTTCGCACAACAGATACTGCTCACCCAGGAGTAAGAACTCTCCTCGAAAACACTAACCCCATTTATCTTGGTGGTGAACTTGAAGGCATACAGTTACCTCCGCACCATGATTTTACTTCAATACGACATAGCCCACAGGAATTACGCGATCGGTTTTTATCCAAAGGTTGGTCAAAAATTGTAGCCTTCCAAACTAGAAACCCGATGCATCGAGCTCATGTAGAACTAACTAAGCGGGCTAGTGAAGAAACTGGAGCAAAATTACTGATTCACCCAGTAGTAGGCTTAACAAAACCAGGGGATGTCGATTATTTCGTAAGGGTACGGGCATACCGCTCCATGCTAGCTCACTATAATGCTGATTCTGCGGAGTTAAGTCTCTTGCCCTTGGCAATGCGCATGGGGGGTCCTCGAGAAGCAGTCTGGCACGCAATAATTAGAAAAAATTACGGTTGTACCCACTTCATAGTAGGTCGAGATCACGCTGGCCCAGGAAATGATTCGAATGGAAATCCTTTTTATGGGGCCTACGAGGCACAAGACCTACTCAGAGAACATGCTAACGAACTTGGTATTGAAGTCGCTGAGTTTAAAGAAATGGTATATGTCGCAGAAGATAACAACTACCAACCTGTATCAGAGGTAACTTCAAAGAAAACTACTCTAAATCTGTCTGGCACAGAATTAAGGGAAAAATTAATAGATGGCACTGAAATTCCCGAATGGTTCTCCTACCCTGAAGTGGTCAAGATATTGCGAGAAGCATATCCATCAAAGAATAAGCAGGGCTTTACTGTGTTTTTTACTGGCTTACCTAGCTCAGGAAAATCTACTCTGGCAAACATATTAATGTCTCGATTGATGGAAGTCACATCTAGACCTGTCACTATTCTCGATGGCGATCTAGTTCGGAAAAATCTNTCAAGTGAGCTTGGCTTTTCAAAAGAGCACCGAGACATCAATATTAAACGNATCGGGTATGTCGCCAGTGAAATCACCAAACACCGTGGAATTGCGATATGCGCACCAATTGCACCGTATGAAGCGACCCGAAATGAGATACGTTCAATAATTGAGCAATATNGGAAATTTATTCTCGTCTATGTTTCTACTCCCCTTGAAATCTGTGAATCACGAGATTTAAAGGGCCTATATGCAAAAGCACGGGCTGGGCAGCTTTCTGATTTTACCGGTATCGATGATCCGTACGAGATCCCTGAAATAAGTGAGTTACAAATTGACACTAGTGAAGCGAGTGCCAATGAAGCAATTGAAAATGTTATGAAATATTTAGAGCAAGAAGGACTTTTAGACATCTCAGATGACTGCTAGTCTAACAATTGAATTAAACTGCTAATCAAGAAGGTAGTTGTGTCTTAATGCAAGTNTCAAATTCTAGGAATAGATCATCGTCGCCCGCTAATACGCACCGTGCCTTTGAGATTGGGTGGCTCATTGGGATCATTCTTATCCCTTTAGCTAGTTGGCCAGAATCCCAAATGCTAGGGTTTATCCAAATACCCAAAATTTTTATCATGCGCACCCTTGCGTTGTATTTCCTTGCACTGATTACTTTTGAGTCAATAACTGCAAGCCTGCCTAACTCTAATTTCGATGAAACTGTACTCAAGCGAGCAAAAGACTGGATAAAGGTGCATCCAGCAAGGCTGTTGATACTCTTTGCTGGAGTTGTTTTGTTGGCTAATATTTTTTCTGTTGCAAATTCCCCCATACCTTCAATCGGAATCTTAGGGATTGATGTTGGATGGGATACTTACGCGTTAGCAAATACCGCTTGCTATGTTATTTTTTTCTACACAATTGCCACTCATTTAAAAACTTACGCGCAGATCAGACGTATTATCTGGTGCTTAACTTTTGCGGGTGCCATTGTAGGACTAGTTGCTATAGGCCAACACTTTGGGATAGATCCATTTCGTACAAATTCATTTGTGCTGACAAGAGCTCATTCGACATTAGGTAATTCCATTTTCGCAGGCTCTTTTCTCATAATGGTTATCCCTTTGACTTTACTCCTATTCCTAGAATACCAAACCAAAATGGGAAACCTAGCTCATACTTTCATGGGTGGAGGATTAATTGCACTCCAAGTTACGGGGCTCCTTTTTGCTTTAAGCCGNGGTCCTTTGATAGGAATGATCATTATGATTGGGACTATGGTTGTCCTACTTGTAGTAATAAAAAAAGCCAATCTCGGAATTAGAATTATCGCAATGTTTGCAGTTGCGCTTACATTTGCTCTTATAATGACAACGCTTCCCACTCCAGATAGGCAAAACTTCGGAAGCAACGATCTAACAGATCGAATTGCTTCAATCGGACCTGGAGTAGGTGGAAGCCTTAGCAACCGTTATACAATTTGGAGAACCTCAATAGATGCATGGGCTAATGTACCTTGGGTAGATACTGAAAAATACCCAGAGCTCCCTGAAATTGGTCCCAAATTTACGAAAACGATTTTTGGCTACGGCCCAGATATGTTCCAACATGCTTATCCTTTGGTAGGAGAGTCTACGTATACATTCGAGCTTGCAAGTCATGGGCACTCATTCCTAATTCATACTCTTCTAGAAACAGGNCTATTTGGTTTACTTGCATACATAGGATTATTCCTTGTTGCAGGGTTAATTCTTTTCAGGCTAATAAAACATGCTCGACAACATGATGAATTAAATCTAGTTACTCTCACAAGCATTGGACTTTTGGCGATTTTAATTGGTAGAACTGTTGAGCAAATCCCCGGCAAAGCTCAAGTATCTGATTTATTGCTTATGTGGGTTTTTTTGGGAATGATTGCCGCATTACCNATGATTAATTTAGCGCAACCTGAAGATCAACTATCTCCAATAGATANCTCAAGTAAACAAAGGAAGCACAGAANGCGCCCAACTCAAAATTCATTTAAGAAATATCGCTTNTTCCTTCCTATTCTATTCTCAATTTTTTTAATATTCATTTGGTATAACTTTGTGCTAGCCGAGCCTCTCAGTGCCATGAAAGCGCGAGAAGCTCAACGTGCAGCAGAATCTGGCCAGATACAAAATGCTCTCGATATGTATCAAGAAGCTCAAGANTTATCCCCCCGTTCAGCAATAAACTACCTACGTTATGCAGAGATTTTGCTTGAATTATCTAAAGTTGCCCCAACAGTAGATGAAAAGACTCGACTTATTGAACGTGCCCTCCTTGAGGTATCCAAAATTATTGACCGGCAACCCATGGACAACAGAACTTGGTCACGAATCGCCGATATGGAAAAGGCTTTAGCAAAAATCGATCCTACCAAAAGGGATAATGCCTTTCATTCAAGTTCGCTATTGACAGAATTGCTGCCTGGATTTTGGCAACCGCATGCAGCACTAGCATGGACCTATGCTGAACTAGGGGAATACCAAAAGGCATTAAATGAAGTGGAAATTGCAGCCAAGCTTAGTTTAGATGCGAATGCGTCCGCTTCATCGCAAGCCCCTTTTATTCCGTTTGTAGAAGCTTTTTCTCTCGAAGGCTTAGGGCGTACCACAGAAGCCATCGACGCAGTCAATAGGTCGTTGGAAATGCGTAGAACCGAACCTGCAGAAGTATTANTTTCTAAGCTTATGGGAAACTAACTACNCAAAGTTTTTTTGAAAATATTGCTACGTAACCGCATCGTTATTACAGTCCGTAAGCAATAAATTAAATTAGGAAATCTCATGATTATTATTACTGGCTGCGCAGGGTTCATAGCCTCACGCGTCTGCACTATGCTTTTAGATGCAGGTGAAGAGGTTCTAGGTATCGATAATATGAACGATGCATATGATCCTTTGCTAAAAAAATGGAGGCTCGAACAATTAATTGATCGGCCACAATTTAAATTCCTCGAAGCAGATATCAGCAACCCTGAAATAATCGATCTTAAGCTTTCATCCGCCCCCACTGCATTGCTGAACCTAGCTGCTCGAGCGGGGGTGAGACAAAGCGTGACAGATCCTTGGGTTTATTACCAGACCAATTGCATTGGAACCCTAAACATGCTTGAACTATGCAAAAAGCTGAGTATTCCCAAATTCGTACTCTCCTCCACATCTAGTCTTTATGGTGCTCACAAAACTAGTCCATTTTCGGAAAGCCTATCTACTGATAATCCTTTGTCCCCTTATGCTGCCTCGAAAAAAGCCGCCGAATCACTTTGCTTTTCCTATCATCATTTATATGGAATTGATGTAACAGTCTTACGTTACTTCACCGTCTATGGCCCTGCAGGAAGACCGGATATGAGTATATTTAGATTTGCTCGTTGGATCACTGAAGGCGAATATTTGCATGTAACTGGGGACGGGAGTCAGGAAAGGGATTTCACCTACGTTGATGACATCGCAAAAGGAACAATATTAGCTACCAAGTCTTTGGGCTATGAAATCATTAATTTAGGATCAGATCATCCAATTTCTATTAATCAAGCAATAGCAAAGCTTGAAGACTTCATTGGTGCAAAGGCTAGCATTATATTTGAACCTACTCATCCTGCAGATATTTTTGCCACTTGGGCTGACATTACTAAAGCAAAAGCACTTCTCGGTTGGGAACCTTCCACAAGTATCGAAATCGGGATCGAAAAAGTTGCGGAATGGTATAAGGCGCAACGCTCATGGGCTAGCCAAATAGAGCTAGGTGAGTAATGACAAAACTATTATATATAGCCCCTCGAGACTTTCCTCGCCGTGTAGCCAATAGAGTACAAACCATCAAGATGGCGGAGGCATTCGCTAAGCACGCTGAAGTCACTTTAATGGTTTCAAAATTACATACTTCCATTGAAGAATTATGGGAATATTATGACGTAAAAACTCCATTTAAAATCAAAGTGATCGGTGAACCTTTTATCGGCCCGCAAAGCGCATATTCTTTAATTCCATCACTCATTGAAATCCTGCGATTAAAGCCTGACATACTCTATTTTAGAGAAGAATTAATCGGATGGATGATTAGCTGGTTTAAGCGAGACTATATATATGAAATGTTGGACTTAATCCCTAGGTACCAGCGTTATTACCCTCGTTTAGTAAGAAAAAGTAAACGAACCATAACTATCTCGGAAGGGCTAAAACATACAGCCGTAAATGCCGGATTGGATAGTAGTAAAATTGAAATTAGACCTGATGCNGTTGATTTGGATGCTTTTGGCATAAATACAACAAAGCAAGAGGCTCGATCATTTTTGGGATTGGATAAAAATACTAAGTTAGTAATTTACTCAGGGCGGTTCTCTAGTTGGAAAGGAACGGACACTTTAATTCAATCTGCTCTCTATCTACCCAAGGATGTCAAAATTTTGCTTGTTGGTGGGTTTGAAGGTGAGCCAGAAAAAATGAAGAGAATTATTTCACACTCTGGCGTTTCTGAAAAAGTTTCTGTTATCGAATTCCAACCACATTCCCTAATTCCTCAATATTTAAAGGCAGCTGATGTCCTAGTCATCCCCAACAATGCTGAACATCAATTGTCTGTAATGCACACTTCTCCATTGAAATTATTTGAGTACATGGCTTCAAAAAGGCCTATTGTTGCTTCTAATTTACCTTCCATCCGAGAAATACTAGATGATTCTTCAGCAACTTTTGTAGAACCAGGTAATCCGCAAGATTTAGCCGCAGGTATTATGCATGCAATCGAATCCAAAGAAATTAAAACGAAAATAGATTGTGCATATAAAATTGCGACAAATAATACATGGGAAGAACGGGCAAGGATGATTATAGAATCAGCCCTAAAACACTAAAATGCATATCTGCTTTATAGGCCGACATTCAATGGCGCCAAAGCTTGAAGATAATTCTTTAGATGCGCCTATTTTTAAAGCATTCGCAAAAAAATTTGAACATGTATCACTAATCTATAAAGCCACTGGTGATACTTCATCCATCACACAAAGTGGCAATATTAATTTACATCTTGTTAACGGGAATGGGTTGGGAATCCCTACGTTTGTCAGTAATGCTCTAGGCAAAATCAANAAAATAGATTCCCAGCAACNGATAGATGTGATTAGTACTAGTGACGCACTTGGTGCCGGCTTGGTGGGAGTTTTTGCAAAAAAAATACTCAAATCAAAACCAAAGCTTGTTGTACAAATTCAAGGTCAAACTTTGAAGCTCCCTGCAGGAAGTTATGGATGGCTAAGAAGATATGTAACCAGAAAATTGGCAATATGGGTCGCAAAACAAGCAGACAAAGTTCGTGTTGTCTCTCAAGAAATAAGAACACAAGCAATCAATTTAGGAATAGAAGAAAGTAAAATTTTCCTAGTCTACAACAGATGCGATACAGATTTGTTTGATCCAAAATCTAACAAAGTTTATGGGCAACAAATAAGAGATGACCTGAAAATTTCAAATCAAAGCATTGTCATATCATTCATAGGACGGCTGGAATCGCATAAAGGGATTTATGAATTGCTTGAAAGTATCCCATTGCTTGACGGAATACAGCCGCATTTGCTTTTAATCGGGAACCCTATTGAGCAAGTGGAATTAAAAAAAATCATTAAGGAACGTAAATTGACGTCGGTCGTCCATATTATAGGAATAATACCGTTCAACCAAATACCTCATTATCTGGCAGCCACTGACATTTTTATTTTACCAAGCAAGCATGAAGGCACCCCAAGAGTAATCTTAGAAGCAATGGCAATGGAGTTGCCAGTTATTGCAACTCCGATAGGTGGGATTCCTGAAGTCATTGAGAGTGGTAAGACAGGCTTCCTTCTTAAAGATACTAGGCCATATTCTATTGCCGAAGCACTAGGCTCTTTAATAAAACAGCCCGATAGAAGATTCGAAATTGGGCATGCAGCACGCAATCATGTCATTACAAATTACAATTTCAAAGAACAAGCTGATGCACTGATAAACTTACATACATCAATGGGTCTTGAATAGTGAAATTAAAACATGTAATTCGCAAGTACGGGATTAAAGCTATGGATGCAAGCGGGGCTTCTTTGGCCCGTCGTATGTACTTGCACAAAAAACACTCTAGTTTGTCTAGAATTGTTTGCTTTCACAAAATCTCTAATAAAGATGCATTCGAAAAAAAAATACTTCTCTTAACTCAAAATTTTCACATCGTTCCTTTAGACCTAATCGTTGAAAACGTGGGATTGCACGAAAAAATAACTAACCTCGCAATTACTTTTGATGATGGGTTCCTTGAACAAATTAATCTCGCCGCCCCTATTCTGAAAAAGTATGACGTACCTGCGACCTTCTTCATTCTTTCTGGATCGATAGGACTAAGTGGTGAAACTGCTGCGGAATTTTATAGAACCAAAGTGGGCATCGATTATGCTGTTGGTCCTACGGAGAAACAAATATTCGAACTTGCCTCTGACCCACTTTTCCAAATTGGATGCCACACACACAATCATTTAGATCTAGGGAAAGAATCCGACTCCAGGAAAATCTACAATGAATTAACCTCGTCGAAGTCTATATTAGAAGGAATTTCCCGATCTGAAATCTGTCATTTGGCATATCCCTTCGGATCTAAAGATAATTACTCAGCTATGTCCGAGGGTATGGTACTGCAAGCAGGTTTTAAAAGTGCTTCAACTATTATTCCCGGGTATATCTCAGAGAATACGCCTAGGACAGCACTTCATAGAGATAGCCTAGACCCTGAAATGAAAGATTCTTTATTTCTATCTTGGTTGAATGGATCATACGATACAATTAAAGCGTTCTCAGATCGCCTTGGGGTTATAAAATAAAGGGCAAAGCATAATGGACCAAGTGGAATTAGAAATCCCCAATTTTTGCATTGAAAGAAACAGCATCGTCAAAACAAAAATACTTTCACGTCTTTGGTCTCTATCGCAAGAAAGGTCATTGCGCATACTTGATGTCGGCTGCGGAAACGCGGAGTGGCTTATTCCATTGCTTGATAACATAAAGTCAATTGATTATTTTGGGATTGAGCCTGGTCATAGCTTGGTATTGCAAGCTCGAATTAATTTACCCGAGCATGCCCATCAAATATATCAAGGGCGCGGAGAAGATATCAGCACTATGTTTCATTCTTCTTTCGATGTCATAATCTCAAGGGCAGTATTTGAGCACGTGTTAAATAGAGATAATTTTATTAACTCCATAACAAGAGCACTTCTGCCAGGCGGTACTCTATTACTTACTTATGGGACAAATCATTTCAAAGAAGGCCTACGCACAGACGTACGAAATTTTGTGACAGCAATTCTTGCTCGTATCGGATATGACCGCTACTATGCATCACCCGTCAACAGATCTTATTTAATGACGTCTCTTCAAAGAGAAGGGCTTCAAATCCTTGAAGAAAAATGTTACTCCCTTGACGATCTCAAAATGGCTCATAAGCTTATATCTGATCCTAAAATTAGCAGTACCGTATTGCTTAATTGGCTTCAAATAGAAGACGCTATCAATAGTAATTCGTCTGACCATGAAAAATTAGAAACCTTGACCAATGAAATGTATTTCGAGGCATTGAAAATGGAGTCGTCAAAACAGTGAACGCGCAGTATAAAGTAGCCGTCGTTGGAGGGGGAATTTTTGGAGCTACGGCAGCAATCGAAATAGCAAAACTAGGTGTGAAAGTCACCATATTTGAAAGAGAATGTGATCTTATGCATGCCGCCTCTGGCATTAACCAATATCGATTGCATCGTGGGTATCACTATCCCAGAAGCTTTGAAACTATGCTGGCATCAAAAAAAGCAGAACCTGAATTTGCCAAGCGCTTTAGTCCGGCTATGGTAAAGGACGTCACACATTATTACTCAATCTCATCTGAGAACAGTAAAGTTTCAGCTGACGAATACATAAAATTCTGCGATGCTGCTGATCTCTATTACAAACAAGTAAGCATTCCAATAGTGTCCTCAAAAGTAGCTATTACTTTAGAAGCCCAAGAACACTTATTTGACCCGAATGTACTTAGGCAACTTCTCACACAAGAATTACACGATGCTAATGTAACCTTGCAACTACAAACTAATGCTACAAAGTCCCTATTAAAAAACTTTGATTTTGTAGTCATTGCAACCTATGCCTCTAGCAATGAGTTAGTTAAGCAGCTTGATTTACCTATGCAAGCGTACCAATTTGAGGTTTGCGAGAAACCCATAGTTCGCATGCCTAAATCATTCGGAAAAGTTAGCCTAGTAATCATGGACGGACCCTTCATGTGTATTGACCCTTACGGCCACTCTGATCTTTATGTACTTGGAAATGTAGTTCATGCTATCCATTCAGTTAATGATGGATTTGATCCTCAAATCAGTCCTGAAGTGGCACCGATGCTTAACCACGGAATTATAAAAAATCCGACAACAACAAAATTCCCGGATTTCATTGAATCCGGGAAGCAGTTCATCCCTCCTTTATCCGAAGCAGAATTCATCGGATCCATGTTCACCGTACGAACAGTTCTCCCCAAAAGAGACTTAACCGATGAACGACCCACTGAAGTTGTCCAGCTATCACCAAATGTAGTTAGGCTTTTCTCGGGGAAGATTGGAACAAGCGTTCATGCCGCAAAAAATACTGCTGAAATAGTGAGTAGACAGCTTGCGTAATACATATATTTACTTGAGCGATGTGGCCTATGCATATATGTAGGATATCCAAACGATACCCTCCGTTGATTGGCGGGCTCGAAAACCACGTACGTTCGTTAAGTATTCAGCAGGCCATGGGGAATAATCAGGTAGATACGTTCATTATGTTTGGTGATAGTACGCAAGAAATTGAATCAAATTTCCGAGTGATTAAGGTATCTGGTGGGCGACTAATCAAGTGGATGAAAAGTGAAAGTATCATTTCCATATTTTGCGCATTGAGCTTTCTATTTAAAGTATATCGCCAACATAAAAAGTATCCATATGACGTAATTCATATCCATGGAGACTGGGTAGAAGCCAACCTAGCAAGGATACTTTCACGGATACTGAAAGTCCCTGCAATCATTCATGTTCATTCTGGCCTGAACAAAAGCAAACTTTATCGCTTTTTTGCAAAGCAATCTTTCGCTAAAGTCAACTGCGTAATAGTTCAATCTACTGATTTATATGATGAAATGACTTCTTTAGGTGTCCCGAAATCTAAAATACAACAATTACATAGTGGCATTTGGCGCAGCGATTTCCACCTTCGAAAAACGACTTCGTCAACTGGGCCTCTAAAATTAATAGCAATTGGTCGTTTGCATAAAATGAAAGGATTCAATTTTCTTATCAACGCAATCTCACAATTTGGGCGTGATGAAGTTTGCCTTGATATTGTAGGTGAAGGTCCTGAAAAAGCTGATTTACAAGCAACAGCATCTAAGTCTAAAGCCTCTATAAGGTTTCTTGGAGCTATTGAACATAGCAAGATCGCGAATTTATTGTCTAAGTATGATGCNATGGTAGTCCCTTCAGTAGTATTAGAAGGCCAATCCGAAACTACCCCCACAGTTATTCTAGAAGCGATGGCTACCGGACTTCCTATAATCGGCAGTGAAATTGCAGGAATCAAAGATGTCGTACAGCATCACATTAATGGATTCTTGGTCCCCGAGCGTGATACCGGAAAATTGGCTCTAAGTATCAAGAAACTTGTATCTAATCCTGTACTCCAAAAACAAATGCGCAAGGCTAATCGAGAAGCATCTAAATCTTTCGATTGGTCCGTAATAGTAAAAAAGGTGGATAATGCATATTCAATCGCTGGCGTAAGTCAAAACAATCTATGAATATTCTTTTTGTAACCCCTCATATGGTCACTGGCGGAGCAGAGAAAATGATTACTGATCTCAGCAAAGGATTGCTGAGTAAAGGTCATACAGTAGGAATTGCAACATCAGGTGGACATTTACTGGAAGAAATGGCTGAAGCCGGAGCCAAAATACACGTTAATCCTTTATTGGCTCAAAGAAAACCATTTCAAGTATTCCGCAGTGGTCTTTGGCTTTCTCGTGTAATAAGAAAACATAGGTATCAGGTAATCAATTCTCATTCTTTAATTACAACATGGATGTCTAAATTAGGNTCAACTCTTAGCCTGCAATTCCCTCAGAAGATTTTCACGATGCATTTGATCGAAAATCCCAATGTCTTTCGCTATATTCGTATAATGACTAGATTTACTACTGACGCAATTATTACTGTATCGGATAGCAACAAAAAACGACTAATTGATGCGGGAGTTTCATCGCAAAAAATCCATGTTGTTCATAATGGGATCAACATTGGGAAATTCCCATACATAAAACGAAAACAAAGTAGCACGCTTACCATTGGCATTATTGCCAGACTCATACCTCGAAAAGGACATGAAATATTTTTTAATGCTATCTCCAATGTAGACAAAAAAATTAAAGGGGATTGGGCAAGGGTTTTGGTGATCGGGTGGGGGCCTTTAGAAAAGCAATTACAAATGCTTTGCTCACAGTTACAGATCAACCACATTGTTGAATTTTTAGGTGACAGGCACGATGTTCCTGAACTTTTAGAACAAATGGATACTCTTACTTTACCTTCATATTACGAAGGTTTCCCCATCGCGATAATGGAAGGAATGTCGACAGGCGTTACTGTTATTGCCACTGCCGTAGATGGGATTCCTGAAATTATAGAACATGAAAAAAATGGATTACTCATTCACCCTGGAAATATTGAAGAACTCGAAAGAGCGATTGAACGTGTCAACGCAAGCTATGAATTAAGAACTCAATTAGGACGTGCAGCATCGGAAATAGTTCAAAGCAATTTTTCAACGGAAAAGATGACGGTCAACACTGAAAGGGTTTTCAATACTATTTTGAAATCAACTGCATGATTTAGTACATTGCNATAAGGGAAACACTCAAGCAGAAAGATTGAACTAGATATGCCAAAGATATTAATACTAATTCGATATGGGATAACTGCTAGGACATTGCTCCGCACGAGCTTCCTTGACTCCCTTCTTGCCGCCAATATAAAAGTGATAGTCGCTTGCCCGGCATTTGATGAGCCAAAATTTCTGGCCGAGATGACGGCAAAAGGGGTACAGTTAATACCTGAACCAAAACTCAAAAAAAGGCTTTTTGAGCGAATCTATAACGCAATAGCTAACGCTTTATGCTTTGAGCATCCAGGAACCACAAAAACGCTTACGATGAAATGGTTACATGAGGGGCTCATCAAACCTGAAAATCCGTATAAATTACGAATTTTTGATTTCCTGTTCCGTGGTCTGATGGGGGTATTAAACCTNCATCGTTCTCGGAAATTAAGGCAACTCCTATTAAAGCTAGATCCATTATTTTGCAAACACCCAGAAATAGAAAATTTGTTTGACGAAGTCAAACCAGACCTCTTTTTTTCACCCTATCCATTCGAACCAGACGCGCACTATATAGCCGAAGCAAAAAAAAGAGGTATTCCTGCCATTGGAGCTGTAAAGAGTTGGGATAATTTAACAAGTAAAATCAGAGTCGCATGTGAACCAGACCATTGGATTGCATGGTCTCCTCAAATGAAAAAAGAAGCTGTTCAATATCATTATGTAGATCCTGAAAAAATCGAAATTACTGGCACCCCACAATTCGATTTCTATTTTAACGCGCAAAAGTTCTTGCCGCGCGATTCTTTTTTTAAAAAAATGAATATCGATCCCCAAAAAAAACTTATAGTTTATTCACCAGGGACTTCATGGACTTATTCTGATGAAGCGAATTTGCGTATGATCCACAGCATCATCATGAATACTGATTTCCCCTATAAGTGCCACCTGCATATTAGAAAGTATCCGAAATCCTCCGTTGAATATTCTTCCATAACAAATGAATTAGGTATTACGGTTGAAGATTCAGGCTCTGTAGTGCCGCAGTGGACCGATCGAATAGATCAATCCCCGAAAGATCTAGAGCATTTACGGCAATTAATGCATTTTTCAGATATCGTTATCCAAGTCAGTTCATCCATAGCTGTTGATGCTGCTTGTGAAGACACTCCATGTATTGCATATCATTTAGACAAATATGACAAAGTTGTGCCATGGGCACATCGAGCAAAAAGATGTTATTCATCTGAGCATAATCAGCTGCTCATCAAAGCTGGAGGAATGCGGGTAGTAGAAACAAAAAATGAGCTTAAGTATTGGTTACTTCAGTACCTAGAATACCCAGAAACTGACTCAGAAGGACGTAAATCAATCGTATCAAATATTTTATGGAATACTGATGGACAGGCAGGCAATAGGCTCGCAAAAGCACTCATGAATTGGTTACCATGAGCATAACTTAAAATTTAATAGGATCAATAAAATTACGTATCCGGATAAAAATATCGCAATAATAGGCCAAGGCTATGTTGGGCTTCAACTCGCAATTGCTTTTTCGAAAGAAATTTCAGTGATTGGATATGACTTAGACGAAAAAAGAATTGCCGAACTGAAACAATATAACGATCGCTATCAAGAAATCCCCGAGTCTTTACTCAAGTCTAATGAAGTGGAATTTACTACTGATCCATCAAAATTGATTAACGTTGATGCGATGATTGTAGCAGTACCTACTCCGGTAAACCCCCATAATGAACCTGACCTGAAACCTCTTGAAGGTGCATGCATTACTATTGGAAATGTGTTGAAGGACAGAGGGAAACACTTAGATATCCCTCTAATTGTTTTTGAATCTACCGTTTATCCCGGGTGTACTGAAGAATTTTGCGTACCTATTATAGAAAAGCAATCAGGGCTGGAATCCGAAAAGGATTTCATCGTTGGTTATTCGCCAGAAAGAGTAAATCCAGGCGATACAAATCACACTCTTTCTTCTGTAGTGAAAATAGTATCTGCTCAAAGCTACGAAGCCTGTGAACGAGTTGCGAATCTATATTTGCACGTCGCAAAAGCAGGTGTTCACAAAGCAGCTACTATAAAAATCGCCGAAGCAGCAAAAGTTATTGAAAATGTCCAAAGAGATCTAAACATAGCTTTAATGAATGAGCTTGCACTCCTATTCAATGAGCTGGGAATAGATACTTCAGCAGTGCTTGAAGCAGCCTCAACTAAATGGAATTTCTTAAATTTTCAACCGGGGATAGTTGGAGGACATTGCATACCTGTAGATCCTTACTATTTAACCTATATTGCACATCAAATTGGCTTTAACCCTCAGGTGATTTTAGCGGGCAGGCAAATAAATAATTCAATGCCGGAAAGTATTGCCATACAAACTGCAAAATTATTTGCACTCGCACAGAAAAACCTCCATACCTGCAAGGTGCTAATTCTTGGAGCAACCTATAAAGAAAATGTTAAAGATTTCCGCAACACGCAAGTCGCCGAACTAAGCAGCAAACTTGCTGAATACGGCGCAAANGTCCAAGTATATGATCCTCTCGCATCTCCAAGTGATTTGATTCAACTTGGGCTAACCCCTGCAAATCATAACGTGCTTTCCCAGAAGAACGTATTTGACTGCTTAATACTAGCGGTTCCACATAAGGCGTTCTGTAAAGTAACCTATCAAAATTATTTAGAATTGCTTAACTTCAAAGATTCTCCCGGCATCGTTATCGACATTAAAGGAGTACTCGATCCAGAGCCACGCGATGATATTATCTACTGGAAGCTGTAACCCTAAAGGTTATTCTCTGAGGCACAATGACTGCGAAGTTAGTCTTCAAACGAATATTTGATCTGCTCGTTCTATTTTTCTCGCACGCTCTTCTAGCGCCAATATGGCTCTTTCTTTGGGTGGTAATACCCTTAAGTATAATAACCGAGTCAGGGTTTCCGGTATTTTACAAGCAGGAACGTGCAGGTAAGGATGGTAAGGTTTTTAATGCACTAAAGTTCCGCACAATGGTAAAAAATGCAGATGATTTAGGTCCAACTTGGAGTATTCCCAATGATCCAAGAATAACAAAAATCGGCCGTATCTTACGGCCCACAGCATTAGATGAACTCCCTCAAATTATTAATATTCTTAAAGGTGAGATGAGCTTCGTAGGTCCTCGTGCATTAGCGCAAAAAGAAATTGATGAACTTTCCCNTCGTTTTGTCAGCCTTCATAAAAGATTTTTAGTACCAGCCGGTCTGACTGGATTGGCCCAGCTAAATGCGCATCGAGACGATATTGAAGGGAAAATTCGTAATGACATCGAATATGTCGAAAATTTTTCACTTTGGATGGATGTCACTATTATTCTCCGNTCTATTTACAGGACGTTTAGAGCAAAGTGGGATGATAGTATCGACCGTAGACAAGATAGCAGGTAAAAATGCGACTAGCGATGATAATGGCAAAAGTTGACGCTGATGATTCGGTCTATGGAGCTAACATCGCATGGATCAAATCACTAGCTAATCGTGTAGAGCACCTTACGGTAATAGGGATGTCTATTGGTAACTATACTCTCCCTGAAAATGTCACAGTTTTTTCCATGGGAAAAGAAAAAGGTGCCTCGAAATTCAAACGATTTCTGGTCTTGCAACGTATAATGTTTCCTTTATTAATCCTGAAAAAAGTTGATGGCGTATTTATTCACCAAGGTCAAATCTGGGGACCGTTAATCTTTTATTCGAAGCTACGTAATATCCCCGTGATTCTGTTTAAAGCACATGGCTCNTTGCCTCAAACGGTTAAAAATTTTTTACCTTTTTTCAATTTTGTTACAACAACCACCGATGAAACATTTCCAATAGAGACCGAGAAAAAAATCTCCGTCGGTCAAGGAATTGATACTGCTAAATTTGCGCCTAAAGGCGCCCCACCACAAGATCGTGTAGTTACATCCGTAGGTCGAATTACCGCACTTAAAGGGTATGAAGTGTTAATTGATGCAATAGNCATCTTAAACAAATCAAACGAAACACCCACTTATCTACGAATTTATGGTGAAGCCTACTCAACTCATGACCAATCTCATTTTGTTAAATTGCAGCAACAAATAAAAAGTTTAAATTTATCTGAAACAGTAACGCTAGAAGGAGTAGTTCCAAACGATTTGATGCCTGAAATACTCAATGCAACCGATCTATACGTAAACCCTAGTACCGGAGCTAGCGCACTAGACAAATCAGTGCTTGAGGCTATGGCATGTGAATTACCTGTTATTTCATGTAATCCTAAATTCCGAGCGTTCTTCGGAAATGATGACTCTCTTCTTTATTGCCCTCCAAATGACGCGCCATTACTTGCAGCGAAAATTGACCAGGTTTTTGCTTTGGATCTCAAAAAGAGATTAAAAATTGGATCTAATTTAAGAGCCTTCGTAGTAAGAGATCATGACGTAAATCAATTAATGGACCGTATCGTCAAAATTTTCAATAGTTTCCAAAGTAAAGATGGGGAAGGTAAATAATTTATGAAACCGAGGTTCATAGGCATTGGCGGGCAAAGGTGTGGGACTGCATGGATCTATAATTGCTTAGATGAACATCCAGAACTATGTCTCCCTCAAAAAGAATTAAATTTTTTCGTACATGATGAAAAATATACTCAAGGTAACTCTTGGTATGAAAATCAGTTTGGGTCATGTAAGTCCTACGCTTTAGCAGGAGAAATGTCCTCGCTTTACTTATATGATGATCAAGCCCCAGACCGCATCTATCATTTTGATCCCAATTTGCTTTTAATAGCTTCAATTCGCAACCCTGCTGAACGTACATATTCTGCGTATTTAAATGGTATCGCCGCAGGAGAAATACCTAAGGAATTGATATTCGAAAGTGCACTACAGCAATACCCTGACTTATTAGAAAAAAGCCTATATGCACCTGGGTTAACTCGATACAAATCGTATTTTGGATCCAAGCTGCTAGTAGTGATATACGAAGAACTGGTAGCAAATCCTGAAAAATCATTTACTCAAATCTACGAACACCTTGAGGTCGATCCCACATTTATTCCAAGCATGGCAAGAGTTGAAGTAAATGTTGGCCGCCGGCCTAAATCTACTTGGGTGGATCAACAATTCAATAACGCAGGAGATCTAGCTAGAGCTTTAAACTTAAGGCAACTCCTTAGATGGGCAAAAAAAATTGGAATTGTAAGTAAATTACGTGAAATGAATACTCAATCAAGCACGGAAACTTTATCATCCGAAACCCGCAAAATGCTCAATGATTACTTCATGAAAGATATAGAAGAACTATCGAATATAGTAAAAAAACCGCTAACTTCCCTCTGGCTTAAAGAGACTTAATTTTTTTCAAATTTCTTTTAAATCTGAAATAGTCCCCTAAAGTTGGAGAAAACCATTGCTTGCTATTCAAATCATCCCTCACAAGGAACTTTAATTTACTAGCTAAAGCGTCATTTACTGCTTTAGACATCAATGGAATCCCCACTTTGTACTGCTTCGCAGCCAAAGTGCGATGCGTCTCAAAGTCTGTACTAACCGCAACTTCCTGTTGAAATACGATACTCCCCGTATCCACTCCCGCATCAATTTTGTGAATGGTGACACCTATGTTTGAGAAATCTTCATGTGCTACTGCCCAGAATCCACCGTGAACCCCTCTATACCTCGGAGTTACGCCACAATGAATGTTGAGAAACATAGGGCTCCGATTCAATACTTCAGATCTGATGATCGATGTCCCTGTAACCACACAAAGGCTAGGTTGATAATACTCCAGTAACTCTAGGGTTCGTTGGCTGTTTACATTTTCTACAATATAGACAGGAACCCCAACNGGGAGATCATCAAAAGAGGATAAAATTTCTCGAATAATTCTCAAAGATTTTCTCTTCAAAAATAGCTTGTCATACGCCAGAAGTAGTAATTGGCCTACAACTTTTTTATAACCTAATCGTCGTATTCGATATCTCAATGTCTTTATAATGGCGGCTTTATTTTTTTTCTCGATTATGACTGCAGAAACATCATGATCCTTTGCAATTCCTGCCAGCATTGCCCTAGATTGAAGATCATCGCTCGCCAAAATACAAACGCTCACGAATCACCGCCCAAACGTTCAATTGCTACTTGTTCCATTGTCATAGCACGGAAGTTTCCCTGGAGTCGCAATTCAGTAACTCGCTGTAATATCCCCTCAAGCCANGCTTCAATTACCGGTGTACCTCCGGCGTTCCACGGATGGAACCAAAGATGGAAAATAGATTCAGATTTAGCTGCTTTGTTTATTCCTTTGATTGCTTGTCGAACCCTAAAAGAACCTGGAATTAACCTGCGAATTCCATCTGGAGGCATCAAGTACATTGAGGCAGGAATATTCACTAATCCATTGTTAGTATCCAAACTATTCAAGGGGTAAACAGGAGGGGTAATACTCAAAATTCTTTCCCCAAATGACAAAGCTTTATTGAAGGGCGATGGAAGAATCGAGTACCAATTTTGCTGAAGCCCTCTATACGAAATAAAACCATGCTCTCCTAATATTTTTTCGTACTTAACTCTATTTCTTGGATAAACAAATGATCTTAAATTAATTTTTTCTAAAGATGCGAGCTCATGGCATTTCCCCAATTGCGATGCGATGACAGCCTCATCAACCTCAGGATGGTCGAAGGGCAAGTGGCTAAATGTATGGCACCCTATCTCATGCTTAGGTTTGGCTTCAGTAATTTCTTTTAGAATATCGTCGCCGTACCAAAAAGGATCGGTGGACCGATTTGTTGCTGGATCAGCGGAGTGCCAGTGCAAGCCATTACTTAGCTTCCTGCCAGTTTGAACATCAGGATGCGGATCAAAGCCCTCAATACTGTGGCACTCTCTCAAAAACAAATGCCCAACCATCGCCCAAGTTACAGGTATTTCATAAGTATCAAATAAACCCAGAAGGCGAGTGATAGCCGCGCGCGTACCTTCTAAGTGCCGTGCATATTTAGTTGGGTTGTATTTATCTACTGTACCCCAACCCAATTCTGTGTCTAATGAAAGAACAAATGTACCTGCCATACCACTAAATTGTACCATCGCAAAAAACGACGTTCCGCAAAACAGGGTTCATTACTTGTTTTGCGACGTATAATTACAGCAATGTGTGGAATATGCGGGTTTATTGATTTACAAGGTGAGCCTTCGCAATCTCAAATAACTGAGAAAATGATTGCGCTGCTAATGCATCGTGGGCCTGAAGGTACAGGAAGCCTCGTCAGACACCAAGAAAATCTCCCTACCGCGTTTATGGGACATGCCAGGCTACGAGTAATTGATCTCAGCAAAAACGGAGATCAGCCTATACCAAACGAAGATTCTACAATATGGGTTTCCCTAAACGGTGAAATATATAACTACCGAGAGCTTCGTCTTGACCTGGAACTTCAAGGCCATAAGTTCCGTTCACAATCAGACACAGAAGTAATCGTCCATGCCTATGAGCAATTTGGAGACATGGTGGTCGATCANTTAGATGGAATGTTTGCTTTTTCGATATGGGACGAGAAAAAAAAGAAGCTCCTTCTCGCGAGGGATAGGGTTGGGAAAAAACCTCTCTATTACCATTTTAACAATAGATATTTTACCTTTGGTTCAGAAATTAAATCCTTACTAGTATGCCCTTGGGTACCTAAGCAGATTGCTATCCACAACATCCCTGATTTCTTAGCACATGGCTATGTTCCTTGGCCTGAAACAATGTACGAAGGCATTCTGCAAGTACCTCCAGGCTCTTTAATGATTTTTGACCAAACTGGAGTTCATGAACCTGAAAATTATTGGACTCTAAAGTTTGGAAAATCAAAAGGAAAGATTCAATCTTACGATTCTATTAAGGAAAAAATTTACGAATTATTACACTCCGCAGTAAGTAAAAGGCTCATCAGTGATGCTCCTTTAGGAGCGCTTTTAAGCGGCGGGCTTGATTCTGCAATCATTGTTGCTCTCGCCTCGAAAATAACCGATAAACCTTTAAAAACGTTTACCGTAGGTTTCAAGAATAACGATTATGACGAACGATCTGCAGCAAAATTAACCGCAGATATGTACGGAACGTCTCATACTGAAATCTTAGTAGATTCAAATATCGCGGATCTTATTGAAACAATCCTATGGCATCATGACCAGCCTTATGGTGATGAATCTGCAATTCCTACGTACCTTGTATCTCAGGCAGCAAAAGAACACGTGACAGTTGTACTGAACGGGGATGGGGGAGACGAGAGTTTTGCTGGCTATAATCGATTCCTTGGTTCAGTTTACAACCCTCAAATAGCTAAATTTATAACTGGATTATCCCCCTCTCTTTCGAACTTCTTACCCTCTAGCGGCAAATTCGGTCTCGTAAAAAAATTCCTTGCAAATGCTAATTATGGCTCCTGGCAGCGTTACCTTAATTTCTCTAATATAATTACCCCTCCGGAGATCCAGCAATTACTTTCTTCTGACCTTCAATCCTTTGCAAGTGAAGAATTTTTGTATACTTCAGAAACCGAAGCGAAGAAAAAAATAAGCGATGCGTTTCCTCTNCATCAGATAATGCAGGCTCATTTTTCTACAGTGCTGCCTGATGCATTATTAGTAAAAGCAGATCGAATGAGTATGGCCGTTGGCTTGGAAGCTAGGTCTCCATTTTTCGATACTGCACTAATGGAGTATGTAGCATCATTACCTGAAAACTATAAGTTGCAGGGAAGAAAAACTAAAATTGTTTTGCGTGACACTTTCAAACACTTAATCCCAAAAACTTTACTTAAAATGCCTAAGAAAGGCTTTGATCCACCATTAGATCAATGGTTCCGAAACGAGCTATCCTCAATTACAAAAGATACTTTACTCAGTAGGAATGCCCGTGTTTCTCAATTCCTTAATATGAATAAGATTGTAGAAATGTATAGTTCTCACCAAAAAGGTAATCCTATGGGACGCAAGCTTTGGGTTCTTTTAAATTTAGAGCTATGGCTGAGGGCATTAGAGGATAATTCCCTTATCACTTCTTCATCACAGGCTTCGAAGGCAGATCAGAATGTCTAAAATCATGCTCGTAACCAACGAGGACACAGGACATTACTTACATAGGCTACCACTTGCACGAGCCTTGAGACATGATGGGCATGAAGTGATTTTAGTCTGCCCATTTACGCAATACAAAGAGCAATTACTTCAAGATGGCTTTAGATGCATTGAATGGAATCTGTCGAGAAAAAGCCTAAATCCATTTAAAGAATTATTCTCCGTTTTCGCTCTTTCACGAATCTACAGAAAAGAGAAGCCCGCAGCTGTACAGCATTTTACAATTAAGCCAATTCTCTACGGCTCTATAGCCGCACTCTTATCAAACAAACCTAAAGTTATTAATACTTTCACCGGAGTCTCATTTCCCTTCACAGACAGTAAATTTTCAAAGCGCTTTAGGCTGATCGTTTCGGTTCTGCTAAAAAAATTACTTAAGAACAAATACTCACATACCATCTTCCATAATCCTGATGATCAAGAGATGCTGATTCGGCACAAAATCATTAGTAAGCAAAATTCTTCAGTAATACTTGGCGGTGGCGTCGACACCACTAAATTTCAACCAAGAGAAAGAGGGTANAATCCTATCCCTGTTGTCCTCATGGCTTCAAGGCTGATACAAGAAAAAGGTATACAAGAATATGCCGAAGCTGCAAATATCTTATCTTCATCTGGTATTAAGGCTGAATTCTGGCATATAGGAGGCGACGACGAAGGAAGTCTTCTATCCATCACACAAGAGGAAAAAATCAGCTATGCGTCAGCTGTAGATTTTAAAGGTCATGTCGATGATATGCCGTCTATTTTGAACAAAGTAGATATAGCTGTGCTACCTAGCTACCATGAAGGACTCTCACGTTTTCTGCTTGAAAGTGCTAGCTCGGGACTTCCAATAGTCGCCACTGAAGTTGGGGGATGTAAATATATAACCAAAGATGGGGTGAACGGATTCCTAGTANCTCCACAAGACTCGCATGCGCTAGCTGCATGCATCAAAACTTTANTCCAGGATCCAATCTTAAGAAACCAAATGGGACGAGAAAGCAGGCAAATCGCCGTAGAAGAATTTGAAGAATCGTTTATTACTAATCAATACCTGAATGTTCTAAACAAATTGATTAATCAGTAGCATCTTCAAATTGCGATGCCAAATCTTTGAACAATTCACTAGTTTTTAAAAGCTGTTGATATTGTCCACTTTCGACGAGAGCACCTGAATCAAAGATAAAAATTTCGTCGCTATTCATAACTGTAGAAAGTCTATGCGCAACCACAATAGTAGTCATCTCTCCTTTTAGATGATGTACTGCAGACATAACAGCTCGCTCTGTAATCGAATCCAACGAACTCGTAGCTTCATCTAAAATTAAGACTGATGGAGAAGAATAAATTGCACGCGCAAGCCCGACCCTTTGCCTCTGTCCACCACTTAAGCGCACACCACGTTCACCTAAAAATGTCGCAAATCCTTGGGGTAATTGGTCGATAAATTCATTCACCTGAGCTATTTGTGCGGCCCGTTCTACTTTCTCCTGATCTACCAGTTGCTCAGGAATACCNAGGGCTATGTTTGCCGATAAAGTATCATCTGCCAAGAAAATTTGCTGGGGAACNTAACCAACTTGCCGCCTCCACATTGGAGCATTAGATTGATTAATTTGAATCTCATCAACGCTAAGTTCACCAGAGTCCGGTTCTAGAAGTCCCAGGAGTAAATCTACCAAAGTCGTTTTCCCTGATCCTGTTCTACCGACGATCGCGACGAAAGACCCTTTATTAATTTGCATAGAAACATTCTGTAATGCTTCGCTGTTTCTTTCGCTATAGGAGAAATTTATATTCTCAAGTTTCACAAAATGCTCAAAATTGATATCACCGGAATGTTCAGCAGGAGTATCAAGTCTTGCTCTATCTTCTTGCAGATCTCCAATTAACGTATCAGCAACAATTTTAGTGAATTTCAATTTTGCTGACGCTCGATAAATTTGTTGCAAAGCGGGTAACGTTCGGAAGCCCGCAAAAGAAAAAATACTTGCAAAAATAACTATGTCTTTAAATTCGGACCCAGCCAATAACAGATACAGGACAATGATTAAAATCCCACCAAATGCTATTGTTTCTACTAAAAATCTAGGTAGTTGTGCGGATAGTGACTCAATAACAAGAGCGTTCGTATACTTACGTGAACTATTTCTAAATCTACGCTGGTATTCTTCTTGCCTCCCAAGTACTTTTAAATCTTTCAGCCCAGTGAACGACTCGTTTGCTGATCTAAATCTAATAGAATTTGCTACAAATCGCTTCTCGCCATAACTGGTCATTACTTTTTGAATTATCAAGTAAACAACAGTAAATGAAATCCCCATTACTCCAATGACTATCAGCGTCATCACAGGGTTAAGCCATAAAATGAAACCAAAGATGAAAACTGAAGTAACCGTTCCTGTGAGTATCTGAATTGTTGGGAGTACTACTCCTTCAACCAATATTCCTGTCTCAATGAGTACATTGCGAGAAAGATCATTGGAATTACCTTTTAAAAAAAATGCATATGGCCGAGAGAGGTACCCTTCAAACAAACGTACCGATAGTTTGTGCTGCATGCCCCGCGCATATTTTTCAACTATAAATAAACCTATAGCTAAAACAACATTAGACAAAACCAGAGCGCTTAATGCGATCCCTCCAACAAAAACCAAGAATACACGAGAGCTCTCAAAATCAAAGGCTTCATAAGACCACGACAGCAAACTATTTTGCTGCAATTGTTCAGGATCTGCTAAGAGAGTAATGAAAGGGAGGAGAGCCCCGATACCAATTAGCTGCGTGAAACCGATCAAAAGCATCACCGCGAGAACGAAGGTGAAAATCGTTCGCTCACGCCTACCTAGTATTTTCAATAATTTCAGCATTATTATGTTTGCTCTGAAACCGAACGACCACCTTTCAGGAACCTCAACCCCAATTCTAAAGCCTTAAGTCCTAGGGCCTGAATAGTTGCTACAAATATCAGTCCCAATGTTTCAGGAGGAGTTAGTGTTCGTCCTTTTTGGGGTAAAGGTTCCCCTACCGCAGGTTTTTTCCCTCGAACAACCCATTGTGTTGCAACTGCTTTAGGGACTCGACCCTCAAGGAAGCGATCCAACTTATAGCAAACTTTACTTAACTTGCTATGAAGGTAAAAGTGATACGGAGCATACATTTTTTCGACACTTAACCCGGCATCGGCTAACCAACGTCGCATACCCCATGCATCAATTGTGCGCCAGTGCACGACACGATCATTTCTTCTTAAATAGTATCCCCAGAATTTCCACCACCCGTAACGGTTCGACTGCAATATGAAAATTCTTCCTCCAGGTATCAAAATTCGAGAAACCTCGCACATCATTCTGTCCAAGTGCTCCACATGTGCCATAACGTGAGATAAGACGACAAATCCAAC
>VFHU01000008.1 GCA_009391465.1 SAR202 cluster bacterium
TCTCATCAAGTTCTGCAGCAGCAGCAATTGGGTGCCAGTAACGACGCATCAATTCCCCCATTGGAGTGCCTTTGTCCACGAATGACAATTCTTCATTGGCTTTGATACTTAGCATTTCCCCTCCCCGAACATCTACTTGAACGATAGGGTAGTGAACACACTGAAAGGAGTCAACGTTTTTTTATTGTTACGTACCCAATGTTGCTTCATGTTCTAAATAATCGACCCAGGTTTGCATTACCTGCTCGATATCCTCTACAGCAGCGGTATCTCCTGCTTCAGGCGGAATGTAGCGTGCTTGGGCACGCATACCAAATTTNACTTTCTCAACTGGTGCANGGAGTAAATCAACTTCAGCATTACGAAAAACATTCATTGGCTCGCCACCGTCATGCATCACCTCAATATTTTTCCGTAATTGTTTCCTGAATAATATAATTCCACGATCTGACTCGCCCAACGCCTCTTTTTCTCTTTTTGCAATTGGTCCTTGTGTTACCCAGCACATGTAGTCTTGATTGAAAGTCCAATCAAGAATATATAGCCCATCTTCATCTTTTAATGGAACATAACGAAAAGGAACTGACGTTTGAGAAGGTANCGGTGCTCCTGGGGCGCCACGATAATTATAAATCGAGATATGCAAAGTATTTTTGTCATCGACAGGGACTCGAAATTGGAATGTAGCTCTTGCCTCATTCCCGACTAGCAGGATATTAGGGAACAGCACAGGATGGCCTTCAGCCCATTCATCATCAGATTCATCTTTTCCTTCGAGAATTCTACGCTTGATAATTCCATATTCGAATTCATCAAATCCTATTTTCTGATGTCTCCGAGATGAACCTTGTTGTGATAAATCAATTCTATCTGTATTCCTGTATGCCCCCATGTAAGCATGTAGCCATTCAACATGCACTGGATCTAAAGAATTTTCCTGACATTGTAACCAGTTGCATGGGATCTCAGTAATTGCGATATCTCTTACAGCATTGGTCCAAAGCAACTGCTCCCATCTGGGAANTAACGGAGCTGGTTGCGGGCCCATATATGCAAAAACTAATCCAGCCATAGATGCTACGGGATAGCCTGCGATTTTAACTTTTTCTTTGAACCGACCATCAGGACGAACTGTTTCCTCAAAAGGTTGTTCAATGCATTGACCCGTTTCGTCCATCATCCATCCGTGGTACATGCAACGTAGACCGTTTTCCTCAGGGATACCATATGAGAGATCAACACGCCTGTGTGGACAAAAACGATCTATTAGTCCAAGTGTTCCGGATTTGTCTTTGTACAGAACGAGGTCCTCTCCTAAAATTCGGACTGATTTTGTTGGCTTTTCATCCAACTCAGAGGCAGCCGCAATAGGATGCCAGTATCGCCGCATTAGTTCACCCATTGGTGTACCTGGACTTACCTGAGTTAGTAACTCGTTATCCTTAATACTTAGCATAATATGCTCTCCTCAGAGTAGAGATCATCTGTAGAGTCTCTTANATTAATCAACATTTGCAGGCTTTGAAGTCGCTTTTACNTGCCCCTCTCCAGCAGTTGGCCCTCGATCTGGTAATTCATCCCATGTATGCAAAACCTGATTGATTAATTCACCATCACGACTATACCCAGCTTCACCAGGAATATATTTGGTGGCTCTTTTCATTCCAAACTTAACCTGCTCTAGAGGCGCAGTAATCCCTCCTTCAGGTGCAGGTTGGCGGAATACATTCATGGGATCTCCTCCGTCAGCAACAATATCTATTTGCTCACGAATTAACTTCCGATAAAGNATCAAACCTCTATCTGATTCTCCCAAATGTTCGAGATGACGCTTTGCAATTGGACCTTGAGTCGCCCACATTGTGTANTCTTGATTGAAGACTACGTCGACAATCCATCGACCATTTTCGTCAATCAAAGGTACCTCTCGATAAGGTACAGAGTCCTGTGCAGGAACTGGCTGTCCGGGGGCTCCTCTCCATGTATAAAGTGAAATATGCAAAGTATTTTCGTCATCTATAGGAACGCGAAATTGCATAGTAACCGAGACTTCAGAACCAACGAGTAAAATATTGGGGAAAAACACAGGATGCCCGTGTTTCCAGTCATCGTCTTCTTCTGTATAGCCTTTAAAAACACGACGCTTTACTACGCCATGCTCAAACAAATCAAATCCAATTTTCTCGTGTTTAGGTAAATCTAGTAATGCCCCTTTGAAACCTGGCCCTTGTTGAACATATTGTCCCCAGTAGGAATGGGCCCATTCAACATGTACTGGATCTAAAGAATTTTCCTGACATTGAAGCCAGTTACATGGCAAATGTGATATTGCTACGTCTCTAACAGCATTGGTCCAAACAAGAGGCTCCCATAAAGGGAGAAAAGGGATGGGATCCGGCCCCATATAGGCAAAGACCAACCCACCAGCTACTTGTACGGGATAGCCTGCGATTTTAACTTTTTCTTTGAACCGACCATCAGGACGAACTGTTTCCTCAAAAGGTTGTTCAATGCATTGACCCGTTTCGTCCATCATCCATCCGTGGTACATGCAACGTAGACCGTTTTCCTCAGGGATACCATATGAGAGATCAACACGCCTGTGTGGACAAAAACGATCTATTAGTCCAAGTGTTCCGGATTTGTCTTTGTACAGAACGAGGTCCTCTCCTAAAATTCGGACTGATTTTGTTGGCTTTTCATCCAACTCAGAGGCAGCCGCAATAGGATGCCAGTATCGCCGCATTAGTTCACCCATTGGTGTACCTGGNCTTACCNTTGTTATAGCTTCATTTTCTGTTTGATTTAGCATATATACCTTCTCATATTAGGTTATTCATGCGATGCATTTATAATGGTAGCTTCAGCGTAACAAATTTTTTTGTTACGGCCTATAAATTGTGGGTGCAGCTTCAGGGTTTTCAGTTACTATCCTTGTGTAGTATTGCCATACCCCTCCAACATTCGGTTTCCATCCAGGAGGCAGTACTTGCTTGAAGTGTGGTAGCTCAGGAAGAGGCGTCCTGCCTGACATTTCATCGACTAATTCATCTTCAAGATATGGATGCTCAGAACCCATCGCTGAAAACGCCCAGTAATTCATNTTGGCTTGTTCTTCCAATTGCATCATTGTCATNACGGCATCTTCAAGACTATTACCCGCAGTTGTAGCNCCATGTCCACGTAATAAGATTGCTTTTGAGTCACCCATAAGTGTTGCAACCTCAAGACCTTCGTCTTCAGTTTGAACAGTCTTTACATGGTTCCATATTGGCAGCTCTTTCTGTACCAATTGGGCTCCTTCTTGGTTCATTGGTCGCAATCTTTTATTTAATGTAGAAGCAAGGATGGTGTAGTGTGGGTGGACGTGCACTACAGATTTAATCTCAGGGCGCAATTTCATAATTGATGAATGCATAATTACTTCAAATGGCTGTGAAGAACCTACAGGGCCATCTACTTTGTGTCCTTCAATATCAACAACAATCATGTCTTGCGGTCTCATCGAATGTAATGCATCGACAGTATAGCCTCTCCCTTTTACAACAAATTTGTCAGGGTCATTTGGCAGTCGCATGCTAGCGTGGCCCAGTGATGCACGGAATCCAGTTGCAAGGCCTACTTCAGCAAGAACTCTATTAGCTACAGCTACTTCATACTTAATTTCATCCCATTCTCTTGGCATTATTCCTCCTAGTCTTGGACCATTTTCTGATGGTTCAAGTATATTTCCTTGCGCTTATTTGAAGACTCCAAAGCTGCAAGACAAACTTCTAAATTAGCTTTGCCCCATCTTCCATCGTGTAGTGGGGGTATATTATCTACCATTGCGGCTTTTAACTCGGTCAGTATATGGTCACGGCCGGATATTCCCTTAGGGATTACAATTTCTTTTTTTTCTTCTTCTGAGTATATGAGTAGGCCATCTGGTGATTGCCGAATATCCCCATTTTCACAACTCACGATGGTTAGCCCATAAAAAGGATGGCTATCAGGGATATTGGACCAATTTCGCGAGCTGGTTCCACCGTATCGAACATTCTTTTTTAATTCCAATTCATTATCTGGCCCCGCATTTCTTAAGGCCGATCGAGCACTCCCATATTTATCCAAATTAAATGGTAATCCACCTTCACCGACATTGTATCCTAGCTCAGCAGAACGGAACCTGTCATACCCGTTATAAACAGCAGTCGCGGCTGCTCCATCTTCAAACTCTAAGAAAACAGTATGGGCACCTTCAGCAGGCCTAGAATTATCAAATTTAGCTGTCATTGCTCTTACACTTCTAACTAACCCTCCGCCAAGCAGTCTGATAATGTCGAATTGATGAGACCCTTGTCGGAATGTCACCCCTCCACCAAGTGTAGTATCAAGTTCTTCCGGGTTCCTCGGCCTATACATCCAGTCAGTAAAATACCAATTGTGCATCATGCGCAGAGGTCCTAATTCACCATTTTTTACAACCTCTCGCATGGCTTTAATCGGTGTCTCATATCCAAACGAATGACCAACCATTAATGTGACCTGGGCCTTATCAGCCGCTTCAATCATTAGATCGGCATCTTCCAGGTTCGTTGCGATAGGTTTTTCTGTCACAACGTGCTTGCCATTAGCGATTGCTGCAAGCACATGTCCTGTATGGAACTGCGTCGGAGTAGATATAAAAAGAGCATCAATTCCTTGCGCTTCTGCAATGGCTTCGGCACTAGTAAATACACTGGCTTCAGGGAAATCCGCCTTGAATCGTGCTAATGTTTGTTCATCAAGATCAGCAGCCCCTGCCATTCTAAAGTTTTTATTTTTTAGAACAGGTTGAACAAGCGCACTTCCTGCAGTACCCAATCCTACGATTCCAAAGTTTATTCTCTTATCTGTGTCCATCATTGCTCCAGTGTTGTGAACTCTACTAGAAACACGCTTTATGAACCAGACTAGTCTTGACTAGCCGGCGGTAGCTATATACGGTGAAAGCACTATTGTTGTGTATGTGACAGGAGAGAATATGGATGTTAATGCACTCGACGGCGACGGACACGTAGAAGAATGGGAAGCTACATGGTCAGATGATTATCTTGAGCCTAAATACCGCGATCGTAGACCAAGGGTAATTGAAACTGGAGAGTTCGAGCATGATTACATTTGGGAAATTGATGGTGAGCGCATACGAGTAGGCGGATCTCCTTCAAGTCGTGATGGGGTAGTATCTACAGAGTACGAGCTTATGGCTAAGTGGCGAGGTCCCCATGAGAGCGGTGAATTTCACTCTGCAGAGGACAGGCTGGCTGTCATGGATGCCGAGAACACCTATCTTTCTGTAAATTATCCTACTCTCTTATTGCATTGGCCAATTGTGAAAGATCCTGATTTAAATGCCGGACTCACACGAGCATATAACAATTGGGTCTCGGATATCTCTAACCAATCACCTGAGAGGTTGAAATGGGTCACCGTCATAGATCCTCGAGACCCGAATGAGGCAGTCCGGGAAATGGAAAGAACTAAGAAAATGGGTTCACTCGGAATCATGGTTTTTGGAGATTATGGCAACAAGGCCTTAGATCACCCCGACTTTGAGCCAATATGGGCTGCTGCTCAAGATTTAGAATTACCTGTAAATGTCCATCCTGGCATGGGAGCTAAGGATGCTCTAAAAGATTGGAAAAATATCGCAGGTGACCAATTTCTAACATCAGTAGTGAGAGGGTTTAAAACCATTTGCGGCTCAGGAATCTTGGATAGGTACCCTACAGTCAAAGTTTCATTTTTGGAAACAGGTTGTACATGGGTGGATTTTGCTGTGGCAGTAATGGATTTCACTTTAGATAATGTTAAAGACAGGATGGAGCTTGGAACAATTCGCTCCGAACACAAGCCTATTATTGAACGAGGCTTACCTCAAGCAACACCTTTGGAATACATTAAGGACGGAAGAATTTTTATAGGCTTTGAGGTTGACGATCAACTATTACCATACATGGTTGATAAGTATGGTACTGATTGTTGGGTTTACGCGAGTGATATACCCCATGCGCATCGGATTCCGGATTCACCTAAATTTCTAATGAATAGGACTGATCTCACCCAGGAACAAAAAGATCGAATTATTTGGAAAGGAACTACCAAACTTTACGGGTTGAAAACACCAAACACTGTAGGTGTATAGATCACTAGAGTTAATTAAATGGAGGAAGTATGCGCCTTGATGGAAAGGTAATTATAGTAACGGGTGCTGCTGCAGGGCTCGGTCGGCAATATGCAATTCGATTCGCGAAGGAAGGTGCTAGGTTAACAATTGCAGACGTGCAGGATGTAGCTAAGACAGCAGAGCTATGCAGGTCTGCTGGTGCTGAAGTACTCGCACTCCACGTAGACGTTTCCTCCGAAGAAGCAATGCTAGACATGGCCAAGCAGACACATGAGAGATACGGGAGAATTGATGGATTGCTTAATAATGCTGGCATGATGCGAGGGCTGGAAGTTAAATCTATCCTAGATGTGGATATGGAAACCTGGGATCGCGTATTTGCAGTGAATGCAAGAGGTACTTTTTTGGGAGTCAGAGCAGTTTATCCTTACATGAGAGATCAAAATAGTGGGACTATAGTCAACGTTAGTTCGGGTAGTACTTTACGTATTGCAAGAGGTCCTAATGCTATGAATCCACATTATGTTGCTTCTAAATCGGCGATTATTGGAATAACCCGCTCAGTTGCTAGAGAGTTGGGTCAGCATAATATCAACGTTGTTACTGTTGCACCTGGCTCAACGACTTCCGATACAGAGGATCCCCTCAGCGCAGATGAGGCCTATTCAGAGCCAGAGGCATCTCTAATTCGTAGAGGCGTACCAGAAGATTTGACTGGCGTGATGGTTTTTCTATTTAGCGATGATGCTCGGTTTATAACGGGGCAAATGATTGTAGTAAATGGTGGTCGAGAGATTCATTAAACTGGCTTAAATAATGGCAGTGTGATTTCTTCTGTCAACTCAAGAAAAGTCACTTCTAACTCCATCCCTATCGAAAGATTCTCTGGTTTAGCATCAACTCCAACTATATTTGTAGGGAATCTGGGGCCTTCTTCAAGATCGACCATTGCAACAATAAATGGAACTTTGTCACCCAATGCAGGAACAGGAGCTCGCTCTACGATCGCAAACGTATGCAGAGTTCCTTTACCACTTGCATGAATCCAAGTTACATTACGATTACCGCATTTGGGGCAAAAGTCACGAGGATAAAAATAAGCATCTTTACAGTCCATGCATTTGCGTAGCCAAAGCTCATGTTTTTTGGTTTTTTCCCAATAGAAATCTGACTCGGGCTGCCGTACTGGTAAAGGTCCTTGATATGGAGGGGCCATCAGTCAACTCCTAAAATGATTGTTCCGGTAGCTGAAAGAGCTCCGCCTGTGCCGTTAACCAAACTTAAATTCAAGTCCGCTATTTGCCGATCTCCCGTTTCTCCGCGAAGTTGCCTGACAGCTTCTACAATGAGAAAAATCCCGTACATTCCCGGATGAGTGTAAGAAAGTCCCCCTCCGCTTGTATTTAAGGGGAAATTTCCTCCAGGGGCAGTTCTTTGATTAGCCACGAAATCTGGCCCTTCTCCAGGATCGCAATACCCTAAAGATTCTAAGCTCGCTAGAACTGTATAAGTGAACGAGTCATAAATCATGGATAGTCCAATGTCTTTATGGGAAACACCGGCCATACCTAAAGCTTCAGGTCCCGTCACTTTTGCAGGAGTTACGGTTAAATTCTGCATAGTTGTGATTCCCGCATGATCGTGATACTCGGAGTGACCGAGGACCCAGACTGGTTTCTTAGGAAGGTTTGCAGCTCTTTTTTTAGAAGTGACAACAACAGCAGCGCCTGCATCGGTTACCAGACAGCAGTCCAAAAGATGGAAAGGCCATGAAATCCAGCGGGAATTATGGTAGTCGTCAAAACTCATGGGCTCTTNCATTGAGGCTTTAGGGTTCAATTGCGCCCATTTTCTAGTAGAAACTGCGATTTCCGCCATTGCCTGCCTTGTTCTTTCTTCTCCGTACATGTGCATATAACGTGTAGCGGCCATGGAATAATTAATAGGCATACCTATCATGCCGTAGGGCATTTCATACATTGCAGACGGAACATTGGGATCTCTAGGCATTGGTGCTCGTGTACTACGCCCAGATTGGCCATGAGTTATCAAGGCGACCTCACATAGGCCAGCCGCAATTGCGGAAACTGCATGTCCTACGTGTATTACAAACGAAGCACCACCAACCGTGGTTGTATCCGTATAGCGTGGTTTTATACCAAGGTAATCTGCCAAGTCGTAATTCCAGTAACCTGCTGTTAAAAGCCCATCAACTTCGCTTCTGCTAATGCCCGCATCAGTTAATGCGTTGCTAGCAGCTTCTGCGTGGAGAGCTAATGCAGATTTCCCTGGAACTAGTCCAATTGCGTCAGATTCTGCGACTCCTACAATCGCAGCAGATTTAGATAAATTCTTTTTCATTTTTATATTTTCTCTGTAGCATGGTATAACAGATATTGCCTTGCGAGTACCTTAGAACGATACTAAGGCAAGTATAAATGGAGGTAAACATGACTACTGCCGTAAAATTTGGAGCCATTGATGCTGACGCTCACGTAGTTGAGTCCGAGCATACATGGGATTTTTTGGATAAAGAAGACCTGCAATACCGTCCTCAATTGTTTTCTTCCCCTGATAATTCACAAAGTCGCTACTGGGTAATTGATGGTAAGATCGCAGGTTTACGACTACCCACGCCGTCAGAGCGCGAACTAGAAATCATGTCTGAGCGAGCGGGACGTGATTTGGTTACGGCAGCAGATGCGCGCCATCTTGATGACGTATCTTTGAGATTGAGGCATATGGATGATCTTGGGGTAGATATTCAAATTTTGCACAACACTCTGTGGATTAGTGATGTTACTCGAAGACCCGAGGTAGATCGGGCGCTATGCAGAGCATGGAATAAATGGATGGCATCTGCTTGGAAGCAATCTGATGGTAGGCTTCGGTGGTCTGCAGTTTTGCCGCTTACCGACCTAGACGAAGCTGTGAATATGATGCCATGGGCGAAGGAAAATGGAGCTGTAGGAGTGGTTATGAAGCCATTTGAAGATGACAGATTCATGCTTGATCCTTATTTCCATCCGTACCTCGCTGCTGCACAAGAACATGACATGACAATCACCATCCACATTGCCAATGCCAATCAAAATTATGTAAAGGCAATGAATTCACCGTATGACCCAAGTGGAGGGTTACCGACTTTTCGAATGCCAACAGTACATGCTTGTAATGGCTTGATTCTTAGTGATTTGCCAAAACGCTTCCCTGATTTGCGCTGGGGTTTCATAGAATCTTCGTGCCAGTGGGTTCCTTGGATAATGCACGAAACTTCACGAAGAGCACAGCAAGCCGGTTGGAAAATCCCAGAGAACCCATTTAAGGATTACAACATTTATGTTTCTGCTCAGACAGACGATGATTTCGAATACGTATTTAGTTACATCGGTGATGAAAATATAGTGATCGGTACAGATTATGGGCATACGGACACCTCTAGCGAGGTTGATGCGATAGAAACTTTCAGGAACTTGACCAACATAAATGAAGAGTCAAAGAAAAAAATATTAGTTGATAATGCTTTGGGCCTCTATCACCTTTAATTGAAGGCAACAAAAGGACCACAAATCAGCTATTTGATCTGTGGTCCTTTTGTAAGATAGTTGTAACAAATTTAGTCTGTAACTTCAAAAATGGCATCAATAGAAACTACTCCATCAAACGGATTTCGTGCTACGCCCATTGAGCTTCTAGCATGTTTGCCATTTTCACCGTACAGTTCTACGAGCAGATCAGAGCAACCATTAACGACCCGTGCATACTCGTTGAAATCTGTAGTAGCTTGGACCATTCCAAATATTTTTACGACATGTGTTATTTTATCGAGGTCACCAATAATACTTTTAACATTGCTTAAAATTCTTAGGCAGGTTCGCTGAGCAGCTTCGTATCCATCATCGATACTACAATCCAGACCCATCACTCCGGTTATATTTGAATCATTCGTACGGGGTCCAACAGCAGAAGTGAAAACTAAATTCCCCGTTTGGTAGCCTACTAGGTAACTTCCAGCAGGCGCTACATGCTCAGGCAGAGAAAGACCCATAGTGTTTAATTTATTTTCGATTAATGACATATTTTCTCCTATCAAATTTTCCACTCTGATAAATGGACAGGTATTAATATAAGGAATCTGTACGCGCAGCCATAATGAAGTCATTTTTATGCAGTCCACCCAAAAAATGCGTCCACCATGAAACGGTTACCTTCCCCCATTCAGTCGTTAATTTGGGATGATGGCCTTGCTGCTCTGCTTCATTGGCAATTTGGTTGGTGAATTTTAAAGCCTCGGCGAAAGTGTTGAATCTAAACACTCTTTCGAGCTTTTCCATGCCATCAAAGACAATACTCCAATTATCAAGATCTCCTAAAAACAATTTAACTTCATCGGCGGTGCAAAGTTGTGATGATTCATCTAGATTGATGCAGTTTTCTTTAAATAATTGGCTCATTTCTCCCCTTTTCAATATATGTACGTGACTAGATACATGTTAACAATTGCTGCATAAATCTCGCACTGCTAGCATCGTTGGATATATAGAGCAATTTGAAGTGTATTGAAATTACCGTGCACAGATCATAGCCGAATCCATGTGAATGGAAGAAGTAAATACGATATTTACTCTTGCTAGTGATCATATTTTNCCTCACGGGAAAGCAGCGATTACTGATCTAGCTCTTTAACGTTATGATCTTGGCGCTACCGGTCTAGGTGCTTATGCAGAACTTCTGGAGAGTCTTGAAGATTTGGAACCGGCACTGTTGCGTGCAATTGAAATTGATCGTTTGGCATTGCTTTATATAATGATTCAAAGTCAGATTAGCCCACGGGCTCAGTCTGTTATTGAGAATAGAAAAAGCGGTGGGGGTTTATAATTCTCTCTCTTCCTATATATTTGTGCAGAACATAATGTTGACACGATTCTTAGTCGGCGTTAATTTGCAATCAATTGATGAGAGATAAAATCGGAGGTAAATATTGAAATATCGTGAAATGGGCTCAACAGGAATCAGAGTCTCCGAGATAGGTTTTGGCTCTGGAGATAATGCGGGTTTACTTGTTAAAGGGGAGCCTAAGGAACAAATAAAAGCCATAGAACGTGCTCTGGAATTAGGGATAAATTACTTCGATACATCTCCTGATTACGGTAAAGGATTAGCTGAAACAAACATTGGTAAAGCAATGCGAGAGATTGGCTTTCGCCCCGTTATAGCTACTAAAGTTGAGATAATGCCAGATGAGCTCGATCATATTGCTGATGCAGTTGTAGAGTCCGTGGAAGATTCATTGACGCGTTTACAAGTAGATCATGTAGACGTGGTTCAGATACATAACCCTCCGAGTATAGAAACCGATATTACAGTACCTGGATGGATCCATGTCGGGTTAGATGATTACCTTGGTGCAGATGGTGCACTTGAAGGCTTAGAACGACTTCGGCGTGCAGGCAAGACTCGATTTTTTGGGTTTGCTAATGAAGATGCAGACGCTGAAGCAGTTTTAACTTTGCTCGAGACTCGAGAGTTTCATATGCTTAACGTATGGTACGACTTACTGAACCCGACTGCAGGACTCCCTACTCCTGATGGACTGGATGTGCAGCATGATTATGGTCAATTTCTTGTCAGAGCTCATGAGCTAGGTGTGGGAACAGCGGTAATTCGTCCATTAGCAGGGGGCGTACTAACGGACCACGCCGTGCAAGGAGGTGCTAGGCACCAGCTTGCGGGTGGAGGATTAACGCGAAATGCTGATATGTACCAGGCAATGGTTCAACGTGCTTTGCCATTTGCATTTCTTTCAAGGCATGGGCAAACTTTATCTGAAGCAGCATACAGGTTCATCCTTCAAGATGAAGCTGTAACTACTGTTCTTGGCGGATTTTCAGAATTAGCTCATTTAGAGGAGGCAGTAGGCTGCTCTGGTTCTGAGCCGCTTTGTGATGAAGATATGGCGCGCTTAGATATGGTATGGCGCTCTAATGTTGGGAAATGGGATCAAGAAGAACAATTTATTTCAGGTTTATAAGAAGGAGACTTTTATGGATATTCAACTCAGTTTAGGCATGGCATCTAACCCAAGAACATGGCCTATTTTCGATGGGCGTGTGAAAGCTGATGGTATTAACTTAGTGCCTAGTCCCGTGCATGCATCGGAGTTATTCTGGAGGCAATTAAAATTTGGAGACTTTGATGTTTCTGAAATGTCATTTTCTTCATTGATCATGGCACAAGCCGCCGGAGACGATAGATGGGTAGGCTTGCCAATTTTTACAACTCGACGTTTTTTTCACACGGGAATGCTGATCCGGAAGGACTCAGGAATTAAAGACCCGTCAGACCTTAAAGGTAAGCGTGTGGGAGTTCCCGAGTATCAGCAAACTGCAGCTTTATGGACTAGAGGAATCTTGCAGCACGAATTTGGAGTAGAACCTAAAGACATGGAATTTTTCATGGAGAGAGTTCCTGAGCAAAGCCACGGAGGTTCTACTGGCTTTAAGCCTCCTGAAGGAGTTACTGTTAATCAGATTCCGTTAGAGAAAAATATCGGAACAATGATGCTTTCAGGTGAATTAGATGCAACGTTGCTATACATCGTTGACCCCAACCTAATTGATAGAAGTACTGCAGATTTATGGAACCATCCAGATATATCTTCAATTTTTCCAGACAACCGTGCAGAGGGTATAAGGTACTATCAAAAAACAGGCATATATCCTATTAACCACGGTATGGTGATCAAGCGTCAAATCGCGGAAGAGCACCCGTGGGTAATTTTGAATCTAATGAAAGCCTTTAATAAGGCTAATGACATTATCAATAAAGAGCGCATGGAACATGTTGATTACTATGTTGAAACAGGCTTGATTTCACCTGAAGCAATAAAAACTCCACTTGTTCAGCACGGTATAAGGGCCAACAAACTAGTACTAGAGACGGCTGCGCAATACTCATTTGAGCAAGGACTAACTCCGAAATTAGCAAAATTAGAAGAAGTTTTTGCAAAAAATACTATGGATCAATAGCTTCAAGGATGATTGGATGTTAGGAGATTGGAATGCTTGAGGCGGCGGGCGAAGCATTAAGTCAAATGGCTAGCTGGCAGGTTATGCTAGCTTTGATGATAGGGGTTGCGGTGGGCGTTCTCAATGGCGCAATGCCTGGAGGAGCGGTACCTAGCCTTGTAGTGCTCCTTGGTTTTGCTTATGGCCAAGACCCATATATTGCGCTGCCTTTAGCTGTAGGAATGGTTGCAACTGTTTCTACAGGAGACACTTTACCAGCGGTATTACTGGGAATGCCTGGTTCTACTTCAGGGCAGGCTACGATTTTGGACGGTAACCCTCTAGCTCGCCAAGGTAAGGCTGGGGTTGCTCTATCTGCCGCATATTTTGCTTCGATGATAGGTGGAATTGTCGGAGGAATATTCCTATTTATAACTATTCCTGCTGCCCGAACAGTTGTTAATTCATTTAGCGCTGCTGAATTTTTTGTGTTGGGGCTAGTGGCAGTGGGAGTTGTTGGAATAGTAAGTAGCGGAGCCCTTATACGAGGATTGATGGCCGGATGCCTTGGCCTATTGATTGCATTAGTTGGTTTTGATGATTCGACAGGCGTACAAAGGCTGACATTTGGATTCGATTATCTTTGGGATGGATTTCATATTGTTCCAGTAGTAATTGGATTATTCGCATTACCAGAGTTTTTTGACATGTTGATTGGTAATGTAGCAGTTTCTCGGCAATCAGCAGGAGAAATTAGTACTGCTTCACAGCGCTGGGAAGGCATGAAAGCAGTTTTAAAGAACTGGCCTTTAGTATTTCGTTCCGCAGGTCTAGGTGTCTTTGTAGGAGTTTTGCCTGGTATAGGTGGATCACTCGCTCAATGGCTAGCCTATGCTTCTGCTAGGCAAACAGTTAAGGGTGGTACTGAGACATTTGGCACTGGTGACATAAGGGGTGTGATAGCTCCTGAATCTTCAAACAATGCGGTTGATGGTGGGCAGCTTGTCCCTACGCTTTTCTTCGGAGTACCTGGCTCTGTAGGAATGGCTATTTTCCTAGGCTTGTTGGTGATCTTAGATGTCCAACCAGGTCCATCAATGCTGAATGAAAACTTAGATTTAACTCTAACAATCGCTTTTTCCTTAGTGGTGGCAAATATTTTGGGGACAGGTTTAGCGTTAGGATTCACTCCTACTTTGACTAGAATTGCATTTGTTCCGCCCAATATACTTGTTCCGATAATTTTAGGAATCATGACCATAGCTGCGTTTCAGGCATCCTTTCGGATTCAGGATCTTGTAGTAATGCTCGGCTTTGGAGGGCTAGGATATTTCATGAAGACTTTTGGATGGCCGCGCCCTCCGATTGTTATATCTGTAATTCTTGGTGGAATAGTCGAAAAATACTACGGAATCGCTAGTAAAACATTTGGAATGATAAGTGTAGACAGCAGTAAACCCTTGGGAATTGATTTTGGCCTATTCAGCAGAATTCCAGTGCTACTTATTATTCTGATTGCACTTGGAACTGCAGGTTACACGCTTTGGATGCAAAGAAATGTAGGTAAAACTCAAGAGGCACAGGCTGTGCAAACCAGCAGTGACCGAAAAAATAGCGAAACAAATATGGTTGCGCCTAAACCATCAATGAAAGAACGCTTTGCCATTACACCAAGCGGCGTATTTATAGGCTTGATGGCAATTGCTTTTGCCTTTTCTTTGTATTCTTCTTATTCCTGGACTGAAGAAGCCGCGAAATTACCTAAAATAATTACTTCTACAGGGCTTGTGCTAGTGGCGATATACATCGCACGGCATCTTCTTTTCCCTTCTACTTCTAAAAGAAAAATTCTTGATATAGGCAGAACAGTTACAAATGACTCCGCACTAGTGCTATGGATACGTACATTTAAAGCGTTAGGTACTACGGTTGGATTAATTTTTGCTATCTATTTAATTGGTTTTCAGATTGCTGTACCTACGTATGTATTTCTCTTTCTGAAATTGTTTGGAAAGGTAAGATGGTGGGTGGCCCTATTGTGGTCTATATTCTTTCTTGTCCTTATATACGGTTTTTTTGATCTGGTTATTCACATCGCGTGGATTGACCCGGCGCTTGAGAATGTATTCCCTATACCGGATGTATTGAAAGGGAGAGAAACGATAACCGAATTTTTCCAATATTAGAAAAATTAGTGGACGATAATGTTTTCTCGTGCTAGCATCCGACGGCGCACTATAGTTATAAGCAATAGTGTGAAGACTCGCATCAGGGAGGGCTGATGAGCATCAGTTATATTTTTTCAGGAAAGGCCTTGGGTCTAACGGCCTTAGTCGCGGCTTTCGCACTTTTTGCTATTGCGTGTGGTAGCGACGACCCAACTCCTACGCCTAAGCCGGCAAGTACGGCTCCGGCTGCTGCAGCACCTACTGCAACGCCAGTACCTGCTAAAGCTACACCTACTCCTAAGCCAGCGGCTGCACCGACGGCAACTCCTGAACCTGCACCATCAGGTCCGGTGAGCTTTAAAGGGAAAACAGTGAGAATCACGGTTGGTTACTCTCCAGGCGGTGGATTTGATACATTTGCAAGAATTTTTGCGAAACATCTTCAAACCACACTTGAAGGTACTCCTAATGTAATTGTTACTAATCGCCCTGGTGCCAATACGCTAGTGGCAACGAAATCAGTGATTGATAAGCCTTATCGAGACAACCAAGTAGATATTGTTTTGATAATTTCTACGCTGATTCAGCAGGCGATTTTGAATGGTGTTGAAGGTTTTGATCCCGTTAAAGATGTAGTTTACTTGGGAGCACCTGACTACACCCCCCAAGATACTGTATTTTGTGCTCGAAGCTCTGTATTGAGTGACGATGCTTTGGAGAATTACTTTGCAGGTAAGGCAGGTGGTAAGAAATTTACCATCGGGCAAATTGGTAAAGTTGACACATACGCAACATTAACTGAACTTTTGGTTCAGATGGGATTCCCATTTGAGCGGGTGTTTGGGTACTCAGGTACTTCTGATATGGATGCCGCATTTAATCGTGGTGAAATTGACATTACTGCAACCTGCAGAGACTCGCAGGTCGCTTTGAATCCTGAGTGGGCCGATGGCTATGCAACTCCACTGTTTTACACAGAAACAGATCCTGCATGGGTCCAGGCTGGCCAGTCTGCAGGTAAATGGAATTGGGCAAAACCCGTTCGAGAAATTGCAGAGAAGCGACTCAAGGCTAGCAAAGCACACCTTGATACATACGATGCATATGTGAATATTTCAGCTTCCAGCCGAACATTTGCTATGCCTTCACAGACACCAGATGAATTAGTTACTGCAATGAGAGAGGCTTTTGAAACAGTTGTAAAGAGCGATGCATTTGTTGCGGATATGAAATCGCGTAACTATGACGTCGGATTACGAACGGGAGATGCTACACAGAGATTGATTGAAGGATTGGGCGCACTACCTGAAGAAACCCTTAAGGTATATCGAAGCCTGTTCCCTTCGTAAAAATATCTTTCATAGAATAAAAAGAGGCTCTACGGAGCCTCTTTTTATTCTATGAACATTCTAACTTTGAAGGAGGCATGATGAAATTTGCTAAAAAGAACGTTCTTGTAACTGGTGGAAGTGGCGCGATAGGTAGTGAAGTGGTACGCAAATTCGCCTCTGAAGGAGCGACTGTAATAATCGCAGATCAATCTCCATTACCTGAAAATGAGTCAGAACATATTAGTAAACTTTACTCTGAGCCTATTTTTATTCAGACGGACTTGACTGATGAAAACTCAGTCAAAAATTTAGTTCAGACTATTACTTCGAATCATGATATTCATGTACTTGCTCAGGTAGCTGGAGGATTTCGGTTCGGTCCTGCAATAGAGGATATGCCTGAAACTGATTGGGATGATTTATTAGATTTAAATTTGAAATCTGTATTTCTGATGATCAAACATATAATCCCTTTCATGAAAGCACAAAACTACGGAAGAATTGTTAGTATTGCAGCGAGAAGCGGATTGCGAGGAGATCCAATGGTCGGCCATTACTCGGTTAGTAAAGGTGGAGTAATTTTATTATCACAAACAGTCTCAGAGGAAGTGAAAGATTTTGATATAACGGTAAACACGGTGTTGCCCAGCATAGTGGACACCCCAGCTAACAGATTAGCTATGCCTCAGAGTGATTTTAGCAAATGGGTAAGCACAACTGATTTGGCGAATGTGATGTTGTTTTTAACCTCAGATGATGCTAGAGCAATATCAGGAGCTTCAATACCAGTTTATTACAGGTCATAGTACATACTATAAGGAGAAATATGAGTGAAATAAAAAGAATTAATCCAGAGAAGTTGGCTCAGCCTCCGGGAGATCGTTATGCACACGTAGTGCAGTACGGTAATTTAATTTGGATATCTGGTCAAACATCTAGAGATACTGAAGGAAAAGTAATCGGGCGTGGAGATACACTGGCTCAAGCACGGCAAGTGAATAAAAACCTACAGACTGCAATTGAAGCTGCTGGTGGGGATATGGACAATATTGTCAAAGTCACTATTTTCCTTACTCCCGAAGCTGATATCGAGGCAGCACGTCAAGCTCAAAATGAATACCGTGCAAAGTTTGCAGCTCCTGCAAGTTCGATGGTCATTGTCCAAGCTCTGGCAAACCCAGAATACTTGATTGAAGTTGAAGCATTCGCCGTAATTAACTAGTTCGCGATACTGCCCAATTATCTCCACTATCTTCTGGCATTTCGTTCCATTTTTCTGCTTCGACGCTTGCTATAAATTCGCCTACAAAGTAATTGAACATAGCAGGTTCTTCAAGATTACATGCGTGACCAGTTTGAGGTAGTACTGCTAATCCACATCTTGGAGCATTTTTCTTAATGAATAAAGACGGTTCAACACATGGTTCATCTTCATCTCCGTACATCACAAGGATGGGTACGTTGAGCTCTTGAAGTTCTGTGGTCAGCGTAAAAATACTTGGCCTTCTTCCTTGAAATCCACGCAATGTATTCGCTGAACCTTGTGGAGAATGCAGGTGAAATAAATCTGAAAAAACTTGCCATCCCAATGGATCTTTTTCTTTAAACCGGATACGTGTTGAGCCAGAAAGATAAGATTCCATTGCTCGCATCCCTTTTGTATCTAAAAGATTTGCACGTTCTTCCGACTCTCTAAGGAATTTCTTAGGATCCGCGCTGCCTGTTCCAACACCAGCCGAAATGATCCCAATACAGCGCTCAGGATGCGCGATACCAAACTGCAGAGCAGTATATGCGCCCATCGATAGGCCACATATATAGGCTTTTTCCAAATGCAAATAATTTAAAAGATCAAGTAATACTTTTACTTGATGATCATATGTATATTCTTGCCAAGTTTCTGGAATAGAAGATGGAGGATAACCTTTTGCATTATAGGAAATCACTCGATAGCGACGTGCAAAGTAATTTTTTTGCATCGTCCAACTTTCCATACTCCCCGCAAATTCATGGCTGAATATTAAAGGNACACCTGATCCTGTATCATCGTATTCAATCTGGCAATTGTCTAAACGCGCATTTGGCATGAAACTCTCCTTAAAACTAGAACCGATTCTAAGCCCTAAATGCGATACTTATCTAGGACTATCTGGGAGGTTTGCCCATATGACTATGAATTACGGCTTGATTCGTACTGTTCAAGTAAGCAATGAAAATGTTCCGGGCGTACTTGGTTCTTTAGCAACTGCTATAGGTGGGGCAGGTGCGAATATTGGGAATATCCAGACAATGCATATTAGCCAGAACCACGTGCTGCGAGATATTGATGTATATGTGGAGAATGAGGATCACTTAATTGATGTACTTAAAGCTATATCTGGTATTCAGGGAGTGAAAGTCATTGAAACCCGAGATGAAGTCATGGATCTCCATCAAGGCGGGAAAATACAAATTGTAAGCAGACACCCCGTTGACAGTGTTGCTATGCTTCGAAAAATATATACGCCTGGAGTTGCGGAGGTTTGCCGAGCTATATTACAGGAACCGATTCTTGCCCGTCGCTTTACTTCAATTGGAAATACGGTTGCTATAGTAACTGATGGTACTGCGGTTTTAGGCTTAGGTAATATTGGTCTTCATCCATCAATGCCTGTGATGGAAGGAAAAGCAGCACTGTTACAGCAATTTGCAGGAGTTAATGGCGCGCCTCTGCTGGTAGAGGCTGCGACAGTTGATCAATTTGTCGAAACTGTCGTTCGTGTGGCACCAACTTATAGTGGTATACATTTAGAAGATATTGCTTCTCCATGGTGCTTTGAAATTGTTGAGAAACTTCGCCGGAAATTGAACATTCCAGTTATGCAGGATGATCAAGATGGAACTGCAGCTGTCGTATTAGGTGCAGTTATGAGTGCATTACGAGCAACTGGAAAAAACCTGAACGAAGTAACAATTGGGCAAATAGGGCTTGGCGCCGCAGGATTGTCTATTTCCAAGTTGCTTATGGACGCGAGTGAGAAGCCTGTATTAGGTGCTGACCTTGATGAAGGATGCCTTGTTCGACACCAGGCCCTGGGAGGACGACAATCCACTCTAGATGAAGTTATGGCAACAGCAGATGTTGTAATTGCCACAACTGGAGTTCCTGGGTTAATACCTGAAGAAAGCGTGAGAAATGGGCAAATAATTTTTGCGCTATCTAATCCGGATCCTGAAATTAATCCTGCTGCAGCAATTCAAGCAGGCGCAGCATTAGCAGCTGATGGGACTTCAGTGAATAATGTATTAGGCTATCCGGGGATATGGCGTGGAGCACTTGGTGTTCATGCTACGTCTATAAATCGTGAAATGCTTATTGCTGCATCTCGTGCACTGTGGCAATCAACACTTCCTGGTGAGCTAAGCCCTAATCCATTAGATATAGGGCTTCACTATAGAGTTGCATATGAGGTAGGTAAAGCTGCAGTTGCCACAGGGGTTGGGGATGAAGATGGATTAGAGCAACTTGAACCAGTAGTTTAGATACAGATTAACTAGTGATCGATACTGAATGCTTCAATTTTATGGGGTTTTTATGTTCGGCAGTCTAAAAATCCTCATCTAGTGATACTTGGCCAGTGACCGCGACTTGGTATGCTGAGACTCTACGNTCAAAGAAATTGGATAATTCTTGTACGTCTTGTAATTCCATAAATGTCAGAGGGTTTCGTGTACCGTAATGTGTTGGAAGATCTAAATTGATCAATCTTTGGTCAGCAACATATTCAAGATATTGCCGAACTTCTTGAACAGTTAAGCCAGCTACACCGTCCTGAAGTAAGTCTTCAGCGAACTGAGTTTCACAATCCACTGCTTCTTGAATCATTTCTAAAACTTGATCTTTCATAGCCTGGTCGAACAAATCGGGATACTCTTCACGTACCTGTCTAACAACCTCAAGGGCAAATCCCATATGTGCAGATTCATCTCGGAAAACCCAATTCGTACCGGAGGCTAATCCGTTTAGAAGGCCTTTTGAGCGCATGAAATAGACATACGCAAAAGCTGCGTAGAAAAATAATCCTTCAATACATGTGGCAAAGCATATTAAATTAAGTAAAAACTGTCGTTTTTCAGCCATGGAATTTAATGAATCTAATTTGTATACCGAATCAATCCACTTGAAGCCAAAATCCGCCTTCTTTTTAATAGAAGGAATGGTATCTATAGCACGGAACATTTCATGGCGCTCATCAATGTCTGGAATGTAGGTATCAAGAAGAGTTAAATAAAATTGCACATGAACTGCTTCCTCAAATAACTGCCGGGATAAATATAATCTTGCTTCTGGTGAATTAATATGTTTATACAAATTCAAGACTAGATTATTTGCGACGATAGAATCTCCGGTCGCAAAAAAGGCTACGAGACGTCGTATTAAATGCCTTTCAGGATCTGTAAGTTTGTTATGTAGATCTTTAATGTCATCTGAAAATTCTACTTCGTCGACGGTCCATGTATTTCGAATACCATTCTTATACATCTCATAGAAATCTGGATATTGCATTGGACGTAAAGTTAAATTAAGACCTGGTTCTAGGATCATGATTACCTTTCTCAACTTGTATGCTTTATGTACATTCCCTATCTATTTAGAAAAGCANAAGCGAAAATCTTAGATGGAATTATTTACTGGCAAGCTTCACACGATTCGGGNTTCTCTAGCGAACAAGCCAGTGCTTCTGCATCTGTATATTCTTTAGACTGAGAAGTTGTTGTCTGTAGAATTCGAGTCGCAGGCCGAGATCGTAAGTAGTAAGTGGTTTTTAATCCTGATTTCCAAGCATATAAATACATGGAAGATAATTTACCTATAGTAGGAGATGCCATGAATAAATTTAAGGATTGGCTTTGATCGATATACGGTCCTCGAGCAGCAGCCATATCTAATAATGCTTTCTGCGGCAGCTCCCAGGCGGTTTGGTATAGATTTTTAATATCTTGAGGTATCTCATCGATATGTTGAATAGAACCATCACCTAATTTGATTTTGTTCCTTATTTCTTCGTTCCATAAACCATGTTCTTTGAGATCAGCTACTAAATAATTATTAATTTGCAAGAATTCTCCAGAAAGAGTTTCTCTTTTAAATAAATTCGATACTTGTGGTTCTATGCATTCGTATGCACCCGATATTGAAGCGATAGTTGCAGTGGGAGCGATAGCAATAAGTAGCGAATTTCGTAATCCAAATTTCTTGATTCGTTCTTTTAATGCGGGCCACTCATTTTTACTAGGATTTATGTTCCAAAAGTCAAATTGGAGATCTCCATTTGCTGCTCTAGTGTCATTAAATGTTTCATGAGAACCNTGTTCCTCTGCGAGGTCGCAAGAAGTTGTCAAGGCAGAAAAATAGATTTCCTCTTGTATTTTCCCAGCAAGGTTTCTTGCATCATCACTGTCAAAAGGTATACGCATTTTGAAGAATACGTCCTGTAAACCCATTACCCCGAGTCCAACAGGCCTCCATTTACTATTTGAATAAGCTGAGGAGGCGGTAGGATAAAAATTAATATCTACGACTCGATCTAAGTAAAGTACGGCAGTTCGTGCAACCTGACCTAGTCTTTCAAAATCAAATATCCTGTCTGNTGTTACGAAATGACCAAGATTGATTGAGCCAAGGTTACATACGGCAGTTTCGTTATCATTAGTTACTTCTAGTATTTCAGTACATAGATTAGAGAGATGTATTACATTTTCTGGTTTTAATGTCTGGTTGGATTTATTGTTTGACGTATCTTTAAATGTCATCCATCCATTACCAGTCTGCGCAAGCGTTCGCATCATACGCGCGTAAAGCTCACGCGCGGGCAATTGTTTTTCATACAACTGTTTCGCTTCAGCTTCAATGAATCGAGCCTCGAATTCCTGGCCAAAAGTATCGACTAACTCGGGTACAACCTTCGGGTCAAAAAGAGACCATAGGGAATCTTCTTCAACTCGCTTCATGAATAGATCAGGAACCCAATTTGCTAAATTCAAATTATGAGCTCGTCGAGCTTCGTCACCAGTGTTATCCTTTAGTTCGAGGAAGTCTTCAATATCTGCATGCCAAGTCTCAACATAAACACAGGCAGCTCCTTTTCGCTTGCCTCCTTGGTTTACTGCAGCTACGGACGAGTCCAATGTTTTGAGCCAAGGCACAATTCCGTTTGATTGACCATTAGTTCCAGCAATTAAAGAACCTTGTGATCTAACCCTAGAAAATGAAACGCCGATACCACCTGCAAATTTTGAGAGCTTTGCTATGTCAGTATATTTGTTATATATAGCTTCAAGGTCGTCAACTGGTGAGTCTAGTAAATAGCAAGATGACATTTGTGGATGCCTTGTCCCAGAATTGAATAGAGTAGGGGAGCTTGGCATATAATCCAAATTGGACATCAGACGGTATAAATTTATAGCGTCTGATGGTGTTTCAGCTAGCCCGCATGCTACACGGAGAAAGAAATATTGAGGGGTCTCTAAAGATAGGCGATTTTCAGGATGCTTGAGTAAATACCTATCATAAAGTGTTCGTACTCCAAAATATTCAAAAAGATTGCTGCATTCATCATCAATTGCATTATTTAATTTGCGCGAGTTTTCTGCTACAAACTCAGCTACTCGGTCATCCATTAGACCCAAAGCGTGTCCTATACGAACCGATTGCGAAAAAGAATGAATATCTTGATTACGTACTTCCTTATCAATGTAGACATTCAGAAGTCTAGCAGCTAATTTAGAATATTCTGGCTCTTCTGCAATTAAAGAAGCAGCCGTACGTATAGAGAGTTCATCAAGTTCTTGTGTAGTAGCCCCGTCATATAGACCACTAATAGTTCGCGTTGCAACACGTAACGGATCTACATTTTCTAACCCACCACTAGAGCGTTCAACCGCACGAACAATTTTCATGACGTCTGCGGTTTCGTACCCACCATGGCGTTTCCGGACATGCATCGCAGTTGAAGGAGCAAGTGTAGTGCTACTTACTTCGTTAGGGGTGTCTTGATTCGTTAAATTTGTGGTTGGAGTATAAGTCACTTCAGCCCCCTTATAATGCGATCTTCCACTAATAAAATTAATGCCTCACTGGTTAAAACCTAGAGGACTTAGAGAGGTCAGTATGACCCCTATATATTGGGTCTGTCAAGGCATTCTTTACCATATTTTGTACAATCTTTTTAGTAATCCCGTAACAAATACGTAATGAATAATAAAGCAGCTGCACCATGAGGATATTTTTGTAAATATCGTTATTATGGCGCTAGTACTATTTGGCTAATCAGGGATATAGATAGCTATAGAAAATGAGTAAGAATTAAGCTTTTTCAAAAACGATGTGCACATCATCAGTATTCGCTGTAAGAAAACCGGCTTCACACGCAGCTAAATAATAATCCCAAGTTTTAATGAAATGTTCGTCATATCCTTGCTTGTGAACAGTTCCAATGTTTTCCCAAAATTTCTGGCGCCAAAGATTTAAGGTTTTAGCGTAATCGAGACCTATAGAATCAGTTTGTATTAATGCTAAGCCGACTTTCTTAGATATACGATCCATTTCTTCAACTGAAGGCAAGACTCCACCAGGGAAAATATATTTTTGTATCCAGTTAACACCATTTTTTTGGGCGATATAATTTTCGTCTTGTACAGTGATTACTTGCATTGCAAGCAATCCTTTTTCTCTCAATGAGTTATAGCTTTTACGGAAGAATACTTCGAAAAATTCCACTCCAACAGCTTCAAACATTTCAATAGAAACAATTTTGTCATATGTGCCTGTAATCTCTCTGTAGTCGATAAGGTTTACAGAAATTAACTTCTCAAGGCCTGCATCTTTGACACGAGCTTTAGCTAGATTAAATTGTTCGTTGGAAATAGTGATAGTTGTTACCTTGCAGCCAAAAGTTTTTGCGGCGAATATGGCAAACCCACCCCATCCAGTTCCGATTTCAAGTACATGGTCGTTTTTTTTGATTTTCGCGGCTTCGCACATTTTTAAATACTTATTTTGTTGGGCATCAAATAGCGATTGATCATCAGAAGAGAAAACCGCACTGGAGTAAGTCATGCTTTCATCTAAGAATAAACTAAAGAATTCGTTACCTAAGTCATAATGATCATGGATGTTGTGCTTACTCTGCTCAACAGTATTGGCTCGAGATCGATGCAATCGAACATTTTTTAAAGTGGAAATGAATTTTAATAAACCTTTATTAAGATTCACTGATTGTCGGTTTTCTAGCGCAAGTTGAAGTAATTTGACTAGGTCAGGGGAGTTACACAAACCAGCCTGATAAGCTTCACCAAAACCTATTTCCCCTGAGAACACAACCTTCTTGTAAAAAGAATCATCGTTAATAATCAAAGTTGCATCTGTGCCCGGATTAGGGCTTTTAAATACCAAGGTTTTACCGTCACTAGTTTCTATNTGCAGAGTACCGACACGTATATTACTGACCATNGATAGGAAAGCTTTTTTTGCAAAAACATTTGGTATAAAAGAACTGAATGACATTAAGTTTAAAAACTACTCATACTATATTCTGGGGATAGTATATAAAGNCAATTAGACTTTACCAATTATCGAAGAAGTATCGATTTGACGGGCTACCATATTTTTAAGATTTGATTTTAGGCCATTCAAAAAACGACTATCGTTGGTAGCTCGTGGCACTCCAAATTTATCAAGGACAGCTTCACCAATAATTCCGTAACCAGGACCTCCGATTTTTGAAAGAACGGTATTAATGGAACTCAATGGCACTGGACCAATTTTCATACCGCGCCTTGCTGCTAGCGTTAAGAAAAGATTACCAGCTCTTTTGACGCTCCCAGTTACTTCATAGAAATTACGTACGAAATCAGATGTTACTCGTGAAAAATCAACACTAGCCTTATCCATCCATTCCAATGCACGAGTACCAAACTGAGGAACTAATCTTGTTCCTGGCATTTGAAATGATTGCAGCGTAGCTGCAACCAGAGGAATAAGATTTGGGTTTTCTTCAATTTGGACTGCAGTCATTTCGCGATACCAGATAGTGTGCAAAGTTTCACGCCGTTTCACGGCGGTTGCGCATTGTGCAGCGTAAGGTGCCGATTCGCGCATTAACTGACTTATCATTCCATGCCAATTATCAGTTAAATATTCCTGAGCAATACCGTAAGTGGTTAATTCAACAGGGGTTTTGCCGCAGCAATGTTCGTAATGCCTACCCTGTACTTCAGACATTTCATTTTTAAGCTGTTCTTCGGAATAACCTAAAGACTGAAGCATGTATTGGTACGGTGTGTAATGAGTATATTCATCTGGGGTCCAGATAGTGTCATTGAAACGTGCAAGCCAAGGAGCGTTGTATGTAGTGGCCCCTTCTCTGAATACAGCAGAATAAGAATCTGTCGCGCATTCAGTTAGCATTGCAAGTTTTAAAATACCTACAAAGTCCTCTTCAGAAAAACCTTCAGGTAATCGATTAACCACCTCTTTAACGCTAAGAGAATCAGACGCAGCGCGCAATTCATCAGGATTTACAAGGCGACCTGGCCTTGCCTCGATCTCGTCCACTAACTTATCAAGTTTAGCAGCAGCAGTTTCGGGAAGAGAATATGCTCTATTAAAACTCATCTATCTGTACTCCAGTATTGAGTATTCAATATATTTTATATTATTGATACCCATGTTAAGCACAATTAGTATGCTTAACTTTGTGCATTTTATAGCACGATACCTCAGAGGTCACTACAATTAAATGCTCGCAAACGTATATTCACTAGGAATTGTTACTTGCGCAGCGGGCTTGGAGGTGGAGGNGGCAAGTGACTTTGCTGAGGCTCTTCGACTAGAGTAATTTCGATACAGGGCATTTTTTCAAAAATTTTTTGGACCAAATAAAAAGGGCCCCACCAAGGTAAATGTAGCTTTTCTCTCAAATGAACTACATTTAAAGTAAATGAAATCAATAATCTTTTGTTTCCTGGTAGATTATTCCATCGATTAATATACTGAATTATATATCTATTTCTTTGCTCTTTATTGCTTACAAGACGAGATATACCTTTTATTCGATACCAATATTCACCCTCAACGGTATAAATCATGACCTCGGGATTTTGGGACATATTAGCAACCCAATCACGAGGACCCGGGTAACCAGAGAGAATAATTTTTCTATCATCAGTTACGCAATAAGTAACTTCGACGATACGGTTTACTCCCGTGCGCCTACCAACATGTCCGACTCGGAGCAAAAAACTATTTGCTAGTATTTTTCGAAACATCTGGTCCATTGATACCGAGCTTAGCTTTATCTGCAAGGGCGGGGAATATATAGCGGAGGAGAATAATTGAAATTAATCCCATACCACTAACGTAAGTTACGCTTTCACGCGGTCCTATTAATTCACCGACAAGACCCATCAAAAACATTCCCGGGGCCTGGAAACCTATGCCTAAGACTATAGCTCCCATCGCACGGCCTCGCTGGTCAGAATTAACTGCTTCTAATGCTAAAACCGGTTGCATACCTGCAAATCCGCCTAAGCCAATACCGGCGACAAACATCCAAAAAAGTGCAANCCAATACCAAGGCGACCACGCATAAGCGATGGCAGCTGCCATTAAGAGGGCAGCGCCCAACGAATAGACGTTACCTTTATGAATAGGCTTTATTGACGCAATTAGCAAAGCTCCAATCATTGCCCCAAAACCGAGGGAGCTTAGCAGCAGGCCATACTGAATTTCGCCAGTTCGTAATATATCTCTGGCAATTACAGGTACCATTTGCACGTAAGGCCATCCAAAAAAGTTGAATGAGGCTGTTAGTAAGACTGTGCCAAGTACTGCTTTGTTAGTCCGCATTAAGTTGAGAGAACTGTTGATTTGGGAAGTGACATTACTGGCATTGGATGAATATGTTTGGGTAATGTTGACACGCATAGTTAGCACCAGTAAGAGCGCGCATCCCATCATGAAAGCAATACCAGCATAGGCGCCACCAAAATCAANTAGCCTGATTAACACAGTACCTAATAATGGGCCTATTAAGTTTGACCCAGTTACTAAACCTGAATCGAGGGCGGTTGCACTTGTGAGGTCTTTCCCTTCAAAAATATCTCCAAGTAGGGCGCGCCTAGCAGCGTAATCAATAGACCAGGTAGTTCCTGTAATAAAAATCATTGCATAGGCATGTACAGGAGTAGCAACACCCCAATACAAAGCTATAACCATTAATACGCCTGCAATGAAATTGATGGATTGGACAGCCCTCATAAGCCAATGTCGTGTGAATCGATCAGCTAAGCTACCAGAAATAAGCCCGAACAAAAACATAGGAGCTATTCGGCTCACTCCTATTAATGCTACCTGTAGTTCGGAATCAGTTAATTCCAGAACAAACCATGAAAGTACTGCCAATTCTGTGGCGCGGTAAGTGTAATAAAAAGCACCTATGCTCCAAACGCGGCGAAATACAGGATTCTGAACAGTATCAAAAGTTCGATTGGCAATAGAATGCGGGTTTGTTATTCGGCGAAGTAAATGCATGGTCCTTTCGAATTGTACTCGGTTTTTGAATATTAATAGAGAGCAATTTTTGTACAAATATAAAAATTGTTTGAATATATTTTTTAATATGACCTTAAGAAATAGGGTGACTTAATGGGAATATGAACATAAACTCCATCTATACGTTCTTTTCGAGGATCAAATGTTTAGAGCTGCAGCAATTGGATCTGTTGTTACATTAGCCTGCGTTTTAGTTCCGNTAATTCACTTTATTACGGCAGTACCTGGGGCATTTTTAGGCGGTTATATTGCAGGGCTAAAAATGTCCNGTCCAGCAGACAGGACATTTTTATTGGGAACGTTAATGGCACTACTGCTTGTGGTTCCAATTTTTTTATGTACACTAGTTGTATCAATTGTACTGAACTTCAGCTTGACGTTTAGTGTATACACAAGCATAGTATTCATTGTATGGTTCGGTTTAAGTGGAACCTTAGGTGCGTACTTTGGGGGAGTAACTGCAAGAAAAAGAAATGATACTTAGCAAAGTACTAATTATTCGGATCCAATTAAATAAAACCCAAGTGGGTGCTTAATACAAAGTAGTTGGTCAGAGTTTTAAACAGAATTTGAAAAAAGGATTGACAAAACCTTAGTAATGGTACACATAATACCCCTAATCTATTCTGAGGAGCCTGAGAATGGCTAAATCGAACAAGCCCTACGCTCGTCTTCTTCGCGTAAGCACTACCCGGATTGATGGTGGAAGCCTATTCGGCGCTACTCCCAAAGAAAATTGGGAAAGATTTGTTTCTCCCGATCGCCAAAATCGAATAGCTATAGGGAATTATAGTTTGCTGATAGACCATCCTGATGGATGGATCCTAGTAAATGCAGGCCCAGGAGATAAAGCTCCACTGTCTTTAGACGTGGCCCCAATGCGGAGTCGCTCTTCGCTTATCAGAGAGTTAAAAGAACTTGGATTGATGGCTAAGGATATTACGACGGTCATCTATACTCACATGCATGATGAGCATGTTGGCGGTGGAACACATATGACATCCTCAGGAAGAGTTCTTCCAACTTTCCCCAATGCTCGCTACATAGTCCATAAAGATGCTCTAGAGCAAGCAATGAATCCAAGCGAACGATCTAGGTATCTATATCGTGCTGATGACATTGAACCTTTGATTGAAAACGATCAAGTTGAAATAGTTAATGGAACAACAGAAGTAAGTTCTGGTGTTTGGGTCGAGCCTGCTATTGGGCCCACTCCTGGCCACCAGATTGTTATTTGTCAAGATGGAAGTTCTACCTTTGCTTTTCTTGGCTCTTTGGTTCCTACCTCGATGCATCTATGGGCAGGCGTCAATAGCGCGACAGATTGGAATCCTGAAGCTACTGCAAGAACAAAGAATGAAATGAAGCGTCAAGCCAATGTAGAGGGATGGAAAGTTGCACCTGTAGGATCAGATGCTTGGGTAGCTGCNTCTGAATTAGAAGGACTTGCTGCATTTAGCATAGGTAAGACTGAAGTTCCACAGAAGAAAAAACAACGAATCAAAGTTCAGCCATCCGCCGACTCACTTTTGGTTCGACGAAATTCTGACTCACCAATTAATGTTAGCTAATATCAGTTTCATTTTCGATATTGCGTAATTTTTCTCTGTCATGTGCATCTAAATTTGCTGAATTTAGTAAATCAGGCCTACGCTCTAACGTCCTACGTAAAGCTTCTGTTCTACGCCAATTGGCTATTGCTTGATGGTCGCCAGAAAGTAAGACTTCAGGAACTTTTTTCCCTTCAAATTGCGCTGGTCGTGTGTATTGAGGAAATTGCAAAATACCAGAAGTATGCGAATCATCAGAAATTGCTTCATCCCCATGTCCGAGAGCTCCAGGGATAAGCCTGATAACAGAATCGATTATGAGCATTGCGGGTATTTCTCCACCACTTACTATGTAATCACCAATACTGATTTCTTCTGTTACATAATGTTCTAGAATCCGTTCATCTACGCCTTCATACCTACCACAAACGATGACAATTTGCTCTTGCTGGGAAAGACGCTCGGCTACTTTTTGGTCGAACAATTTACCTTGAGCACTAAGTGCTATGACTGGAATATTTGACTCAAGATTTAACGATGTTATTGCCTTATAGAGAGGCTCAGGTTTCATGACCATTCCAGGCCCACCACCGAATGGTGAATCATCTGTATTCTTATGCTTGCCTGAGGCATAGTCCCGAAGATCATGAGTGACAACTTGAACAAGTTTATTTTCAAGAGCCTTACCTACGATTCCATTTTGAAGCACTGGGTAGAACATTTCAGGAAATATTGAAATAACATCTATTTTAAGCATTAGTGCCCGCGATTGATTCCCGTTAACTGACCCAAAGCATGAGGCAGTATAGGAATGAGCACTTCCATTCCTTCTGCTACGCCTTTTGGACTCCCGGGCAAATTAACAATTAGGGTTTTATTGCGTATGCCTGCGACGCCTCTGCTCAACACTGCCATAGGGGTATTTTTAAGGCCATTTGCACGTAATAACTCTGCAATCCCTGCTGCATGACGTTGGATGATTGAACTGGTTGCTTCAGGTGTTACATCTCTCTCAGAAAAGCCAGTCCCGCCAGTCGTAATTATTAAATCTACACGATCAGTATCAGCCCATGCGATAAGAGTTTTGCTAATAAGGTCATGATCATCGGGGACCATTAAGTAATGCTTAATTTGGTAATCATTTGGAATCAGATATTCGCGAATCACCTTTCCGCTAATATCTTCACGCTCGCCTTTTGCACCAGCGTCACTGCTCGTAAGAATCGCAACTGAATATGTCATGCCTCGATTTTACCATTCTGAAGCTCACGGAGCGTTTTTATAGATTCTGTAATGTGAATATTCATCAAAATTTCATTATGTATAACATTCCTAATTACTCCATAGGCATCAATCACGTATGTGATGCGGGAAGTCCCTAGGTTGAACTTACGCTGGACATCATAAAGTCTACGAATTTCGCCAGTTGAATCACTTCCCAATGCGAATGGTGTGTAACAAGCATCAGCAAATTCGCTTAAGGTTTCAACTTCATCAGTACTTATGCCGACAATGATTCCATTTAGTGCGGTTATTTCTTCATAGGCGTTCCCAAAACTTTTTGTTTGAATAGTGCAGCCGTAAGTAAATGCTTTGGGGTAAAAATACAAAACTATATTTTTGCCTTTATTTTCAGACAGTATGAAATTTTCTCCTGAATTTAGTGATAAGGTGAAATTTGGTGCGAGTTCATTAATTTTTAGTATTTCTTACTTCCTTTAAGGCAATAGCTGCGCAATGATTTGACGTGCTTTGTTTAACGCTGCAACCTCTTGTTCAGGGACGAAGATATTCTTAATTTTGAGAACGTCATAAACGTTGTTACCAGAATTGTCCGTTTTTTTAATATTAGCGCCCTGGGCAATTAATATCTTTGCACTATTTGGTTTACCCCAGTATGCAGCCCAGATTAATGGGGAGGNTTCAGACAGATCTTTTGCATTCAAATTAATGTCTGCTCCCCCGTCTACCAATAGAGTAACTATTTCAGGGTTATCAATCACTACTGCAAGATGTAATGCAGATGCGCCTGCAAAGGGAAAAGGAAAAGGAATAAAGTGTTTATTTGGATTAGTTCCCGCGTCCATGTGCTGCTGAACACTTTGAATGTCACCCTGGGCAATAGCATCAAGTAAATTAATTTCTGGGGGTGCCGGTTTTGTACTTGAGCAAGCAACATTCAAAAAGAGTAGCAAAANGGAGAGAGTAAAGATGTATTTCCAGTTTANTAATTGCATAATTTCCCCTGATGAAGAACTGATCAACTCTTTCGNATGAAGAAAAGGCCTTTAGGAAATTATAAAATACCTATTAAGCTATAGCTATTAAATTTGCAATAAATAGGAGTGAATTCCTCTATTTGTTTAGATTGGAGTAAAGGGGTCAGAAAATCCATAGATGATATTTGTAGTATAGATAAATTGCGCCTGTTGGATTAACGTGCACCCATGGAAAAAATCGAAAGATACCGAGGAGCAATGCAAGGCTTAGCGATTGGCGATGCGCTTGGGACTACCCTTGAATTTAGACCACCTGGTAGTTTTGAGCCGGTCACTGGAATTACCGGAGGAGGGCCGTTTGGGCTTAATCCTGGTGAATGGACTGACGATACTTCTATGGCTTTATGTCTTGCAGAAAGTTTGATTGAAACAAATAGTTTTGATCCAGTAGACCAAATGAATCGGTACTTACAGTGGCAGGAACGAGGTTATCTTAGTCATACGGGNACATGCTTTGATATCGGGAATACTGTCAGTTCGGCACTAAGAAAATATAAAAAAACAGGCCAACCTTTTAGTGNACCTGTTCATTCTCAGAGTGCAGGGAATGGTTCGTTGATGCGATTAGCACCCGTACCTTTATTTTTTGCCCGGCTTCCTAGTGTAGCGATTCAAATGTCTGGAGAGAGTTCTAGAACTACACATGGTGCAGATACAGCCGTTGATGCATGTAGGTACTTTGGAGGTTTGATAGTTGGTGCAATAAATGGCATCGCTAAAGAAAATTTATTAGAAGGAAGATACTCCCCTGTACAAGATTTTTGGAAGAAAAATCCACTGGTCTACTCTATAGATCAAGTTGCATCTGGTTCATTTAAGCGCAAAGAACCGCCAGAAATCAAAGGCTCTGGCTACGTCGTGGAATCTTTGGAAGCTGCTTTATGGGCATTTTATAATGCTTCGACCTTTGAAGAAGGAGCTCTTCTAGCTGTTAATCTTGGTAACGATGCTGATACAACTGGAGCAATTTATGGTCAACTTGCAGGTGCTTACTGGGGCGAATCTGGCATACCCTCAGACTGGCTTAATCAACTGAAATGGAGAAGTAAAATAATGGAATTAGCAGATGTAATTTTCACTCTTTCTCTGTTTAAGGAAGGAGATTGAATCCCTCTTGGATACTCCTATTGCTGATTCCTATTGGGTTATTCCAAACAAATTACTAGCAGGTGAATACGCCGGTCAACCAACCGAAGTTGGTGCCATTGGGCGGCTAAAACGATTTCTTGATTTCGGTATAACTGCATTCATTGATTTGACGGAAACTACAGAGCGGCTTCATCCCTACGATCACCTCTTAAGCGAACTCCAAAACTATGCAGGCAAAGTAATTTACTACACAAGAATGCCAATTCGAGATCAGGACGTCCCATCTATTGAAATAATGAAGGAAACCATGTCTCTCATTGATCGCCTAATCATCGATGGAAACACAGTGTATGTACATTGTTGGGGAGGAATAGGTCGGACTGGAACTGTAATTGGCTGTTTTATGAAAGAACAGTGGGGGATAACTGGAGAGGAATCATTAGAATTAATTGAAATCCTCAGGAAAAATACCCCGGATGCACATTGGCCTTCTCCTGCTACGGAAGCCCAACGCAATATGGTTTTACAGTGGGTCTAAAGCGGATGGTCGGGGTGCTCGGATTCGAACCGAGGGCCTCCTGCTCCCAAAGCAGGCGCGCTACCGAGCTGCGCCACACCCCGACCGATAGATTCTACCTTATATATCGGAATGAATAAACGCACAATTTAATTATTTGATACTTAATTTCAAAAAACTGCAATCTATAAATTACATTTTTAAGGATTGTTTGATTATCACGTAATATAGTTTCTACAGTTAAAATGCATACATGCGTTTAAGATTTTTATCCGTAATTATTGCGGTGCTTGCTATGACTCTAGGCTGTAGCCAGCCTAGAATTGACCAATCGGCTCTTGACGCAACAATTCAGGCTGGTGTTCGTCAGGCTCTTCTAGAGCAAATTACCCCTACTCCATCTCCAACTTTTACTCCAACTCCTAAGCCTACGGCGACGCCAACTACAATTCCCACAGCTACGCCTACTTTGACGCCTACTCCAACACCTATGCCGACAGCCACCCCAACACTTACACCAACTCCAGTACCAACACTTACACCAACTCCTGAGCCAACACCTACGCCTTCACTTAGTTCGATCGTGGGATTAGTTACACCAGGAGTAGTCCAAGTGATAGCCCAAAATTCGCTGGGTTCTGGCTTCATCTACTCTTACGATGAAAAAACTGAAAAAATAGAAATAGTCACTAATCACCATGTGATTGAAGGGACAAAATCAGTGAAAATCAGGAACGACCAAGGCTTATCCCTGGATGCTGAGGTCTTAGGTGCAGATAAAACACGTGATATTGCATTGCTGTCAGCATGCTGTGTTTCAGAGTCTGATCAGTTTAGGGTTTTATCGCTTGTGGATTCTTCGAATTTGAAATCTGGCAGCTCAGTGTTTGCTATCGGGTATCCATTAGGCGTTGATTCTACGGTGGTGACGTCAGGAATTGTTTCACGTCGCTTTTTTCAAAATACTAATTCGCGCTGGGTGATTCAGACAGATGCTGCATTGAACCCAGGTAATAGCGGAGGCCCGTTGCTTTCCTCAGATGGTAGTGTTGTGGGGATCAATACTTACGGCATTGTTCAAAGCCAAGGCATTCGAGTGGAGGCACATGGTTTCGCTGTGGCATCTGAAACAATACGTGAAAATATTGACACATTGCCTAATTATCAAATTATTACACCGACACCAACACCAACACCTACTCCGACACCAACACCGTCTAATAGCTCTACGTCTTCATCTGAGACAAAAATACTTGCTGGACCTTTCGATGTTCCAATTGCGCATTCAACTACTAGTATTTCGGGGTTTTGGTCCCAAGTTGATACGAAAAACTTTGTGACTAGTGCAACTTTTACAAATCCATATAATGCTCTATCTTCCGGAAGCGTCGGCTGGGATTATGGGTTTAGATTCCGCTCCAATTCTCGGACTGCGCCTAAGTCTAATGATTATTTTGTTGTTTACGCAGACCCATCTCATGATGTGCAGAGGTGGTATCACAATCGATATCAATGGCAAGCCGGCATTTTTTCAGGTTGGTCAACCGTAAACGAAGGACATATTTACACTCTAAAAACCCAAGAAAACGAAAAAAATACAATAGAGATTCGTGCTAGCGATAATAATAAAGCGTTAGTGCTAGTAAACGGGGTACAGATAGCTATATTGAATCTGAAAGAATCTGCATCTTCAGGTGATATTGGCGTAGTTCATGGAACGTACACCAATAATAGTGTTCAAGGAAAAATAACATACGTGACAGACTTTACGGTATGGAGCAATTAGAGGACATACATGCTGAGTTTAAAGCGAAACAGTAAAGGTGAGTTTGTTCCTGCTTCTGGTATAAGGAGCCGAGCATCGTCTTTATACGATCCTACTAGCGAAAAGATATTCAATATTAGTAGATCGAAGTTCAGTGATTTCCTAACCTGTCCACGATGTTTTTATCTTGACAGAGTTAAAGGATTGGCATCTCCAAGTACTCCTGGTTGGACATTGAATGAAACTACGGATCTTCTGTTAAAAAAGGAATTTGATGAATGCAGGGAAACCCAAACTCCTCACCGATCCTTCCAAAAAGCAGGTTTGACAAATGTTATCCCTTTTGCACATGAAGAAATCGAAAAATGGCGAGATTCTTTGCATGCTGGCTTGAAATACGAAATCCCTGGAACAAATATCAGCCTTTCAGGAGGAGTGGACGATATATGGCAGGACATCAAATCAGAGCAACTGATTGTGGTTGACTACAAGTCGCAGGCGAACAACAATCCCGTGACACCTGAAGACTACCTGAATGGTACATATCATCAGGGGTACAAAGTCCAAATGGATTTTTATGCATTTTTGTTAACGAAAATGGGGTTTGATGTTTCACCCATCGCATATTTTTATGTTTGCAATGCGGACCGTTCTGCCCCGGGATTTGGTGGGAAAATGTACTTCGAGGAAACGTTAGTACCTTATCAATGGGATTCGAGTTGGATTGAAAAGAGAGTGTTTGAAATGCTTGAGATCCTTAATTCTGACAAAATGCCTGAATCTAATTTGGCCTGCGAAAACTGCGCTTATTCACGCCAGAGAGCAATTATGGAAAAAACATCGGAATAGTTACTCTACGATATGCCAATGTTCGACACTGGCTCCATCAATGAGAGCATAAAGATCTTCGATTATCGGCCCAATTTGTTCACCCATTGCCCCATATCCATTCATCAAGGCTTCCAGTGCAGATAAATCTTCTACTTCTAACTCCCATGAAATCCGGTCAGTAGCACCACTTAGATAATCAGTTAGAATGCGCCCAGCTTGCATGCCGGAAGCATTCACGATTGCCTGGGTTTTTTTGAGATTTTCTATAACGGCCCCACCTTTTCCGACTTTTGCCTGAAACGTTCTGCGTGACACTATCATGATTCACCCCCGTCTTAGCGATCATACTACATTGATGAGCTTTTAATACGACTGTATTAGATCTTCTGATAACAGCTTAATTTAATTTTAAAATTTTCAATTGCTCTGATTTTGGCTTATCCAGGAAAACGTCAAATTCTGAATAAAATTCATCCAAAGTGAGTCCAAAGGCCTTTTTGAACGCTTTTTCATAACCAAGATGAGCAGCATTGGGAAAATGCTCTACAAAGAAAGCATCCTCTCCAGAGCGATTTACAAGCCACGCAGCTGCCCACGTACCAGTATCGTAGTACAACTGCCCACCGCAACGGCAGGACTCCGCGACTTCTCGTTGACCCTTCCGCGTTGCTACATCGCGCAGCGAATAGCCTCTTTGCTTTACATTTAATGCTGATTCAAGGTTTTGCTTCATAGTATTTTCGAAATCGGCCCATCCACGTTTGTCAGAATAATATTGCGCAAAATATTCGGCGGAGCCTTCTTCAAGCCAAACTGGCCCAAATCCCAATTCGCATAATTTGTTTTCTTCATCGGAGCACCGTATTTCATGAGGGTGCACAATTTGTGCGTTTTGAACCACGTGTATGTATTCGTGCAAAGTAACTTTTCGGAGCTGATTTTCCTTTAGCATTGTATCGGGCGCGCTGTAAGTGAAGTATTGAATGCGTACAGGATTCAACGGTACGGGGGGATCGTGTACTGCTCCGCAGCATTCATCAAACCCTGAAAAAAAAGTCAGAGTCTCATCGAAACAATCTTTGAAAGGGCGGTAAGAAGTATATTTTGCTCGGATTCTGCAACTTTGTGTAGCAAGATATTCTACAGATGGGTCTTGGTATTGGACTGCTATAGCAACAACTGGACCCCATTTCCCGAATATCTCCTCGCCGTAATTAATTGCTTCGGAGATCGCTTCGAGCACTTCGTTTTCGAGTGCTTCCCCTCCCACAAGTAAAAGAGGGGCATTCGTTTTCCCTGCACGAATTAGACATGAAATTTTTTCCGAATCAAGTTGAACTAAATGCGGATCAATATCATTAGTGCCAGCACATATATTTTTTTGATAATTAGGTATTTCCTGGTCAATTGAAGTTAATTCAATAAATTTTGTTCCTTCTTCAAATTTAGTGATTGCGCCCGCGGATGGAGTGCTTGTGGGAATTGGCGTGGCAGCTGGACCATCGGTAGAAGCAGCTGGTGTACCTGGAGTTGTGGTTGGTACCGCGTCAATACCGCTATTACAGGCTGAAGCGATAAATAAAGCAACGCAGGCAAGGAGTGCTATTATACGAGACGACATTGGATTCGGCCTTTGATTTCGTAGTGTGAAGTATTCAATTCAAGTATACTTCGGGGACTTTCTATAATTATAGAACAGGTATGTAGGTAATAGCATTTATGGTTTCCAATTTAACAAATTGTTCAAAGGAAGAATGGGACGCAAGAGTGGACCTAGCTGCTGCTTATAGGCTGACAGACCATTTCGGCATGACTGATTTACTTTATAACCATATTACCTGCCGAGTTCCCGGTACTGATGATCAATTTTTGATTAACGAATTCGGATTGGGCTACAACGAAGTTACTGCTTCGAATTTGGTCAAAATACATCTCAATGGAGATGTACTAGAAGATGGTGATCATAGGATTAATTACGCAGGCTACGTAATCCATTCCGCAGTACACGGTGCTAGACACGACGTTGAATGTGTAATGCATACGCACACGACTTACGGAATGGTTGTTTCAACTTTGGAAGAGGGACTAATTCCTTTGCAGCAAGATACCTACCAGTTTTATAACCGTGTTGCCTATCACGATTTTGAAGGACAGGCGCTTAATACAGACGAGCGAGAGAGCATTGTGAATGATCTTGGAGATAAGAACGCCATGATCCTTAAGAATCATGGATTGCTTACTACAGGTCGTTCTGTAGCAGAAGCATGGGTTGCAATGTTTGAACTGGAAAAAGCGTGCAAAATACAAATCCTTGCACAATCTGCTGGACAGATAATTCATCATCCCCCTGTTGAAATTATGGAAAAGGCAGGTGCTGCAAGAAACTTTCGGCACGAATCGATAGAATGGCCATGGTTACTTCGGTTGCTTGATGCTAAAGACCCTTCCTATAAAACTTAATCAACTGCACTATTGAGGAGATCTATATGGAATTGACCGCAGAACGGGTATCACAAATACTTAGCCAAGCGCTTGAAAAAGCTAAAGAATTCGATCTCAATATTACGGTTGCAGTTGTGGATGAAACAGGCAAGCGCAGAGGCTTACTGAGCATGGAAAAATCTCGATTCACCACTATCGAAATAGCAGAGGGTAAGGCATTAGCCTGNGCAGGTGTTCAAANGCCTACAGTAGATGTAGTTGATCGTGCTTCACGGCCAGTTTTCATGTTTCANATGATTCACGACAAATTTATTTTTGCCCAGGGTGGTGTACCAATTTTAGAGAATGGTGAATTTGTTGGAGCATGTGGCGTAAGCGGCGGAAACTCTCCTCAGGAAGATGAAGATATAGCATATGCGGGTGTCGCAAAATAGCTGTTTATACTCGAGAAAATTGATTTACAAATACTGGTGCTCCACCACTTAATAAAGATTTTCGAAAAGCTCGGCTCCAATTTGGTAGCTTAATCGGGAGAGATCCGGTGCTATTGAACTCCTGATGGACCACTACCTTTGCCGCCTCTTCAACTGATATTCCTCCCTCATATGTCCAGTATTTAATTGCTTGCCGGATATTTTTTGAATATTTGGCACACCTAATGGTACTGAGAAGATCACCTGATTTTATTTGACTAAGTATTAAAGGATCGATCTCTGCCGCATCTGTAAGCATCCTGAGGAAAAACCCAGAATGTACACGTTTGTACATATAAAACTCTACGAACCTATGATATGCATTGCTTGCAAGTAATTTTGCTTGAGGATTTCCAATGAGCTGTGGTGCTTTTTGATAAATAAATTGCGCTATTCCTTCGGGATTCTCACGATAATTCGATGAAAACTTAGTCAAATGCATTAATATCTCGTTTGTTCGGCAGAGAGTAGCCTGAAATATATCTTTGAAATCTTCCAGTACCTGAAAATATTGAAATGCACCATCAGGCGCAAAATCATACTTAATAGCTTTGACCCATGCGTCTTGAAGCATTAATGGATGGAGNCAATGCCTTTTGACTGATAATCCTTTAGATGGAAGTGAACGAAACTCTATTTTGTATGCAATACGTTTGTAATTTATAGCCATCAGTGAACGTTACTATTGAAATAAGGCTATGTCGCAATGATGAATTGTCTTATAGTTGAAAACTAAACAAATTTTGAATCACTTAAGAAATGATTCAAAACATTTGATAAGAGTTGCGAAATATTATTGTTGCAATTATTGAATGGCAGGCTTCCGCAAAATGTAATCGATCCAGCGGAGAAAACAGCACCACCTGCCGAATTTTCAAAATAGGTCATGTCTGCACGAATTAAACTTTCCTTAGGGACACCAGGTAGAGTGGTGAGGTGCGTTAACTGTTCTTCAGGGACCAACACAAAAGTTGAGTTATGGTCTTCTGATGAAGCGAGAATTATCGTACCATTAGGTGAGCCCAAGTATCGGTCATGTCGATCAAGTTCAAACCCGGCAGCACCCCCTCCACTGAACCCAAAATCACCTAATAATTCATCGTTAATCCCTTTGAACATCCACGCAAACGAATCACTGTAACTGGAGTCCAGCCGGCGGTAGTGCGAGCCATAAAATTGACCTTGCGCGGAGAAACCTACTCCTGTTAGAGCTTGAGGGGGACGCCCATTTCTTCGCCATAGACCCCCATAATTACCATCGAATGCGTTGTAATATTCTCCTGGTTCTGCCGCCCAGGCTCGAATCCCACCTTCTCCTCGGCGAATTTCTATGATATTAGGATTTTCAGTATGTACTGCAATCCGCCAGTAAAATCCGTTACCTCCTAGGTAAGCTAATTTTCCTCCATGATCTCGGTAATTTTCCAACGCATTAAGAGTTTGGCTTGTATGGTATTCGGGGTGTGANCCAGTCACCACCAAATCGTAGTTGGACAGTACGCTGACTCCTTCGTTGTGTAACTCATGGTCGGTAATTACGTCAAATTCATAGCCCATATGCTCCAGCCAAAGAGTTAAATGACTGTCTGCCTGAAAATGACGTAACCCAGAGCAAGAACTGTTTCCAAAGGTTATGTAGCCCGGTCGCAAATTAAATAAAGGCCGTGAATGGCTAGCATGACATATTCCGCTTCTGTCAGTGTGGAAATTATAAGTGGATAAACCGTATTGACGATATTCTGCTGGGTTCCAAGGGTAGGCATCCCACTTCGAGATTTTGTCCAACCAGCGTTCATGGTAATCAGGACGTGCATGATTGCCGTAAATCACATAAGTAAACGTGGGTACGAGATAGCATATCCTAGCAGTAGCTTCTCCTTTAGGTGGCGGAACGAATAATGGAATAGTGTCTGAGTAAATACCCTGCTTTATTTTGATTCCATAGACTCCAGATTTCAAAAAAGGAGGGACCGTCACTGTAAAATCAGTCTCCCAGCAGAAATCATAGATATCATCTTCATGAAAATGAATTGCTGCGTAATGATCAGGCTGATGGAACCACGCCATTTCTGATCCATCCCATTTTGAACTTGTCATTGCGCGACTTGGGTAATTGATTAATTCCCCATTAATTTTATTAGCGCCCATGTCTCGTACGTGGGTTGTTGGTATATCAAGAGAAAAATCCCAATGTGCAAAAACCTCAAGCATAGAAAAATCTTCTATCGTATGGACGCCTGAGATCTCTTCTTTTCCTATTAAAATTTTCGGTTCTTCAATTTTCCCATTAAAGTTCTGAGACGTTTGTGACCCGATATCTGCCGCAACAACAATAGCGTTGATTTTTTCGTTTGCTAACGAAGAACTAACACTGAATGTTTGTGAAAAATTCGCATTGGTGCCTATAGATTGGTATCCAATAGTTAGGCTATGAGAGCTGTTGCTATAACTGGCCCATATAGTTGCCCATTGACGTTCGTCAATTTCTACAGGGAGAGTGAAATGTGCAGGTGCACATTCTTTTGTAGCTATAACCAACTCTGGTTGGCCAGTGATATCTATGCCGAGCTTGAATAGTGAACCAATTGTTTGTGAACCGAGTGAAACGATACATTGATTACCCTTGTACTTCAGAGTAGGCCAGATTTTGGCAGAGACTACAAAACTTTCTGGAATTTCTACTCCGGGTGGTAATTTTGCAATCATGTAGGACCCTGGCTGGAAATTTTGAAACCGTGCTGGATAATGACCAGCGAAATCACTAGCAACCTCTTCTTCTATAACTCCGATTCCAGCCGGATTGGGATCGGCGCTNATGATCCTTACAAATTTTGCTTCATATGAGCCTTCTATCGTGCTACTGACTTTGACTTCAATTTCCTCTCCGGGGCGAGCNGAAAGACGATTTGTATACCCAATGATTGGAGGAGTTTTGTTCATAGTTATGCCTGTTGTACTTTAAAATATAAATATGAAGTCAAATGAAAATTCTTGTTATAGAACATTAAGTCCTCGNCAACTTAAATGTCTACCATTACATAGGTTGCGAAAGCAGATCGGCCGTGAATTGCATATTTGCATCTACCTTAAATAGCTACAATTTCCTTACGGAAGCTTATAATNGTACAAGTCTGTTTCCCCCAAATTATTGATCAGGTCCAAATTTTTATGCAATTTAATCAACTCGGTATATCCAAGTCGCTATTACGTGCGATTAAACAATCGGGTTACACAGTACCTACTTCAATTCAGGCTCAATCAATCCCTGCGGTTCTCTCCGGCAGGGATGTAATGGCGGCCGCACAAACGGGTACTGGTAAAACTGCAGGATTTACACTTCCATTACTACAACTTTTGAACACAAACAAAAAACCCTCACCTTCCATGCCTCGTGCGTTGATTCTTACTCCAACGCGTGAACTTGCTGCCCAGGTAGAGGAGAGTATTCGCACTTACGGCATCAATGAACCTTTGAGTTCAACTGTAGTATTTGGTGGAGTCAATATTCGACCGCAGATAAAGAGCCTTAAATCTGGAATAGATATATTGGTTGCTACACCAGGGCGTCTTTTGGACTTGCAGCGTGAGAAGGCGGTTTATTTTAGCGACATAAAAATACTTGTTCTTGATGAAGCTGACCGAATGCTAGATATGGGTTTTATTCATGACGTGACAAGAATAATCAAAATGCTTCCAGCAAAACGGCAAAATCTGATGTTTTCAGCCACATTTTCAAAAGAAGTTCGCACNTTGGCGAAGACGATTTGCATCAAACCATTGGAAATAGATGCAAATCCTCGTAATTCAACTGTCGATACTATAGAACAAAGCTATTATTCGGTTCCCCAGGGGGATAAAACTGATTTGCTAATCCGGTTACTTAAAAAAAACAATGAACAAGTACTGGTTTTTTCTCGTACTAAACACAGAGCAGACCGGATTTCCAAGGCGTTAAATAAAGAAAAGATAAATGCAGTCGCAATTCATGGTAATAAAAGCCAAAATCAACGGACTAGTTCATTAGAAGGATTTAAAAAATATAAGCACCAGGTAATGGTTGCGACAGATATTGCTGCTAGAGGTATCGATATTGACCAACTTCCTATAGTCATCAACTTTGATATGCCACATGTTCCNGAAGATTATGTACACCGGATTGGGAGAACAGGCCGAGCGGGCTCTAACGGTAGAGCATTTTCATTTGTTTCTGATGACGAAAAAAAACAATTGGCTAATATCGAACATCTTATTAAACAAAAAATCAAACTTGCTGATAACGTGGAAGATCAGTTATTTGATGAAAATAATGAAACTAAATCCATACCACAAAAGACCCTTATTGAAAAAACAGAACCTTTGAAGGAATTGCAAAAACGAAGAAGGAAATTCCGTAATAAGAAAAAACCACGACTAGGTATTGCGAAAAATCCAATTGAAACTAATCACGCATAAATTTTATTACGGCTGGGNGATACTACCTGCTTCTGCATTAATTCTATTTATTTCTGGACCGGGCCAAACTTTTTCTATCTCAGTTTTTGTCGATCCTTTGATAGAAGAATTTGGATGGTCCCGGACAAGCATATCTGCTATTTACACCGGTGGTTCTCTGACAGCATCAGTCGCTATGTTCGGCATAGGACCACTCATTGATAAGTATGGTGCGCGTGTAATGCTACTTGCAGTTGGCTTACTCATGGGTTGCGCCGCTGTATGGATGAGTTTTATCTCCTCAAAGGCTGATCTTTATTTAGGATTTGCCGGATTGCGGATTCTCGGGCAGGGTTCACTATCACTNATAGGTACGACACTTATTGCCATATGGTTTGTACGACGCAGAGGCAAGCTTACCGCTATCGCGGGATTGGGAATGGTTGTGGGTCAGGCATTGTTCCCTCCTTTAAATAATTTTGTTATTGAGGAGTGGGGATGGCGATCAGCATGGTTAATTCTTGCTGGAATCGTATGGCTTATAGCCATCCCATTAGGAATATTTATTGTTCGGCGTAGTCCTGAGTCTATAGGGTCTAATCCTGATGGAGTTGATCATATAGAGACCATAGATGCTAGTACCGGGTGGTCAGTAAGAGCGACTACAAGAACTTACGCATTCTGGTTATTATTGGTGGCTAGTGTCCCCAANTCATTGATTGGNACTGCTTTAATTTTCCACCAATCCGATATATTCGCTGTAAAAGAATTAAGCTCGATTGTTTCCGCTTCAACACTGAGCATAATGGGCCCNGCGTCATTCGCCGGAATCCTGTCTGCTGGTGTACTAGCAGATCGCCTACCTAATAGGTATTTGATCGTAACTGGGCAAATTATGCTNAGTGCATCAATTTTGCTGATTATTGCATTGACCGAAATTTGGCAGGCCATCGCTTACGGAATACTTCTTGGGTACTCTATGGGGTTCCTGATGAACGTTTCTACAGTAATTTGGCCTAATTATTTTGGGAGAAAGCATATCGGGAGTATCAGAGGCATTGTTTCGGCTGTGATGGTTGCATCCGCTGCCCTNGGTCCACTACCTTTGTCGTTGGGCCTTGATTGGTTAGGAACGTACGAACTTGTATTGTTATCTTGCTTGGTGATGCCAGTTCTTTGTGGAGCTTTGGCATACCTTGCAAAACCACCTTGGACTAGTCCATCGGGCAAATACTAAAGTAAATATTTTTGAATTCAGATTCAGCCTTTCAGTATCATAGGGACAGATTAAATGACCAGATTTTCAGAATTTAAAAATGGCTGTCTATCCGAGTTCCCTTTGCAGCTTGGGGTTTTTCCTTTTGGGCTTGCATTTGGAATTTTAGGCGTTGAAAGCGGACTCTCTCACCTGCAGACATTATTGTTATCATCGATCGTTTTTGCAGGAGCTAGTCAAATAGTATTTGCGCAATTAGCTGCAACACTTACNCCGGCATCTGTGATTATAGGTACGGTAGCTGTGGTGAACTTAAGGCATATTCTTTACGGCATTTCTTTATCGCAATACCTGAAAAAACTATCGTTAAGATGGAGATTGTTATTGGCTTATTTAATCACTGACGAGGCATTTGCCGTTTCATATAAAAGATTTTCAGAAAACACTACTTCTGAAAATATGCATTATCACTTACTTGGTAGCGGGCTGACATTATGGCTATCATGGCAGAGTGCGACATTCTTAGGCATTTATGTGGGACCATTTATTCCTGATGCTTTAAATCTTGAATTCGCAATCCCTCTGACATTCATTGCGATTGTGGCGATATCTATAAAAGATAAACCGATGCTTGCCGTCTTTTTTATNAGCGGATTAATGGCACTTGTGTTAAAAGAACTTCCCTGGAANTTATGGATTATAGGCTCATCTTTAATAGCTATTTTTTGNGGCATGGTTTTGTCGAATAAAAGGAAGCATACGTAATGATTTGGGGCGCAATTTTAATTTCAGGTATTGTTACATTTACTATTCGGTTTCTGCCGCTATCTCCCTTAATGCCTCGAAAATTGCCTCAATTTGTGCAAGACGGAATGCAATATGTCTCAATTGCGGTCTTAACTCCGATAGTAATAAATGCGGTACTTGTGAGCCAAAATAATACAGTTTTGCTTGATAGCAATCCGAAAATACTTGCCACTTTGGTGGCCTTTTCGGTGGCAATTATTTCAAAATCAATTCTGCTTACTCTAGTTGTGGGGCTGCTAGTTATATGGGTTTTTGAGTTAATTTAACTAAATTTCATATATTAAGTGGCCATAATCATTTGAGCACGATATTATCCATTCAAAGTTAGATAGAGGGAGATTGTTATGAAAGTAATCGTGAATTTCGAAGTAAGTAAGGGCTTTGATCATTGGAAAAGTGTTTTTGATGCTCATGAAGCGGATAGGAATGCATGGGGAATCACTAAAGTGTTTTCGGGCGTGCAGGCCGATAACCCAGAAAGAATATTCGTTTGNATGGACGTTGAGTCAATGGAAAAAATGAAGGAATTCATGACGAATCCAGAAGTGGCGGCTATTAGAGAAGAAGCTGGTATAAAAATGGAAACACAGGATATGAAAGTAATACTTGATTCTTAGTGTTAACTGTTAGGTTGATANGTTAAATGAGCGTNGATTTANTTTTNATCGGCGCTCATTCTTAAAGAATATGTGGTAATAAAGAAATNTAAATATGGAACAANTTATTACGATTCTAATTACAGGTTTCATTCTAATTGGCGCTTACGTATTCATAGCCAATATATTGAGCCGTTATCAAAAGTGACCATTTTTGAATGAGATCAAATCAATAACCAAAGTACTAATAATATGAGCCTATTCATTAGACGATCTACTTTAGCTGGAACATTTATTGGCATTGTTTTGGGTGCCTTCTATTCAATTGGCGGTGCTTTAATGGATGCTCTGGTTAGCGTTGGGGCCTTAACTTCTTCAGGTACATCTGGTTTAGGACTGGGAACTATTCTTGCGTTTGGCGCATTAATCGTCATGCCCGTACTGGGCATGACTGCGGGTTTTCTAATTAGTTTTGCCGCAATTGGTTTTTATAAATATATTATTCGCTAGATTACCTAAAAATATATTTTTAGGGTTTGTGAATACGAAAAGGTGGTGAAACATCGACACGATTTTGATTTTATTAGGTGCGTTTGTCGCTGGTATCTTATTTGCTAGATTATTGCGATTGGTTCGTAAAAAATAATCGATACTAGAGAAAATTAGTCCAAAAAACGCTTAGAGTAATCATAAATAGCAAAACAGTAATAATAGTCATGGCCACGCGAAATCCCACATGAATAACGTCTTCAATATTTACTGTTGTGCCAATGGCAACCATAGCCAAAAGAAAAGTATAGCCTGAGAACTCTCTGATTTCGTTTCCTAAAGTGGCATCGATTACCCCGATTGATCGCAAGAAGCCTAGGAAAAGAAATCCGAAAACAAACCAAGGGATATATTTTTGAAAAGTGATTCTTTGAATAGTGGGTTTTAACCCCCGAGTATCAAATTGCATCTCTAGCTGACGTCCTTCATTCCTTCGGGCAATGATCAATTCCAACACAATTACTAAAGGGACCAGCATCAACACGCGACTAAGCTTAACGAAAGTCGCAACTGAGGCAGCGGTGCTACTTACGACAGCAGATGCTGCATAAACCTGTGCAACAGCGTAGACAGCCATTCCGGCAACCACACCGTAGTGGTAGTCGCTAAGCCCTAGGGCAGGGGCAAGGATTGGTAATATCACAATCTGTGCAGTTCCAAGTATCCCACTAATAGCTATTGCAGATGTTAATTCGGCTGGACTTGCTCTAATAATAGGAGCAATAACCATTGCAGCAGAATTTCCACAAATCGAATTACTTGCACCTATTAAAATTGCTAAATTTGAACTTAGCTTTAAGACAATGTGCCCCACAAAATACGCAATGAGAAAGCTAGAAAGAACACCAATTAGGATCAAAGAAAAAAGCGAAGGAGTGGATTTGATTACTTCTTGGAACGCGATACTGGCACCCAAGATAGTAATTGAAAACTCCAAAACGTACTTTGATGCAAAATTTGTTCCTGGTCGATGCCATCGGAACTTCGGAAAGAAATTCCTGAAGCAAATACCTGTAAATAAAGCAATTATTAATGGATCAAGGAGAGTAATGTTAAAAAAATCTGTTACAAGAACGATCATGAAAGATATAAATGCAAATAGGCCTACCCCCGGCAATATCTTCAGTGAATTGCCAAGAGTGTTTTTCATTAAATACAGCAGCCACTACATTTAATTTTCATGTGCACTTTCTACCACATTAGCCATAATTTAATACCCATTAAATTACAATTATTTTGAATGTTTTGGACCAGTAAATTCCTGTTCTATAAAATTTACCTTTACGAAAAAAATACAGTACTATTGCAACATGCTAAAAGCGTTAGCAGAAATAAGAACTTTGAACCTACATCGGAGTGGAAGCCTTCAGGCAATTTTTGGCTCATCAATGCTTATGATTATGGGTGCAAGTTTGGTATACCCTATTCTCCCCGTTGTCGTTGAAGCGCTAAGTGTCTCCGAACAGCAAATTGGCTGGGTACTCAGCTCGTTTGCGCTTCCTGCAGTATTTTTAGCACCTATTACAGGCGCATTATGTGATCTTTATGGCCGTAAATTTATCTTAGTATTTTGCTTATTTCTGTATGGACTGGCTGGAGGTCTAATAGTCCTAGCTGATTCCTTTCCGATACTTTTAGCATTGAGATTTTTGCAAGGCGTAGCCTATGCAGGAATCATGCCCTTGGTGGTTGTGTTAATAGGAGATATTTATAGAGGAGAGCAAGAAGCTACTGCGCAGGGTATGAAAGTAGTGCTTGATCGCGTAGCACTTTTGATGATCCCTGCTGCCTCTGGTTTATTGGGGGCAATTGCATGGCAAATGCCATTCCTTTTGTATCTTTTAGCAATACCAATTGCGGTGATCGCATGGCTAAAACTACCTGAGACTTATCTGGAGCGTAATTCAACGACCGGAAAGTACATTAGAGACGTTTTCAAAAAATCGATTCGCTTCAGATCATTAATCATTTTTTCAATGAGCTCTTTGCGCTTTTTTGTAGAATTTTCATTCTTTACATATTTGCCTCTGTTTGCTATTGCCAATATTGGTATAGGGGTTGATCGAGGAGGTTTTCTCTTCACTATTTTTGCAATAGGAGCGATCGTAACAGCCTCACAAGTGCGATTATTTAGCTCACGCATGGGTTCAATGCAATCAGTAGCGCTGGGGTTTGGGGTTCAATCTCTTTGCTTAATTGCCACATGTTTTTCTAACAACCTATGGCAACTTGGCTTGATCTTATTAATTTTCGGTTTCACTAATGGCATTATTTCTCCTACTCAAAAAAGCTTATTGACCCAGAGTGTAGGAACTGAACTTCGAGGAGGATTTGTTGCTGCAGACAGAGTTGCGCAGAATAGTGCTAAATTTATTTCCCCGTTATTAGCAGGATTGATTATCTCTTTTGCAGACATTCCTACGATGTTTATCTTCCTGGGAGTATTGACAGGGTTTTGGGCGATCATGCTCATCACTTATAGCTTGTTTACACAAGGAAAACTTGATGAAGCCCGTACCCCCAAAAATCAGCATTAGAAGCACACATTTGATCTGCGAAAACTAAACCTTTTCATCCATGTGCTCAGGTATTGAGATTAAACTGAATTTCCCATAATGATTGTAGGGAATTCGAGAACCCCCGCGGCTTCCATAATAGGTTTCATCTCAGGGTTATTCAGCATAGCATTTGCCTGATCAAGGCTTGCCCATGTGTTGATGACTGTAACTTGATTACCATCATCTCCACCTCTAATTACAATGGCGGAAAGTTCTCCTGCTGCTTGTCGCATTTCAAGGCCGCTGTCAAAAGCAGCCTTCCATATTTCGAAATCCTTAACTGGGTGGGTGGCAATAGTATATGCAGTCATTTTGGCTCCTTAGTCAATTCAGTTTATTGTACCAACATAAACCCTAGCTTTTATTCACATAACCTGAGCATGATAGAACAGGTAAAGCTGGGTATTTGGAATACATCTTAGGATTCTCGGAATGCCTGTCACAGAGGATAAATATTGAACCTCTTCCTGAAACTATCGTTTGCTTATAGCAGCAAGTTAGGCAAAGAGCTTCATTAATATTTACCATGCTCAAGTTATACCACTTTCATTGCGTCGCAAAAAGACTCGATGACGAGATATTTAAGCTCACGTAATTGACGCCTAAAAGTTACTCGCGTGTTTGCTGCACCAAGGATCACTTTCTGCGCCAAGGAAACAGTGGTATAACTTTCCCCAATGCAACTTAAATCTATAACAACAATTTTCATGTCTGTATTACTGCTGATTGCTGCGTGTGACGATACTGATCGCTTAATTGAAGCAGGTTGGAATAAGCCAACAAATATAAGTCCTATTTATGTTATGACTTCTGATTTAAATGAAGAATCACTGCAAGTTGTACAAGCTGGAATAACTAAGGCTCAAGATTATTTAGGCAATTATGGCCCTCTAAAGGTTTTTATTATTGGAAGTGACATTGAAGCTGCAAATGTAGTTGCAAAAGAGTTTTGTGAGTGGACATACGAGGGTCAAGAAAGAATTGATGAATGTCTCTATGAGGACCAGGGAATTGATATAAGAGAATGGGCTAAATATAAATCAGGCAGTGCCACTGCCGAAACCGATGGTAGGCAACTCTCTATCCCAACTCGGGCGGTTACGATAGCGAATCCTCCATATGATCCGGATGACGATGGATTAATCGGTGGTTATAAAGTAGCTATGCATGAATATATTCATATATATCAGCATGCACACCTTACTGATGATGATGAAATACCAGGTTGGATTGAAGAAGGTAGTGCAGAGTTATTAGCGATGTTTCTTGCTGGGAAGTATGAAGAGTATTTAAACGATAGCGTTAAATTAGCAAGAGAATTACGTGAAAATCACCCAGGCTTAACAATTGAAGACTTAGAGGATGATAAAACTGCTGAAGAACTTCAAAAAGATTGTCAGCAATGTTACTGGAGACTCCAGTATGAAACGGGAAGTCTTGCAACAGTTTTACTGATAAATCAAACATCTATGGATTATTTTTTTAAAGAATACATCCCTAGTATTTTTTATCTTGGAAAAGAAAAAGCTTTTGAAAATGCGTTTGGATATACCATCGACGAATTCTATATAACTTTCGAAGAATTTTTAAATCTTCCTGAGTCAGAACAATTCGAGATTTTAAAACCTAACCCTTCATTAGATTGATGCTTTTGTGCTTTTTGTTATATATTGCAGTTTGTTCCTAGCACGAGGTGACCAATGACTACCAGGATATCTGCTTTAACAATATATGACTTAACCGAAAAAGAATTATTGTTGCATTCAATGGAATTAGAAAGCAGGAGAAAATCTCCACTAGTAGCATGGGCCCTGTGGTTCTTTACAGGAGCCCTAGGCGGCCATAGGTACTATCTTGGCAATATCGTACGTGCAATTTTCATGACTTTGACCCTTGGAGGCTTTGGTATTTGGTCTACAATTGACGCGTTCTTCATACCTCGTACCCTTCGCCAAGACCGCCAAGAAGTTTCAAATCAAATACTTCATGAGATAGCTGCAGTACGAGATACGAAATAGAGATATCGTGACGATAAAGCCGGTTTTCTAGTCCTTCGAAGAGTTTGTAATGTGATGATTACTTCCTTTTATTGAGCAGGAGTGCAAGTCCTCCAAACACCAATCCACCGATAACTGCACCAACCAACGCACCCTTAACAATTGATACTCCAAATTCTAAGAATAATAAAAACCCAGAATCTGGCCCTTGAGATGCAATATCATCCAATGAACTGCTTTCCCATATAACCCCTAAAAATGCTCCTAGAAATGTTCCAAATAGAATTAATACAATACTCATATTACCTCCAGTATTATTCAATCGGGACAATTTCACCAATATACATATAGCACTAGAATATAAAAAAAACCCCTTAGTAATTTCACTAGCGGTGTGTTATTAGTCTATAGACTGGTGCCGAAGAACAGACTCGAACTGTTACTGAGTTGCCCCAACTGGTTTTTGAGGCACAATTCAGTTGCTTTAAGAGTGATTAATAAGTAGCTAATTTGTGCCTTTTATTCCTAACTATTTCCCAATAGGTATTATCTAATCCTTCGTTAGATTGATGATTCCGTGGTCAAACCGTGGTCAAATTGATATAACTAATTCATGCAAGAAGATGATGAGAAAGCTCTAACAGACAAAATTTCTAGATTCATCTCTGATAATGAAATCGACGAATATATCGCCGGTCGAATTGGCTGGTATGTATACGGGATTTTCAGCCCGACCTCTACAGTACCTTTCTATATTGGCAAAGGTAAAGGTGCACGAGTACTACAGCACCTTAAGGAAGCTTTATCATCGGAAAAACAAACATATAAGCTAGCCACAATTCGCTCGTTGTTTTCACAAGGTTCGTCACCTCGCCTAAGCATTATTCGGCGGAATATCGAATCGGAAGAATTAGCCTATCTCATAGAGTCCTGCCTCATAGACGTCATTAGGCCAGAAGGTAACCTTGTCTTGGGGCACGATACTCACGAATTTGGCATGACTGATATTAAAAACATCATTGCGGAAAACTCTACCGAGATCCTGGGAGAAGCTGATATCACTGAACCTCTAATGTTTATAAAAATTGACAAACTGTGGGAAGAGAACAATCTTTCAGGGCATTTTGATGCGAAAAAACTCTACGATATCACTCGTGGATTTTGGAGAGTTAATCGCAAAAGAGCGAAAGGCCGGCATGTATGTGCTGTTGCTCATGGAGTGATTCGTGAAATTTATCAAGTACTTGAATGGAATGCGGTCGAGGATATCAAATTTCTCGAGAGTGAAAGGCGCCCCAAAAAATCACTGCACAGATTCAGATTCACTGGATATCCTACGGATAACCCCAAATACCGAAGGTATGTCAATCTTTCGGTGAAGCATTTATTTAAGATAGGTGAGCAGTCACCGGTAACTTATTGGCCGAGGGATATTTTTTGAAAATACCTTAAGTACGTGAATGGAGGCGATGATGGATTTTGCTGATCTTTTGAAAATTCATGGCTATGCTCCGAGCGATGTACGGCTCGCACGCCACCCTGCTGGGCAACGCTCGGATATTTCTTCCCGAATCACAGATGATATAGATAGTGATACACGCCTTTCGCTCTACACGTTATGGAGAAATAATAAGGATTACGACGACTGGGATCGTTATATTCGCACACAACTCAAAAAAACTTTTGGATCCCAAAAGTATGTTGCTCATTTCATGGGGTTAAATTCTGGAGATACTGTCTTTACGGGTTTGTATGAATTAATCGACTTTCATGTACACGAAATAAATGAAGACCCTGAAAATCCAGTAGTGGTATGGAAGCACCAGAAAATAGAAGAGTTCATTCAATATGAGGATCGACTGATAATTTCCTGGGCGTCGACAAGAGCGTGGTCCCAAATCGCTGGGAATACACCAAAACCTGTGACTGCATTACTTAAGACATTTAATGAACCCGCATTTCCAGGCTTTGATGAATTCATCATGATGAGTAATGAAAGAAGTGCACTGCCCGAAACATGGAAATCAGTGCTATCTGCCACTAAAGGTGTATATCTTCTCGTCCATTACAACACCGGGAACCAGTACGTAGGTTCTGCTTACGGCGAGGAAGGATTCTACGGGAGATGGAGTAATTATGAGGATGAGTACAGCGGGCATGGAGGAAACAAGTTACTTAGGCAATTGGATGAAACTATTTATCAAATAACTATTCTTGAAACCTGCGCATCCTCAGATTCCATCGAAGACATCATCGCAAAAGAAAATAAGTGGAAGGAAAAGCTTGGCAGCAGGGCGTATGGATTAAACGCCAACTAAAATTCTACCAAGTAATACATTTGCCTAATGCCTTTATCATCTGAAACATTTGAATTCATAAAAAAGAAATACGGATTACATGCCAGTTGGGCTGTATGGCCAGAAATTGGAGATACGCCAAAGAGCAACATGGACGACCTCAGTATTTTTCAAGGTAATGAGATTTTGGAAGTACTGAATCCTAATATCGTTCTGGTTGGACTTAATTTTTCTAAAGACAATGTTATACACGAGCCTTTCCAGAATTTCCATGGACTTGGTGGAGGGGCGTATAAAATTCGGTATGCACTAATAGATACGCCTATATGGGGCGCATATATGACTGACATTATCAAAGATTTCCCTGAGGAAGAATCGAAAAATGTTATGCAGTACCTCAAAAACAATCAATCATATGTGCTAGAAAACGTTAAGAGCTTTCAGCAGGAATTGATTGATATTGGCGCTGTGAATCCGACGATTATCGCGTTTGGTGGAGATGCTTATAATATTTTGGACAAGCATTTGGGGTCTGCTTTCCGTATTATGAAAACGATGCATTATTCTCATTACATAAGTAAAGAGAATTATCGCGAAAGACTAAAAGAGATTAATATCTAGTGTATTTACAAGGAGGCTACCAGTGTTCCTTGCAGAAGAATTTTCCAAAGAAAATATTTCCAGTCTCATTCAAGAACTTCAGGCCAACCCTGCAGCTTTGGATTTACTGAAACTATTTGCAGAGCATCAAATAGTGAACAAAATTCAAATATGTAGAACAATATCTATAACTGACGCGGAAGTTCCAACACGCCTAGCTCATGTCACTACAGCTATTCGCAAAATTAGCGGTGATGAGCGAGATCATTGGTTTCACTGGTTGCCAGATACTACTCAATGGACGATTGGGTTTGGACTACGAAATGCTTTGCGTCACGAATTTGGGATGCGTGTTACAGACGAATATTAGATTGATACTTCCGCGATCAATCCGTGTCATAATTGATAAAAAAACACCCCTTAGCAAATTCACTAAGGGGTGTTTTCTAGTCTATAGACTGGTGCCGAAGAACAGACTCGAACTGTTACTGAGTTGCCCCAACTGGTTTTTGAGACCAGCGCGTCTACCATTCCGCCACTTCGGCACGATTCCATTCTAGTAAACGAAAAGAAATGCGGCTAGTGGGTGAAAATTTGTGAAGTTTTCAATCATGCGATAGTCTGCCGCTTATTGCCTGCAAGGAGTGTGCCATATGGTAATGAAAGGTACAGACATGAAGGTGGCAGAAACGCCTACTGATGGATTGACGGATTTTCGTAAACCTGATGGTTATGAGGACTGGCTCGAAAAAGAAGGCGTTATGGTCCATAAGACTTTTTATATTCCTAACTGGCACGAAATTGAAGTCGGGCCATGGGAAAGAAAAGGCGGACAAGGGGCAGTCGTACATATTGATAACGCGCACATGCCTAATGATTTGCATGTGGTAGATATTGCTCCAGGTGGCAAATCTGAGCCAGAGCATCATATGTACGAAATTAACTTCTATATCGTGCAAGGCAGAGGTGCCACCACGGTTTGGCAGGATGAAACAAATAAGCAGACATTTGAATGGAAAACAGGTTCATTATTCACTGTTCCACTGAATGCTTGGTATCAGCATTTTAACGGGTCGGGTGATGAAAAGGTTCGTTATACCGCGACTACGAATGCACCCCCAATGATGCGGTTGTTCCGCGATAATGATTTTATTTTCAACAACGACCATCAATTTGCAGGACGATTCAGCTCAGATGAATCTTACTTTAATGGTAGCGGAACGCTTTATAACAAGCGTATTTGGGAGACTAATTTTATTCCTAATGCGCCAGATATGGCTCTCTATGGATGGAAAGCACGCGGAGCTGGTGGAATCAATGTAATGCTTGAAATGGGGAAAAATGATATGGGTAACCACATATCAGAATTTCCAATCGGAACATACAAAAAAGCACATCGTCATGGACCAGGAGCGCACCTATTCTTATTGAGTGGGGACTCAGGGTTTTCCTTGCTTTGGACTAAGCCAGATCGGTCTGACATGATTAAATGTGACTGGCAGTTGGGGACGATCGTTATCATCCCGGGTGACGGCGTTTATCATCAGCATTTCAATTCTGGTACTAAACGTGCGCGGTATATGGCACTAAGAGATGGTAATGGTGGCTTCATAGCACCTAACCAGCCTGTAGGCGGTGATGTCAGTATTAAAGATGGTGGCATGCAGGTTGAGTACGAAGATGAAGATCGTGAAATACACGAAATTTTCGAAGCGGAACTCGCTAAAAACGGAGCGCAATGCAACATGAAAGCATTCATTCCGTATTGCACTGGTGTTGCAGGAACCTACGATGCGAGCAAGACTTAATAGTTGAAGGAAAGGATTTAATGAAATACCAAGGTAAAGTTGAATTTAAAACACAACCAAGGAAAGTCTGGGACACTGTTCTAGATATGGAACAGTTTGTCGCTTGCTTCCCCGGGGTTGAAGATATCGAAATGGTTGATGAAAAGACATTCACAGGAGCTATGAAAGCAAAGGTTGGTCCTGTGTCTGGGGATTTCGCATTTCAGGCTCAAATCGTTGAAGCTGAAGAACCCACGCATCTTAAGGCAGAAGTTGAAGGGAAAGACTCTTTGACCAATAGCACGATGACAGCTGAAATAACTATGGACTTAGCACCTCTTAATGAAGATACAGAATTATCTTATTTCTCTGAAGTTAAGATAAAAGGGAGGCTTGCAATAATCGGAGATATGGTCATCCGTGCAACAGGAGCGCAGGTAATTGAAGAATTTTTCAACCGCCTGCGAATACGCGTAGAGGCATAAAAAATGACTGAGCAAGACAACTACGACGTCATAGTTATTGGTGGAGGCTCAGCAGGATGTGCTGCTGCCGCACGTCTTAGCGAAGACTCGAATATTAATGTTTTATTACTCGAAGCTGGCCCTGATCCTCAACCTCAGCCACCATCTATTGCGGATGGTTCGCAGGCTACAAGGGCAGTACTTGAATCACCCTATGTCGTTTTGTACGAAACTCAACGTGCTGATGACGACACTACGTTTTACAAAGTTAGTGGCCGTGTCATGGGTGGTGGGTCTTCAGTAAATGCAATGGCTGTAGTTAGACCTACAAAAAGCGACCTGGATACATGGGAAGCATTAGGTAATCCTGGCTGGTCGTATGATGAGTGTCTTCCAATACTTAAGCGAATTGAGACGGATGAAGACTTTGGAGACCAGGAAATTCATGGCAATTCGGGGCCATTGTACGTACGTCGTCCATTTCGATTGGACATGGAGGCTTCTGAGCCAGTAAGAGCGTTCATTGATCGAGCTGTCAGTATGGGTATGCCTATATGCCCTGATCTGAATGTACCAGAACCATTTGGTGTATGTGGCTCTGCCTATAACGTTAAGGATGGTATCCGGCAATCAACGGTAGTCGCTTATTTGGATCCAGCGCGAGATCGATCTAATCTAACAATTATTGACGAAGCACCAGTTGAGCTTCTTAAGTTCGATGATGGTCAAGTCAGTGAGGTCATTTATCGAAAAAATGGAAAATCCTGCACAGTTAAGGCAGCAAAAGTAGTGTTGTGTGCAGGCGTTTATCACAGCCCTCAAATACTCACCCTTTCTGGAATCGGCAGGGAAGAGGAATTAAATCGACTCGGTATTGAACCTGTCTTGATTCGTGAAGGCGTTGGTGAAAATTATCAGGATCATGCTACGTTAACCATGACTTTCCAAGGTCGTTCAACTTTTGAGACAGACTGGGTAATTCCTCGTTATCGACTAATGTACAAGAGTGATCCCTCTCGACCTTCTGGCAATTTCCATATTTTCCAAAGACCTGCTACAGAAATCCCTGGAATGCCACCATTAATGCCTGTATCTGCCAATCTTATAGAACAGCGCGCTCGGGGGAGAATTCGATTCACTAGTACTGATATCAATGACGTTCCTGAAATTGATGATGCTATGCTTCATGATCCTGAAGATCTGAAGGCTATGCTGACTGCAATGCAGTTTATTTACGATTTAATTAACGATGAATCAATGGAAGGTTACTATGGAGAAATGATTTCTCCGGGGCCTGATGAAGATTGGGCTGATTTTGCCAAAAGTGAGCATGGCAGCTACCAACATGGAGTTGGTACTTGCATGATGGGACCTGAATCAAATCCGATGTCCGTAGTGGGAAGTGATTTGCGTGTCCATGGAATCGAANATCTTTACATAGCCGACGCATCAATTATGCCAACAATAACGCATGCNAATACTAATATCACNTCTATTCTTATTGGTGAACGAGTCGCNGATTTTATTAAAATTGANNTAAGTAANTAGNGTCTTTGTNGTATANTTAAGACCTTCACCANAGGAAATATTTTTTGAGGAGTAATGAATGTCATTACGTATTAACGACATTGCGCCAGATTTTGACGCTGAAACGAGCGAAGGGACTATTAAATTTCATNAGTGGTTAGGCGAGGGATGGGGTGTTTTGTTTTCACATCCTAAGGATTTTACTCCTGTTTGTGCTACGGAACTAAGCCAAGTAGTAACGATGAAAGACCAATTTGATAATAGGAACTGTAAAGTCATAGGGCTTAGCGTCGACAATGTTGAAGACCACAATAAATGGGCAGAAGATATCNCTGATATTGCGGGTACTAAAATTAATTTCCCTATCATTGCAGATAACAATCTTGAAGTAGCTAAGCTTTACGATATGCTTCCTGCTGAAGCAGACCCCAGCGTAGGTCGTACTGCTGCGGATAACCAAACNGTACGTACAGTTTTCCTGATTGGTCCTGATAAAAAAATAAAAATGAGTATGACTTATCCAATGAGCACTGGTCGAAATTTTGATGAATTGTTGAGAATTATTGACTCTGCNCAACTTACTGCCAACGGAAAAGTTGCCACACCTGCCAATTGGAAAAAAGGGGAAGATGTGGTCATTCTTCCAGCAGTTAGCAACGACGAGGCTAAAGAATTATTCCCTGAAGGGTGGGAAACTATAAAACCTTACTTGCGTAAAATTCCTGATCCTTCTGCATAACTCAAAATGGCTTGATTATAATTAAGCCATTTTGCTTATCTTGTATATGCATAAGCATCAAATGAGCGTACTATGCTTTTACAAAATCATGGGAGGATGTGATGACAACAGAAGTAAAACCAACCCCGAAAACATCCACGTTTTCGATTAGCGGGCCTTATTTGTCAGAAGGTCGTCTGAATATTGATTTAGCAAGCACGGAACTACTGTGGCTTTCCCTGAAAGTTAACGCAGAAGGTGGTGAAAATGCTGTCCATGCTCATACGAATGAAGATCATGCTTTCGTTGTTTTAGAAGGCGAGGTTACTTTCTTTGATGAGAATGGTGAGGGCAAGATCCTTGGCCAGTATGAAGGAATTATGATTCCTAAAGGTGCTTACTATCGCTACCTTAATACCGGCGAGCGGAATTTATTCTTGTTACGAGTAGGTGCGCAAAAAGATGGCGATGGTGAAACTCGCATCAAACCTGACGGAAGTGCAATCCCTGGTCACACAAAAGAAAATCACCACGTTGACCCTGTTGCTGTAGAAGGCAGAAATTTTGGATTTGGAGCTTAAATTATAAAGGGGAGCAAACGCTCCCCTTTATTTGTACAGTGAAACATTTAGTTGGATGGAAACATTTTGACTGGTGTTTGCCTAGGACCTAGACTTTCGTAGTACTGATTTGTCTCAGGAATATAGCGACCCTGATTAAAACCACCAGATTTCTCGCTTCGTATAATTACTGCAACTGTGCGTTCACCAACCGTGTTTTCGGTGTGAATTTCATAAGGACCTACAAGGTCAATTTCACCTGGCTCAACCATATTATTTGATACCAGACGAATTTCTGCATAATCAGGCTTTGACCCATCGTCTAATCGTTCGTAACGCTCAATACGCTCATGACCATCGAGTACGCCGTACAGAGTGTAAATATGCGCATGGTCATGGATTCTTGAGGGGACACCCTGGCGGGCGGCACCTTTTGTGAGCCCGTTAACAGCAAACCCATAATCTGGGTCTTCGTAGAACAACAGGTTTTCTGCTCTTCCATCAGCCGGGACACAATCAGGCCAGTGTTTGGATGCTTCAATAACGGTAGGATCAGCCAGTAACTCAGCTAATGCTGGTGCCAGTGCGTTCCAGCGCTTATCAAGATCTGTTTCTTTTTCAAATAATTCACGGGCTTTAGTAACGAACCGATCCAGGGCATTCTGTGTCTGAATAACCATGATTCCTCCTAAAAGATCCTTTGCTCAAAGTCTGCTCTCCAATTTAATCTCAGTCAAGTGTGCACGAAACCGAAAGCAGGCGTATGGTTGGGACATATTGATATTAGGCTTGAAAGGAGCTAACCATGACTACAGGTGATTCAGACGCGGCAATCAAATATGCAGCGACCCCTGATAATTTGGAAGATTTTGGCCTAGTGGACACCTATAAGGATTGGCTTAAGTCTGAAGGAGTAAAAGTCATTGAGGATTTTGCTTTTGAGGATATGTCAAAAATTGAACTTGGTCCCTGGGAACGAAAAGGTGGGAAAGGTGCAGTTATCAATATTCCTTACCATGTTCTCACCAACGATTCACAAATTATTGAAATAAACCCTGGTGGTAAATCTGAGCCAGAGCGCCATGTATACGAAGAGTACGTTTATATTATTTCTGGCGTTGGTGCCACCAGCATATGGACTGGTGACGGAAGTGAAAAAAAGACTTTTGAATGGAAGAAAGGAAGTCTTTTTTCCATTCCCCTTAATGCTTGGTATCAGCATTTCAACGGGAGTGGCGCCGAGCCAGCGCGCTACCTTGCGGTGACCACTGCACCCTGTAACATGCGCTTATTCTCAGACAATGACTTCATCTTTAACTGTGATTATCAGTTCAAAAGCCGCTACAGCGGTGAGGATGATTTCTTTAGTGGGAACGGGAAACTTTATAAGCGCAGGATCTGGGCTTCAAACTTTATGCCGAATGCTCCTGATATGGCGCTTTATGAATGGAATGAACGTGGGGCCGGTGGTATCAATTCCATGTTTGAAATGGCCGGCAATTTGAGTAAGGCTCACATTTCTGAATTTCCTGTCGGGACATACAAGAAAGCTCACAGGCATGGTCCTGGGGCTAACCTCGTCCTACTTAGTGGTGATGCTGGATTTTCCTTGATATGGACGAAAGAAGATATGTCGGATCTTCGTAAAGCAGACTGGAAAGTGGGTTCATTAGTCATCGTACCTAGTGATGGTCC